>NZ_JCAFUR010000004.1:0-294408 GCF_059371575.1 Stenotrophomonas sp. YJH_SMC_4
ACCCCGCCGGGACCGGCCGCACTGTGGTGGGCCGACGCGCTTGGATGAGGTAGTGCCGGCCGCTGGCCGGCAATCCCAGTGTCCCGTGGTTGCCGGCCAGCGGCCGGCACTACCGATCAACGATGGGCGAGCGCGTAGTCCAGCGCCGAGCACACCGCTGCCACCTGCGCGTCGTTGCACTGCTGTGGCGTCGCGACACCCCGCCGGGACCGGCCGCACTGTGGTGGGCCGACGCGCTTGGATGAGGTAGTGCCGGCCGCTGGCCGGCAATCCCAGTGTCCCGTGGTTGCCGACCAGCGGCCGGCACTGCCGATCAACGATGGGCGAGCGCGTAGTCCAGCGCCGAGCACACCGCCGCCACCTGCGCGTCGTTGCACTGCTGCGGGGTTGCCCGCGGGCTGTCCGGGTAGACCTCGGTGGTGGTGGTGTACTTCGCGCCGGTAATGCCGGCGCACAGGCCCAGCTTCACCAGCGGGTACTCGATCACGCCATGGGCCACCACCGGCGAACCGATGATCTCGCCCTTGTCGTCGGCCGGCGCGATGTGGGTGACCTTCTCCACCGCGGCGATGACGGCCTGCTGGAAGGCCGGTTGTGGGTTCTCGCTGTCGTCCACCAGGTAGAACCCATCGGGAATCAGGCCCGGCTCGAACGGCTTGCCGTCACGCGCGGCCAGCGCCGGGCGGAACTCGCTCTCGTCGCTGTCTGTGGTTTCGTGCAGGTCGATGTGGAGCACGAACTGACCCTTGTACGGCGCGATCAGTTCGATGACGGCGGTCGATTCGCGGGCCGGGCCGTCGGCGCGGAAGTTGCGGTTCGGGTCGATCGCATCGAAGTTCCAGCGGTTGATGCGCTCGAAGCCCCACGGATTCACGCACGGCGTCACCAGCAGGTTGGCCTTGCCGGCATAGTCGGCGGCGTGCTTTTCGAGGAACTCCAGCGCGCCCATCACGCCGCTGGTCTCATAGCCGTGCACGCCACCGGTGACCAGGACAGCCGGCAGCGCCGGGTTCCAGTCGCGGCTGCGCAGGGCGAACAAGGTGTAGGTCTCGCCCGCGTAGTCGAGCTGGCCGTAGGCCACCTTGTCAAAGCGCGAAGCCAACGCCTCGATGCGCGGCAGCACCTCTTCGTCATAGCGACGCAGGCGCTGCTGGCGGCCACGCCACGCCTCCCGCTCCGCCGCTCCCCACGGCTGGCCAGGCGTTCCGACGGGGTAGAAAGCAGCTTGGGACATGGCGGATGTCAGCGGGTCAGGAAGCAATCGCCCACTCTACCACCGGGGCATCGGCATGAACCGGAGGCGCATTCCCATAGCGAATGGAATCCGCAATAATTCTCATTTACGACCTTCCGCAACCCGCACCGATGCCCATCCACGCCCTGCAACCGGCCCGCCTGCCCCTGGCTGCCGCCCTCGCCCTGTGCCTGCTCCCGGCCACCCGTGCCTTCGCCCAGGACGGCGCCACCACGCTGGACAGCATCCAGGTTTCCGGCAGCTGGCTGGGCACCGGCCTGCATGACAGCGTGAAGAGCTTCGCCGGCGCACGCACGGTGGTCGACCGCCAGCGCATCGAGGCCAGTGGCGCAGCCAGCATCGGCGATGCCATGCGCCGCATCCCCGGCGTGCAGGTCACCGACAACTCCGGCACGGCCGGCAGCTCGGTCTCGCTGAACATCGGCGTGCGCGGCCTGACCGGGCGCTACTCGCCACGCTCGACCGTACTGCTGGACGGCGTGCCGCTGGCGGTGGCGCCGTATGGCCAGCCACAGCTGTCGTTCGCACCGACCAGCCTGTCCAACATCGAATCGATCGACGTGGTGCGCGGCGGCGGCGCGGTGCGCTACGGCCCACAGAACGTGGGCGGCATCATCAACTTCAGCACCCGCGCCATTCCGACCGGCGCGGGCCTGCACGGCGAAGCGGGTGTGCGCTACACCGCCTACGACCATGGCGGCGGTGACAGCACCCAGTACAACGCCTTCCTCGGCGGCACCGGCGGCAACGGTCTGGGCGCGGCGCTGCTCTACTCGGGCCAGGACGGGCGCGGCTGGCGCCAGGGCAGCGATGACCGCTTCAACGACCTCGCGCTGAAGTTCGCCTATGCCATCGACGAACAGCAGGAACTGCGCGCCAAACTGTCCTACTACGATGTGCGTTCGCTGACCCCGGGCGGCCTGACCCGCGCCCAGTACCAGGCCGATCCGTTCCAGAACACCCGCCCCACCGATTTCTGGAAGGGCCACCGCACCGGCATCGACCTGGGCTACACCAACACGCTGTCGGCCAACAGCGAGTTCGAGGTGCTGGCCTATTACAACGAAAGCAGCCGCGCCAGCTCGCTGATCAACGCCGCCAACACCCAGCTGACCGTGCAGCCGCGTGACTACCGCGTGCTCGGCATCGAGCCGCGCTACACCCAACGCCTGCACTGGGGCGCCAGCGTGCACGACATCACCGCCGGCTACCGCTTCCTGCGCGAACGTGGCAACGACCGCAGCTACACCGTCACCCGCCGCACCGGCGTGGCCAGCGCCACCAACCGCTTCGACAACGCCACCGACGCCCACGCGTTCTACATCGACGACCGCATTGCGATCGGCCAGTGGCGGATCACCCCGGGCGTGCGCATGGAATGGATCGACATGGACCGCCGCCAGGCCGGTGGCACGGCGACCTTCAGCAGCCGCAACGACAAGGCCCTGCCCTCGCTCAACATCGCCTACCTGCTGACCCCGCAGCTGACCGTGTTCGGCAACTACACCACCTCGTTCGGGCCGGTGCAGAACATCCAGCTGAATTCGCAGACCGCCAGCAATCCGCTGAACCCGGAAGTTGCAAAGACCACCGAACTCGGTGCGCGCTGGCAGGACGGTGCACTGCGCGCGGAAGTAACCGTGTTCAAGATGCGCTTCGACAACCAGATCCTGCAGGTGCCGGGGATCACTCCGCCGACTTTCCAGAACATCGGCGCCACCGATCACAAGGGTGTGGAGAGCGCACTGGAATACCGCTTCGCCGAGGACAGCGCGCTGGCCGGGCTGGAGCTGTACGCCAACTACACCTGGACCAAGGCGATCCAGCAGTCCGGCGACAACCGTGGCCTGGACGTGCCCTTCTACGCGCGCGACACCGACAGCGTCGGCGCCCGCTACGCACTGGCCGGCTGGACCTTCAATGTCTCCAGCACCCACCAGAGCGGCCAGTACGCCGACGCCGCCAACACCTGGGCCGAGAGCGCCGATGCGCGCGTGGGCCGCGTGCCGGGTGTTCGCCTGTGGAACGCGCAGGTGGCCTGGCAGGTGCCGGGACTGGGTGACAGCGAGATCGCACTGGGCGTGAACAACCTGGCCGACAAGCGCTGGTACACCCGCAATGTCGATGGCAACGCCGGCCGCATGGTGGCCGCGCCGCGTACCTTCTACGTGCAGGGCCACTACCGCTTCTGAAGCGGTAATCGCCCGATGCAGTGACGGTGGCGATCACGGTGGCGGCGTATCATGCCGCCACCATGTCACCGTCTGCTTTGCCATCGCGCCTGCATCTGGCCTTCCAGGGCCTGCGCCTGCGACTGCGTGGCAGTGATCTGTGGTTCATCGCACTCGCGCTGCTGGTCGGCCTGATCGCCGGCTACCTGACCCTGCTGCAGTCGGGCATCGCGCGCTGGTTGCAGGGCACGCTGTATGGGCTGGACGAAGGCATGCGCCTGAGCTCCCTGCCCTCGCTGACCTGGACCGCGCTGCTGGTGCTGCCACTGGGCGGCCTGCTGGTCGGCCTGGTCAGCCTGGCCGCGACCCGGCTCAAGCGCCCCCTGCTCGATGCGGTGGAAGCCAATGCCCTGCATGGCGGCCGCATGTCGATGCGCGACAACCTGATCGTGCTGACCCAGACCCTGCTGTCCAATGGCTGCGGCGCCTCGGTCGGGCTGGAGGCTTCGTATACGCAGATGGGCGCCGGCAGCGGTTCCCAGCTGGGCCGGGTGATGCGCCTGCGCCGCAACGATGTGCGTATCCTGGTCGGCGCCGGTGCCGCCGGTGCCATCGCCGCCGCCTTCGGTGCGCCCTTGGCCGGTGCGTTCTACGCCTTCGAGATCGTCATCGGCGCCTACACCCCGGCCGCTCTGGCGCCGGTGGCCGTGGCCGCGTTGGCCGGCGCGTTCGTGGCCGACCAGGCGGGGATCGAGGCCTACCTGCTGCCCGCCGCCTCGACGATTGATGTCCGCGCCGCCGACTACGCCATCTACGGCCTGCTCGGCTGCTGCTGCGCGATGGTCGGCATCGCCGTCATGCGCCTGATCGCCTCGATCGAGGGCACGGTCAAGCGCAGCCCGTTGCCGCTGTGGGGTCGCCCGGTGGTGGGCGGCCTGCTGCTGATTCCGCTGGCCCTGGCCAGCCCGCAGGTGCTGTCGTCCGGCCACGGCGCCCTGCACCTGGACCTGACCACGCACCTGCCACTGATCTGGATCGGCGGCCTGCTGACCCTGAAGTGCCTGGCCTCAGGCATCTCGCTGGGCTTCGGCTTCCGTGGCGGCCTGTTTTTCGCCTCGCTGTTCATGGGCACCCTGGTCGGCGCGTTGTTCGCCGGCCTGCTGGCCATGGCCACCGGCGTGCCGGTGATCGACGCCACCTCCGCCGCACTGGCCGGCATGGCAGCGCTGGCCGCGGCGGTGGTCGGCGCGCCGATGACCATGGCCATGCTGGTGCTGGAAGGCACCCACGACTTCCTGCTGACCAGCGTGGTGATGAGCGCGGTGCTGGTGTCCAGCACGCTGGTACGGCAGTGGTTCGGCTACTCGTTCTCGACCTGGCGCATGCACCTGCGCGGCGAGACCATCAAGAGCGCCCGCGACGTGGGCTGGGTGCAGAACCTCAACGCCGGCCGGCTGATGCGCAAGGGCGTGGCGACCGCGCCGGCCGATCTCGATGCCGCCGCGTTCCGCCAGCGCTTCCCGCTGGGTTCGGGCAGCCGGGTGATCCTGATCGACAGCGAGGGCCACTACGCCGGCATCGTGCAGATTCCGCGCGTCTACGGCGACGGCGTGAAGCCGGAAACCACGATTGGCGAGCTGGCCGAGAACCGTGATGTGTCGCTGTCGCCAGCGGCGGACGTGGTCAGCGTGATGCAGCGCTTCGACCAGACCCAGGCCGACGAACTGGCCGTGGTCGCCGCCGACGGCCAGGTGCTGGGCGTGGTTTCCGAAGCCTTCGTACGCAAGCGCTACGCCGAGGAACTGGACAAGCGCCAGCGCGAACTGATGGGCGAGCGCGTCGAGGACACCGACTGATCGCGCAAAAAGGGGACGGAGGGGATGAAGTCGTTTCTGGCACGCTGACTAACCACGCGTGGCGTGGACCGCTGGAAATCCACGCATGGCGTGGATCTACTGTCACCATGACCGGGTAGACTCCGGCCATGCGCTTCATTGAGACCTTCCAGGCCGGTCCCTTCGCCGACACCGTGGTGAGCCTGCTGGCCGCCTTCGTGCTGGGCACGCTGATCGGCGCCGAGCGCCAGTACCGGCAACGCACCGCCGGCCTGCGCACCAACGTGCTGGTCGCCGTCGGCGCCGCCGCCTTCGTCGACCTGGGCATGCGCATCGCCGGCAGCGCCGAGGCGGTGCGGGTGATCTCCTACGTGGTCTCCGGCGTCGGCTTCCTCGGTGCCGGCGTGATCATGAAGGAAGGCATGAACGTGCGCGGTCTGAACACCGCAGCCACCCTGTGGTGCTCGGCGGCGGTGGGCAGCTGCACCGGCGCGGACATGCTGGCCGAAGGCGTGCTGCTGACCGTGCTGATCATCGCCGGCAACACCCTGCTGCGGCCGCTGGTGAATGCGATCAACCGCATCCCGATCAACGAGGCCGCCACCGAAGCGACCTACGAAGTGCGCCTGAGCGTGGATGCCGAAGCCGTGCCGCGCGTGCGCGAGCGCCTCGTCGATGCGCTGGAGGCTGCGCAGTATCCGGTCGGCGACGTGCAGGTGGTCGAGCATGCCGATGCACCCACCGATGTGATCGCGATACTGGTCAGTACCGCCGTGAGTGCCGATGAGCTGGATGTGGTGCTGGCGCGGATGGAACACGTGCCGGGCGTGCTGCACGCCACTTGGGAAGTCAGCACCCGCGATTGATTCATCCACGCATGGCGTGGATCTACCGAGGTCGTGGTGAAGTAGATCCACGCCATGCGTGGATGCTTCTCTCACCCACCCGCCATGCGCTGCTGTGCGCGCAGCAGCTTGCGGAATGAACCGCACTGCCGCGCGTCCTGCGCTTCCGGGCAGGCCGCCGCGCGCTGCAGGTGCCGGCGCACCCGCTGCAGCTGGGTGATCTGCCGCTGGAGCACATCGGCCTGTGCCAGCAGCGCCTCACGGTCCAGCGAGATACATCCATCCTGCGGCGGCAGCGACAACCCGATCTGCTGCAGCGACAACCCGGCCGCCTGGCCAAGACCGATCAGCGCCAGCCGTTCCAGCACGCGCTCGTCGTACTGCCGGCGCAGGCCGCGACGGCCCAGTGCCTGCAGCAGCCCAAGCTGTTCGTAGTAGCGCAGGGTCGAGGCCGGCACGCCACTGCGCTTGACCACCTCGCCGATATCCAGTTCACGCACGGGCTTGACCTCAAGTGACCTTCAAGCGCCAACCTATGGGCGACTTCCCCGCAAGGCAAGACCATGACCAGTACATCCCCCGTTGATCAGAGCGCGCTGTGGAACGGCCCCGGCGGTCAGATCTGGGTTGCGCAGCAGGCCATCCTCGACGGCCTGTTCCAACCCCTGGCCGACCTGCTGGTCGACGAACTGCCCGACACCGTCACGCAACTGCTGGATGTAGGCTGCGGGACCGGTGCCAGCCTGCTGGCCTCAGCCGCCGCACGCCCGTCGGCGCACTGCACCGGCCTGGACATCTCCGCGCCGATGCTGGCGCTGGCCCGTCAACGCGCCGAGGCAGCAGGACTGGGCGCAGACTTCATCGTCGCCGACGCACAGCAGCATCCGTTGCCCACCGCGCACTTCGACTGGATCCAATCTCGGTTGGGCGTGATGTTCTTCGAAGATACCGAGGCCGCCTTCGCCAACCTGCACCGTGCCGCGCGGCCAGGTGCCGGCCTGCGTTTCATCGCCTGGCGCAGCGCAGCGGAGAACCCGTTCATGACAACGGCCGAACGCGCCATCGGCGATGCACTGGATCTTCCGCCCCGCGCGCCCGGCGCACCGGGCCAGTTCGCCTTTGCCGATGGCGAGCGCGTGCAGCACCTGCTGCAGGCCGCCGGCTGGAATGACGTGGAGGTTGTTGCGGTCGACCTGCCCTGCTCGCTCGCCCGCGAAGACCTGCCGACCTATGTCGGCCAGCTGGGCCCGTTGGGCCTGGCGCTGCGCAATCTGCCCGAAGACCGGGCCACCTCGCTCCGGAACAAGGCGGTAGCGGCATTCACCCCGTTCATCGAGGGCGACCGCGTACGCGTGGATGCCGCCTGCTGGCTGGTCCGCGCCCGCGCCTAGGAAAAGGGGACGGAGGGGATTAAGTCGCTCTTGCCCCGAGTGTGCCGGAAACGACTTAATCCCCTCCGTCCCCTTTTTCCCTACAGCGCCTCGCCCGCGTCGGCCAGGCGCGATTCGATCAGCGCATACCACTGCTGCAGCACGTCGATCAGCATGTCCAGCTCGGCGTCGGTACGCTGTGCGCGGCCACTGCGCAGGCAGGCCTGGGCCTCCTGCAGCTGGGCCAGGAACCCGGCCACGGTATCGGCCTGCAGGATCAGCCCCGGCAGGCGCCGCCCGGGAATGCGTACCACGGCATGGTTGCCGAGCTGGCCGTACACGCTGAGTGTGGTTTCCGTCTTCATGGAAAGAGGCAGGAATTGAGCGTTCATCGCGTGCACCATGGAAAACCTGAGCCGCCGGCAGGCGTGGTCAACGGGGGAGACGTAACCACGTCCTGCCGACGGTCAGGGGGGACTCGGGATACCGGGGCATGGCCCCGGGGCGGGACTCTCAGCGCGGCTTGGCGATTCCGGCGATCTGCACGCGACGGTTCGGCGCCAGGCAGGCGATCAGCTCGCGCCGATTGCGCTGCTCGCACTGCACGATCGACTCGGCTGCGCCCCGCCCTTCGGCGCTGATGCTGGCCGCAGGCACCCCGCCCTGCACCAGCGCGCTGCGTACGGCCTCGGCACGTCGCTGCGACAGGGTCTGGTTGTAGCTGGCACTGCCGATACGGTCGGTGTACCCGGTCACCCGGATCGACTGCACCTGCGCGGCCTCGCGCACCTGCGCCAGGATGCCCTGCACCGCCTGCTGGCCTTCGGCGCTGAGTACCGCGCTGTCGAATCCGAACAGCGCGTCGGCCGACAGCCGCAGGGGTTGCTCCGGCAGCGGTGCCGGTGCAGGCGGCGCCGGTGGCCGTGGCGGTTCGATCACCGCCGCGCACGATTCCGGCTTCCAGTAGCCCCCCTGGGCGATGCCCTTGCTGTCGAAGCGCACCTGGAACTGGCAGGTGAAATACTCCGCGCCCTGCGCGGTGCGGAAGTTGAACAGGTAGTTCCACTCGCGCACGCCCCACATGCCTTCGTTGAAGTGCGGCGTGCCCAGCAAGGTATACAGCTGCCGCTTGCTCATGCCCGGCGCGAATCTGCGCAGGTCGGCGACGTCGGGATAGATGCCCTCCTTCAACGAAGCCTTCGACGCCTCCGGGAACTGCACGGCGGTGGTGTCGGCAGGACGGTCGGCGGCCGGCGCATGGCTGCGGCAGGCGGCCAGCAGGCCCATCCCCAGGACCAGGCCCAGCACTGCGGCCATCTGGCCGGTGTGGGCGATGCGATGCTGTTTCATGTCATTCCCCCCCTTTGGACGTTTCCGCGGTGCCGGGCCGCGCGTGCGGCCCGGCCGCGGGGATCACCACTGGATGCCGGCACCGACGGCCACACCGGCCTCGCCACGGCTGTTGGTGGAGCCGCTGAACTTGTAGATCCAGCGACCACCTTCAGAGACACCGGAGATACCGATCGCCACGCCCGACTCGCCGTTGTAGCTGCCAGCGGCGACCGAGGCCATGCTGCGGCCCGCTTCGCTGGGCTGCGGCAGCGCTGCGGTGGCCATCGCCGACGCGATACCGGCCGAGGCGCGGTTGTCGGTCTTGCGCAGGTCGCGCTCGAAGCCGCCCATGCGCTCGTCGGTGTACGCCTTCGACCAATCCAGGGTCTGCGCCATGCCCGACTTCAGCTGGTCCACGTTGACCGCGTCGGTACCGGCGGTGCCGGCGGCGACGTTGCGCACCGTGGTCGGGCCGCTGCTGGTGCTGCCCAGGGTGACGCTGTTGTAGTTGGTCGCACCGTTCACCGTGGTGTCGTAGCGGATCGTGCCCTGCTGCGAGGCCTGCAGCTGGCGTACGTTGACCGCATCGGTGGCCTGCGAACCGTCGGCCACGTTGACCACCTGGCGTTCGGCACCAGCGGCACCCACCGAGACCGTGTTGGCCCGGTTCGCCACCGAACCCGCACCCAGCGCCACCGAGTTGTCGGCCTGCGCCTGCGAACCATTGCCCAGCGCGGTCGAGTTGGCGCCGGCTGCGGTTGAGCCTGCACCACCGGCGGCCGAGTTGGCACCGCTGGCGGACGGGTCGGCCAGGTTGTTGGTGTTGTTGGCGCGGAAGCTGCCGGCCACGTTGGTGATGTTCTGGATCTTCTGGTCGGTGTACTTCTTCGATTCGTCGATGGCGTAGTTCACGCCGTTCTTCAGCTGGCCGACATTGGTTGCGTCGTACGTATCGGAACCGTCGGCGACATGGGTGATCTTGCGCTCACTGCCAGTACTGCCGACCGAGACCTCACCGGCCGAGTTGCTGGCACCGGTCTGGCCATAGGCACCGGTGTAGCCGCTCTGCGCACCGACGCTGGCCACCGAACCTGCACCCAGTGCCACGCTGTTGCCGGCACTGGCGCTGGCGCCGTTGCCGACCGCCACGCTGTTGGCACCGGCCGCACGGGCCTGCGGGCCGACCGCCACCGCCTCCGCCCCGGCCGCCGTTGCGGCCGCTGCCGTCGAGTTCACCGCCAGGTAGGCACTGCCACCGCCGCCGTTGGTGATGCGCTGGTTGAGGACCTTCAGCGAGCCGTCCACCGCAGTGAAGGCGGCGGTGACATTGTTGTAGTCGCCGCTGGTGAAAGTGCCATCGGTGGCGATGCTGGAGATGCTGAACTTCGGCGCGGTCCACACGTTGGTGGTGCCGTTGTAGGCGGTGGTGCCACCGAAGTAGCTGGCAATGGTGCTGTTCGTGCTGAACAGCTGGTCGCCGGTGATGGCATCGCTGCTGCCGGCCAGGATGCTGCCGGCGGCGACGTTGGTGATCTTCACCGCGCCGGTGCCGGTGCCCGTCAGCGTCACGCTGTTGAGCACGTTGCCGCTGGCGTCGACATCGTACTTCACGGCCAGCTTGTCGATCTCGCCGGTCTGGTCGGCAACGTTGGCCAGCGAATTGCTGACCGCGTCGAAGGCGGTACCGACGTCGTTGTAGTTGCCCTTGGTAATCGTGCCGTTGGCGGCCACGTTGTTGATCGAATAGGTCGGTGCGGTCAGTACGCCGCTCGCGTTGACCGCCGCGCCACCACCGAGGTGGGTGGCAACGGCCTGGTTGGCCGCAAACAGCTGGGCACCGTTGATGGCCTCGCTGCTGGTGGCACTGACCTGGCCCGGGCCCAGGTTGCGCAGCGTGGTGGCGGTGCCGCTCTGGCCCAGCGTGGCACTGGCGTAGTTGACGCTGCCGTCGCCGTTGAGGTCATAGCGCAGGGCACCCTGCTCCGACGCCTGCAGCTGGCCCAGGTTGACCGCATCGGTCGCGGCGGTACCGGCGGCCATGTTGGTGACCTGGCGTTCGGCACCGGCCGCACCGATGGACACGCTGTTGGCACGGTCGGCCAGGCTGCCGGCACCCACCGCGATACTGTTGGCGGCGGTGGCGCGGGCGTTGGTACCGACCGCGATCGAGTCGGCGCCAGTGGCCAGCGCCTCGGTACCGGTCGAGTTCACCCGCAGGTACTTGGTGCCACCGTTGCGGATATCGGTGATCTGCGTGTTGAGATTGACCAGCGAGCCGTCGACCGCGGCGAAAGCATCGGTGGCGTTCTCATACAGGCCCTTGGCGATGGCGCCGCCGGTGGAGATGGTGCTGATCTCGAACAGCGGTGCAGTGAACGCGCCGCTGGCCGGATCGAAGGCCGCGCGGCCGCCGAAGAAGCTGGCGATGGCAGCATTGGTCGCCGCCAGCTGGCCGCCATTGACCGCTTCCAGGCTGCCGGCAGTGACCGCACCGCCGGCCAGGTTGCCGATGGTGGTGGTGCCGGTGCCCGCGCCAAGCGTGACACGACGGTAGTTCGGATTGCCGCCAGCATCCAGGTCGTAGGTGACGGCGGCATCGGCCACGCCGTTGATCAGGCTGATCGCGCCCCTCAGCTGGGCTACGTTGACCGCATCGGTGTTGACGCTACCGGCAGCCACGTTGGTGATCTGGCGCTCGCCACCACCGGCGGTGCCCACCGACACTTCGCCCGCCGAAACCTGCGGAGCAGTCAGGCCGTAAGCACTGTAGCTGGCCTGCGCGCCGCGCAGTGCGGCCGAGCGGTAGCCCAGTGCGACCGAGTTGGCCTGGTTGGAGGTGGCTTCAGCACCGAGCAGGGTCTGCCCGTTTGCGGTACCGACGGCACTGTCGCCGACGATCACCGAATGGCCCATGCGCGCAGCGTAGTCGGCGGTCGGCACACCGGTCGGATTGCTCGGGTCGTTGACCCCATCACCCGGGAAGGCGACGTTGGCATCGACCTTCGGCAATTCGTGCCGTGCATTGGCACCGATCACCACTTCCTTCGAACCGTTGGCGAAGGCGCCATCGCCCATCAGCACCTGGTAGTCCTGCGCGGCGTTCACGGCCCAGCACGAGATGTCAGCCAGGGCGACGTCCAGGCACTTGGCGGCCCACGCCGGCGAGTCCTTCGGCAGCAGCAAGCCCAGCAGGCCACCCGGATTGCCGTTGTTGATGTTGTAGATGTAGCTGTCGGAGGTGACGCCACCGATCAGGGTCAGGTGCGAGCTGCCACCGGTAGCGGCACCGCCCAGCCCGTTGAGGGTGCTGCCGACCGGCGACAGGTTGACCACCGGCAGGCCCAGCACATTGACCGTCGAGTAGGTCTGCATCACGTTGGCATTGCTGAGCTTGAGGTTGCCGTTGCTCAGGTAGCCATCGCCACCGAACAGGCTGGTGGTGGTCGGGCCGATCAGCTGCCCCACATTGCCGACCAGGCCGCCGGTGCCGATGATCAGGCCCGCGTTCGGATCGGCCGGAGCCGGCGCCTTCGGGCTGGTGGGCGGGATCGCCGAGGGCTTGGTCAGGCCGAGGCCACCGAGCGTGCCGCCGACCAGGCCGCCGACCGCGCTGCCCAGATTGCCGAGGGTGCCATTGAGGTTGCCGTTGAGCAGGTTGCCCACGGCACTGCCGACGTTGCCGAGCGTGTTGCCCAGCAGGCCACCCAGGCCAGTGCCGGAGCCGGTGGCGCCATTGAGCAGACCGCCGACGGAACCGACGGTGTTGTTGAGCGTGCCGCCGACCGCAGTGCCGACACTGCCAACCGTGCCGCCGACTGCGCCACCCACGCTGCCGACCGTGCCATTGAGGGCTCCGCCGACCGCACCACCGACGCTGCCTACGGCGCCGTTCAGTGCGCCGCCTACGGCGCCTACAGTGTTGTTGAGTGTGCCGCCCACGGCACCGCCGACGCTGCCGACCGTGCCATTCAGGGCTCCGCCGACCGCACCACCGACGGTGCCTACGGTGCCATTCAGTGCGCCACCCACCGCGCCTACAGTGTTGTTGAGCGTGCCGCCCACGGCACCGCCGACGCTGCCTACGGTGCCATTCAGCGCGCCACCCACGGCGCCTACAGTGTTGTTGAGCGTGCCGCCTACGGCGCCGCCCACGCTGCCGACCGTGCCATTGAGGGCGCCGCCGACCGCACCACCGACGGTGCCTACGGCGCCGTTCAGTGCGCCGCCTACGGCGCCTACAGTGTTGTTGAGTGTGCCGCCTCCGGCGCCGCCCACGCTGCCGACCGTGCCGTTGAGGGCGCCGCCGACCGCACCACCGACGGTGCCTACGGTGCCGTTCAGTGTGCCGCCTACGGCGCCGCCCACGCTGCCAACCGTGCCATTCAGGGCACCACCGACCGTACCACCGACGCTGCCTACGGTGCCATTCAGTGCGCCACCCACGGCGCCTACAGTGTTGTTGAGCGTGCCGCCTACGGCGCCGCCCACGCTGCCCACCGTGCCATTGAGGGCACCACCGACCGCGCTGCCGACCGTACCGACGGTGCCGTTGAGCGCACCACCGACTGCATTGCCTGCGGCGCCGACCGCACTACCCACCAGCCCACCGACACCCAGCGCGCTGTTCTGCGCCGCAACCGTTGCCTGGCCGGCCAGTTTCAGATTGCGATCGGCAACCACTTCCTGGCCATTCGGCGCCTGCACGCGCACCTTGCCGGCAGCACCAGCATCGAATGCTGCGGTGATCGCGCGATCGTGGGTTTCTCCCGGCAGTTCCTCCTTGGCGGGCAGCGTGATCGCCGCCGTCGCCTTTACCTGGCCCTGGGCGTCGATCTGGTGGCCTGCCACCTTCAGCTTCGAATCCAGCGCCCCATCCACAGACGCCTTCAGACCCCGCAGTGCGCCCGCCGACGCGCCGCTGATGCCGGCGGCCGCCTTTGCACCGGTATCGATTGATGCCACCTGCGCGCCGCCAAGACCGATGTTGGCATTCGCTCGGACATCAGCGGCAAGCCTTGGCACGGCGACCTGCTTCGGCGCCGTGTTCGCGGCCAGCTTGACCTGCACGGAGGCCGGCAGCACGTCACGCACCACCGGCAGCGACGCGGTGCTCAACTGCAGGCCGACACGCGCATCCGCGCTGATCGCCGGGCTGCTCTGGGCCTGGCTTGCGGCAGCCGCGAGGGCTACCTCGGCATCGACCTTGACTGGCATTGGCTGGGTGTACTTGGCTGCAAGAGCCTGCAGATCACGCAGCGACTGATTGGATTCGGATGCTCCTGCGTGGCCACTGGCCATCACGCACAGCAGGGCCAGGGCGAGCGTGGTGGGCATCAGCAGGAAGGCGCGCGGATCCCGCGCGGCACTGCCGCCGCTGTCGCCGGTGGCCAGTTCCGAGGCCACAACCAGAGCATTGAGCTGGCGGTTCCATACACGCCGGTAGATGCGATTCATGAGCACTTCCCCCGTAGGCGAACAACTTGAATGTCAGTGGACTTGCCGTTAGGCAGGTGACTGACATTTCAGCGTTTGCAACGGTGGCTGCGCACTTCATTCCGGCACGGCAATCGCGCATTCCGGCAAATCCACGGCCGGAATCGGCAGCGGGCTATGCAGAAGCGGCAACGATATCGGCAAGCGCATGGGCAATTCCGGCAGAAACCATCCCGAAACCCTTGCGGCGCTTGATTCAGGCCGGCTGGCCGATCTGCGCGGGAGCGCGCATCAGCGTATCGCGCGGCAGCTCGCCGAAAACCTTGCGGTAGTTGTCGGCAAAGCGGGAGAGGTCCCATAGGCCACAGCTGAGGGCGATCGCCTTCACCGAACGGCGGCTGGAATCGGCCATGGACAGGCTGCGGCAGGCAGCGCACAGGCGCAGCATCGACAGATAACGGTTGGGCGAAGTTCCGAACAGATCCTCGAAGGCATAGCGCAGGCCGCGTTCGCTGACACCCGCCGCGTCGCATATCTCGTTCATGTAGATATTGCGGCGCAGGTTGAGCCGCATGAAGTTCTCCGCCCGCTGCGCGATCAGATAATGCGTGCGCCGTGCGCGGCTGCAACCGGGCCGATCGGCGGCGCCTGCGCCGAGCAGGGCCTGCACGTGCTCGTGCAGCAATCGTTCGGTTTCCTGCGGCTGCAGGCCAGCGCCCTGGCCGAGCTGAAGATGCAGCTGCTGATAATGATGGGCGAGTGGCGCCGAATCGTTCGCCAGATTGAACAGTGAAAGTGCCTGGCCCGCGGGCGGTGTGCTGCGCAGGCTGAGTTCGGTCAACTTGCGTTGCACCCGTGCGACCGGCACCAGCATCAGGGTCATGTGCGTACCAGGGCTGAGCGTAAACTCGCTGATGCCTTCGGGCATCACCGTCAGCGCCATCCCCGGTGCAAGCGGCACCCCGTGGCACCAGCTCAGTGTTTCATCGGTGGCGTGCAGATACCCCAGCATCGCCCAGTCGGGTGGCAGCATGAAGCGGCCACGGCAGTGGAAACCGCAACTGATGCTGCAGAACAGGGCTTCCTCATGCACGCGCGAAGCGAAGGCCGCCCGCGGCCCGTTGCCATCGAGCAGCAGCAGTTCGACATCGCACACGCGAAGTACGCCGCCCAGCGTCGCCAGATCGATCGATCGCAGCCCGCTGTCGTCGCTGTCTTCTACCCCACCATCGACCATGACAGTGTCGTCCCCCCGTTGATCCGCAACTCGCTGCGGCCCCCACTGCCTGACAGGGCCACACCATTCCTCCAGGAACCTTCGCCATTGCCGGGATGGCCTCGGCCGGTGCCGCGCGACCAACCCGGTTGAAAGCAGCAACGTGAGAGCGAGTATGCCCGATAATCATCGAAGGTAAACCCGAACTCCGCATTGAAGAAAATAGATACAGAGATGAAGAAAATGTCGTCGCCAGTGGCACGATATTCGCATGCACCATTTGCGCCATCACAATATCTGCACCTCGATGAATCGTTTTGCCAGCGAACGGATACGCGTCACAGAAACAACCTGAAAGTTTAAGGGCTGCCGCGTTTCTGCCGAATTTGCATATAGGTTCCAGTTGCAGCCAACCGCCATTCAGGCAAAGTCGACGACACGGTGATCCGGTCGCTTCAAAAACGACCACACCTGGGGGAGCGTATGACCACGACCGTATCGCAGAACAGTTCGACCACCGGCGCATCGCCGCGTGGTTGCGACGTTGCGGCCGGCATTTCCCCCGGGGCAGATCACCAGGAATGAGCACGGCGGGTCATTCCCGTCATGCCACCCCGCCAGGATGTGCGGGGCCCACGGACGATCCCGGCGGAGCCGGGCCACCGCCCAACAGGTGTCCTGCATCTGCAGACAACAAGTAGAGGGAGACAAGGCCATGAACGCATCCATCCGCAAGTTCCTGAAGGAAGAAGATGGCGTCACCGCGCTCGAGTACGGGCTGCTGGCCGCCGTCATCGCCGGCATCCTGATCGCGGTCGGCAACAAGGAGATCAAGGGGTTCTTCGAGACGCTGTTCAAGAACCTCTCCGAACTCGCCACCAAGGCCTCCGGGTCGGCACCTGCGACCGGCGGCTGAGCCTGCGTGCATCGCACATCCCTGCAGCGGTGCTGGGATGTGCCCGGTGGCAACTGCAGACTGTCCAATGACGGACGACGGAGTGTGCGATGACGTTGCTGGGACTATTGTCCATCGGCGTATGCCTGCGGATCGCGATCAGCGATCTGTATGCCCGCCGGGTGCCCAATGCCTGGCTGTTGTCTGCGTCCATCATTGCCGTCGCATTGATCATCGCGGGGCAGTTCAGCACGCCGCGCCAGCCGTGGCTTGCCCACGCAGCGGGCGCGGCGCTCGGCCTGGTGGCCCTGCTGCCGTTCTATGCCATCCGCTGGATGGGCGCCGGTGACGTCAAGTTCTTCGCGGTATTGGGGCTGATGCTGGGCTGGAAAGCCCTGCTGCCGATCTGGATGGTGGCCAGTCTCGCGGCCGGCCTGCACGCGGCAGTGATCATTGTTGGCCGCCGCCTGGGCGTGATGCTGCCCACAGGCCTTCAGATGCAGGTCAACCGCGCCAGCAGCCAATGGCAATCGCACCCCGCCCTGCGCGACATGCAGGCCGCGCGCCAGGGACGACATGGCATTCCCTACGCAGCCTACCTGGCCATCACCGGCATCGGCTGGGTCCTGGCAAGCGTCTATGGAGGTGTGGCATGAACATCCGCAATCCACGGCGTCAACGCGGTGTAGCCAGCATCGAATTTGCCCTGATGCTCATGCTGGGCCTGCTGCCACTGCTGCTGTTCACGTTCTCCGGCGTGATGATCATGGCCGCGCAACAGACATTGGCGACGGCCTCGGCCGAGGGCGCTCGCGCTTCGTTGCGCTATGGCAGCGCCAATGAACGGCGTACCGCAGCCTGCGTAGCAGCCCGCAGTTCGATGCAGTGGCTGTTGAAATTCTCTGGACAGGGTGTCGACTGCAGCAATGGCGGCAGCAACGCAATCGTTGTCTCCGCGCAGGCACCCTGCGCCGGCCTGGCCACTGCGCAGTGCATGACGGTGACCGTCAGCTACGACTACGCCAGCCATCCCTTCCTGCCGGGCACCGCCACGCTTTACAAGTGGGTGATGCAGGCCCCCATCCGTAGTGTCGCGGTCGCCCAGCTCGACCTCGGCAGCGGCAACTGACCATCGGCACAGGAGACGGTTCCATGCTCAAGTTGACCCGCATCGCTGCCGTCGCCCTGATCGGGCTGGCCGTGCTGCTGGCGGTGATCGCCTTGATGATCGGGCGCAAGCAGGCCGCGCCGGCCACGGTTGCCCCGGTCGCGCAGAGCGAAGTCCAGGCGATCACCGTGGTAGAGGCGGTGGCACGACTGCCGGCCGGCGAACCGATCTCTGCCAATGGGGTGCGCCTTGCGCAGCGGACCACGGCGGTAGCCGGTGCTGCCACCAGCATCTCGGCCGTGGTTGGCAAGGTACCGGTGCAGGACATCGCCGAGGGCACCGCCATCAGCAGCGGCGCCCTGGCACAGGGATTCTCGCTGCAGCTGCGCCCCGGCGAACGCGCGCTGGCCGTCCCGGTGGACGAACTGGTCGGCGCCGGAAACCGCATCCTGCCGGGTGATTTCGTCGATGTCTTCCTCAACCTGCGCAATGCCCAGCCCAACGCCAGCGGTCCGGCAGAGGCCGCGCAGACTCGCCTGCTGCTGTCGCGGCTACGCGTGCTCAGCTACGGTCAACAGGACATCGCTCCGGTCACCGGCGATGCCGTCGCCGGCAACGAAGGTGATACCCGCAACGATCCCCGCGCCGCCGACATCACCGGCAATGGCAACAACCATGGCTCGGGCAACGAGGCCACCCAGCCGGCACGCAGTGCGGTACTGGCAGTGCCGGTGGCCGATGCCAACCGGCTGCTGCTGGGTGCGCAGCAGGGAAAGCTGTTCCTTGCCCTGCGCAACCCGGCCGATACGGGGCAACCCGACCTTGCACTGTTCCCACAGGCGCGTGGCGTGATCGATCCCGTGCGTGGCCTCGATGCCGAACAGCAGCTCGCACTGCAGCGGCCGGAGAACCACGCCTTCGCCGGCATCGATGGTGATGCCCTGGCCGGCCGCGGCAACAGCGCAGCCCGCAGCAACCCGCAGCCCCCGGTGCATGCGCCGGCGGCTCGACGCAGCGCACCGCGTGCGTCGGGCATCGAGATCATCCGTGGCGACAGCTCCGCCCCCCGCGGTTCCCTTTGACCTGCATCGAGCGCATCCATGACCGAACGCCGCCGCCCACGCCCCTCCCCCCGCCAGCGCTGGCTGGCCCTGCTGCTGGTGCTGCTGGCTCCGGCAACAAGCGTGGCCGCAGACGATCTCGTGTTGCAGGCGCGTGAGCAGCGCCCGTGGACGCTTCCGGCCGATCTGGAACGGGTCGCCATCGCCGACCCAGGCGTCGCCGATATCGTGATGCTGCGTGGGCAGCGGCAGGCCCTGCTGGTCGGAAAAGCGCCGGGTACGACGACCCTCCTGCTGTGGCACCGCAAGCAGGCCGAGCCGCAACGCCTGCAGGTGCGGGTGCAGAGTGCCGTGCAGGGCGCGGCAGACGCAGGCTCCAACGGGCTGGTGTTCACCCAGCAGGACAACCAGGGCCTGCTGCAGGGAAGCACCGATAGCCTGCTCTCGCACATGCAGGAACAGAAGACCGCGGCCATGGCGCTGGGCAAGGACGGGCTGCTTGCCGACGCGTCGACGGTCAGCAGCGGCGGCGTGGTGCAGGTCGAGGTCAAGGTGGTCGAATTCAACAAGACCGCGTTGAAGCAGATCGGCATCAGCTTCCAGAACCGCAATGGCAGCTTCGCCTACGGCTTCGCCCGCCCGGGCGGCCAGTTGCCGGGCAACACCGGCATCCTGCCGGGCATGAAGGAAGGCAACTCCGGCAACGAGGCCGAGTCGCCCATCTCTTCGGCGTTCCGGCTGGTGTTCGGCTCGACCAAGGGCCTGTGGAACGCCGATGTCGACCTGTTGCAGAGCAACGGCATGGCGCGCGTGCTGGCCGAACCTACCCTGGTCGCATTATCCGGCCAGAGCGCCAGCTTCCTGGCTGGCGGCGAACTGCCGATCCTGGAGCCGCAGGGCCTGGGCACCACCACCATCACCTATAAACCGTTTGGCATCGGCCTGACGGTGACACCAACGGTACTGGCCCCCAACCGCATCGCGCTGAAGGTCGCACCGGAAGCCAGTGATCTGGACTACAGCAACGCCATTGCCCTCAATGGCGTGCAGATTCCCTCGATCACCACGCGCCGTGCCGACACCACGGTCGAACTGGGCGATGGCGAGAGCTTCGTGATCGGCGGCCTGGTCAGCTCCAATGTCGTCTCCAACGTCGGCAAGATCCCGCTGCTGGGCGACCTGCCGATCATCGGCTCGTTCTTCCGCAACTTCGACTACAAGCGCCAGGACAAGGAGCTGGTGATCATCGTCACGCCGCGGCTGGTGCAGCCGCTGGCGCGCAACACCGAGCTGCCGTTGCCTGGCGAACGCGAGGCCAAGCCGCACATGCCCGAATGGGGCGCCTGGCTGCTGGGTCCCATCAGCCAGGACCCGGTACCCGGCTTCTCACGCTGATTCCATGATGCCTGCGATACCACGCCCATGCCCTACGCCACTGCCCAGCCGCTGCATCCGCAAGGACCGCCGATGAATCTGGTCCTGTACGGAATGGATCGCGAACTGCTGCCCCGGCTGGCGGCCAAACTGCCGCCGACCACTACCCTGCACTGGCAGGACAGCAGCACGCCGACCTCCGCTCTGGACCTGCAACGCGGGCCGCAGAGCCTTGTGCTGCTGGATTTCCGCCCTGAACATGCCGCCGCCTCCAGCGTACTGGCGCAGCAACTGCAACAGACCGAACCGGATCTTGCATTGGTTGCCGTCGGTGCCACCAGTACCGGCCAGGTAGAAGGCATCGTCATCGCATTGCGGGCGGGCCTGCGCGATGTGCTGGACCTGGACAGCGACAACGTCGGCATCGAGGCCGCGCTGCGCCGCGCCCTGTCGCCACGACCGGCTGCCGCCGCGCAGCACGCGCACAAGGCGCGCCTGATCGTACTGCTGGGCGTGCGCGCCGGAGTGGGCACCAGTACGCTGGCCGCGCATCTTTCGGTGCTGGCACAGCAGACCCGTGCGCTGGCGCAGGGCGAGGCACTGCAGCAGGACGGCCTGCTGATGGAGCTGGCCCAGCCTTCGGGTGACCTCGCGCTGTACCTCAACCTGGACAGCCGCTTCCATTACGAAGACGCGCTGCGCAACGCCAGCCGCATCGACGCCACCCTCGCCCGCACTGCGATGGCTCGCCATGACACCGGCCTGGTGCTGCTGGACCGCGCCAGCGGCAGCGATGCGGTGCCGCCATCCGATCCGGCTGCGCTGCTGCAGCGCCTGCGCCACGTATTCGCCAGCGTGCTGTGCGATGCCGGTGGCTGCCCGCTGCGGCAGCTACCGCCGCTGTTGCTGGACCAGGCCGACGAGATCTGGCTGGTCACGGACGCCTCGATCGCCACGCTGGTATCGCTCGACCAGGCCTTGAAGCACTTGGCCGGCCAGCGCGAACGGGAGAAGCGCCTGCAGCTGGTGATCAACCGCCACGACGACAGCAGCGGCATGAGTCCCGACCAGATCGCACGCCGATTCGAAGTGCCACTGCTGGCCACGCTGCCCGAACGCCCGCGCGTGCGCCTGGCGGCCAGCCAGGGACATCTGCTGCTGCAGGACGCACCGCGCGACCCCTACCTGCGTGCCCTCGCCCCGCTTGTGTCGCGCCTGGATCCGGCTGCCTGCCCGGTCCAGGCCCATGGCCTGCGGGAAAGACTCTCCCTTGCCCTGGGTGGATCGCAATGGAAGACAAGGTAACCCCGTTCCCACATGCCGCCACCCGCCCGGTGCTGCCCGACAGCGCCCCGGCCCACCTGCCGTTCGCGCAGACCGAGCAGTACCAGAAGGTGCTGTCGGCCGCCCATGAGCACCTGCTCAACAGCATCGAGGACGAGCGCATCGACATCGATTCCTGGGCCCCTGACACCATCGCCCGCTGGGTGCAGGTGCAGACGGTGGGCTTCATCCAGGAATGGCGCATCCCGATCAACGAGGAGGAGATGCAGGTGGTGGCCGAAGGCCTGGTCAAGGAGCTGACCGGCTTCGGCCCGCTCGACGACCTCCTGCACGACCCGACGATCGAGGACATCCTGATCAACGGCTTCAAGGATGTGCATGTCTCGCAGGGAGGACAGCTCAAGCGCGCCACCCAGCGTTTCACCGACGACACCCACCTGCTGCGCATCCTTCGCCGCATCCTCGCGCCGCTGGGCCGCCGACTGGACGACTCCAACCCGATGGTCGATGCGCGCCTGCCCAACGGCGGCCGCCTCAACGCGATCATCTCGCCGCTGGCAGTGGATGGGCCGATGGTCTCCATCCGCAAGTTCCGCAAGGATCCGTTCACCCCGGACGAGCTGCTGGCCAAGGGCACCTTCGATGCGCCGATGCAGGCGCTGCTGAAGGCCATGGTGCTGGGCCGCTGCAACATCCTGGTGTCCGGCGGCACCAGTTCCGGCAAGACTTCACTGCTGAACGCACTGGCCAGCTACGTGCCGCCGAACGAACGCGTGATCACCGTCGAGGACACCGCCGAACTGTCACTCAACCACCCGCACGTGGTCCGCCTGGAAAGCCGCATCGGTGGCGCCGAAGGCCATGGCGCGGTGAGCATCCGCGACCTGGTCCGCAACAGCCTGCGCATGCGCCCGGACCGTATCGTGGTCGGCGAGGTGCGCGGCGCCGAAGTACTGGAAATGCTGCAGGCGATGAACACCGGCCATGACGGCTCGATGGCGACCATCCATGCCAACTCTCCGCGCGACTGCCTGTACCGCATCGAGATGCTGGCCGGGTTCGCCGGGTTCCAGGGCAGCGAGGACAGCCTGCGCCGGCAGATCGCCAGCGCCATCGACTTCATCGTGCAGATCTCGCGGCTGGGCAGCGGCCGGCGCGTGCTGGTCTCGATCACGGAGATCACCGGTGTCAGTGACAACCTGATCACGACCCAGGAAATGTTCCGTCACGAACTGCAGATCGATGGCAACGGCAAGGAAATCGATCGCTGGATCGGACTGGGCTTCCACCCGCATTCGCACAAGCTGGAGCCGTTCCGGCAGCAGTTGCGCGAATCGTTGTACGGAGACTTCTGAGCATGGGCACGGGCCTGCTGCTGGGTGTACTGAGCATCATCTCGGTGCTGCTGGCGCTTGCGGTATGGCTGTGGGGCACCGCCAGCAACCGGGAGCAACGCCAGGCTTCGCTGCAGCACGCCGAGCAGCAGCTGGCTCGCGGAGGCGCCAGTGGCGGAGCCCCGGCCGGGGCATCCGTAGCCGCCGCCAACGACCCGGCGCGACCGGCAAGTGCCGGGCGCCGGGTGTTGCCGCTGGACGGCCTGCTGCAACGTGCGGGCCTGCAGACGGGTTGGAAGCTGCCCATCATGATGCTGGTGCCGGGACTGGTGCTTTCGGTCGTGGCCATGCTCAGGCTCGGTACGGCGTGGATGTTCCCCCTGACCCTGCTGCTGTACCTGCTGGCCTGCTGGCTGTGGGTCATGCGCCGCACCACGAAACTGCGTGCACAGCTGCTGCACCAGCTGCCCGACTTCCTCGACAACCTGGTGCGGCTGACCGCGCTCGGCAACAGCCTGCAGGCTGCCTTCCAGGTGGCATCGATGCAGACCAGCGCGCCGCTGCGCGGACTGCTGGATACCACCGTGCGCTACGCGCGCAGCGGCATGGACCTGGACCGTGCCCTGAGCCTGGCGGCACAGCCCTACCGGATGGATGTGCTCAAGGTGCTGTCCGTCGTGATCGGTGTCAGCGTACGCATCGGCGGACGCTCCGATCAGATCCTGCAGCGCATGGGCGATTTCATGCGCGACCTGGAGCAGGCCCAGCAGGAGCTGGCCGCGACCACGTCGGAAACGCGCATGTCAGCCTGGGTGCTCGGCCTGCTGCCTCCGGCCAGCGCGGTGCTGATGGCCATATCGAGCCCCGAATTCTTCCAGCCGGTGCTGCACGATCCGCTCGGTCACAAGATCCTGTTGATCGCGCTGGGGCTGGAGCTGTTTGGCGCTTTCCTGCTCTACCGCCTGGCCAAGTCGCTATGACCACCCGGATCCGCCACGGAGGTGCCCGATGAGTGCCAGCACCTGGTTTGCCCTGTCGCTGCTGGTTCTGGCCGCCGGTGTTGCCCTGCTGGGCATCGCCGGATGGGTACGCAGCCATCGCGAACAGCGCACTTCGGCCACCTTGAAGACCGCACTGCAACCGCGGGATGAGGCGCGCGACACGGAGGCCGCGCGCCGTGATTCGCTGGGTTGGCTGGAACGCTTCGGGCGCGCGCTCAGTGGCGGCCGCCTGGAATCTGCATTGCTGGCCAATGAAGACCGGCTGCTGCTGGACCTGGCGGGCTGGAACACACGTCGTGGCACCGCCATCTATCTTGGCCTTCGCCTGCTGCTGGGCGTGCTGGTGCTGGTGCTGGCCCTGGCGTTCAGCAGCGCCCAGGGGCTGGCCAGGATGATGGTTGTGATCGGTGCGCTCGCGGCAGGCCTGCTGCTGCCGAAGTTCATCCTCTCTTCTTGGGTGAAGCGGCGCCGGCGCGCCGTCGACAACGAGCTGCCCCTGCTGATCGACCTGCTGCGCCTGCTGCAGGGCGTGGGCTTCAGCATGGACCAGAGCCTGCAGACGCTGGGCGACAAGCTGCGCGACGCGTTGCCGGTGCTTGGCGGCGAGTTGCAGGAGGCCAACGTCGCGTACACCCATGGCCGCACGCGCGCGCAGTCCCTGCGCCGGCTGAGCGAGGTCTACGCGGATGATGACCTGACCAGCCTGATGCAGTTGATCCTGCAGGTGCACGCGCATGGCGGCGCAGTGCAGGAACCACTGCGGCAGTTCAGCACCCGGTTGCGCGAACAGCGCCGCAACACCCTGAAGGAAAAGGTTGGCAAACTCTCGGTGAAGATGACCGTGGTGATGATGCTGACCCTGCTGCCAGCGCTGATGCTGGTTCTTGCCGGACCGGCGCTGGTCGCGCTGGCCACCACCATGTCCAAGATGGGATCGCCCTGATGCCTGCCCTGCGCACCTCCTGCCTGTTGCTCGCCCTTGCCGCCGTCGCCAGTGGTTGTGCGTCGACAACGCCGAAGTACCTGCGCGCGCCCAGCCTGGCCGCGCCCGAACCGGCGCCGCAGGACAGCCGCAATGCCTACCTGGAACTGATCGGGCGCATGCAGCAGCAGGGTGCCTGGTATGCCTCGCTGGCCCACGTCGATGCCTTCCGCCAGCGCTATGGCGACCCGCCGGCGTTGCGCCTGCTGCAGGCCGACGCCCTGCGCGAGACCGGCCAGGCCGACGCTGCCATCGCCCTGTACCACGAGCTCTCCAGTGGCCCGCAGGCCGCTGCCGCCGCACACGGCCTGGGCCTGATCGCCGCGCGCCGTGACGATGATGGCGGCAGCGAGGAGGCACTGGCCCGAGCCACGCAGCTGCAGCCATTGAACACCGATTACCTGGGCGATCTCGGCTATGCACGTCTGCGTGCAGGTCAGTTCGAACAGGCGCGTGAACCGTTGGCCAAGGCGCTGGAGCTGTCTCCAGGCAATCCCAAGGCCACCGCCAACCTCGCCCTGTGGGCGGTGCTGCGTGGCGACACCACCACGGCAGAGCGCCTCGCCGGACAGGCCAATCTCAACGAGGACACCCGCCGCAGCATCCAGCAACAGGCCGCGCAGATCCGTGCCCGCCTGCAGCAGCGCCAGGCCGCCGCGGCAGCTGCCGCAGTCGTGCCGGCCCCTGCGCGTGCTACCGCCAGCGATGCCGGCAGCAACCGGCCCGGCGCCACGCGACTGGCGGCGGAACCACGCCGCGACAGCCGCGATGAGCGCGATCCGCAGCGCCTGCCGCCCTCGATGCTGGAACGCTTCAGCACCTCCGATCAGCCGAACGGAAACACTCCATGAGCGCCATGCCCCTGACCCGACACCTGTTGCCTGCACTGGCCTGCCTGCTGTTGACCGGCGGCGCGCAGGCGCAGCAGCAACCCCTGACCGGGCAGATGCTTGGCGGCAGCACGCCCGCTGCGCCGGCTTCGCAGCCGCTGCAGTCCGAGTCACTGGCCACCGTGGACCTGGCGACCCCGCCGGCACCGGTGCCGCAGGCGGCGCCTGCAGCGGTCGCCATCACCGACGGCACCGCTGCAGCCGCGCGACCCGGCCGCAGCCAGATCGGCGACACCACGCGCGACCTGTTCCGCCTGCAGGCATCAGGGCAGCAGGCCGGGCAACGCCTGCCGATCCTCGGCGACCAGGCTACGTTGAGTTACGCCCGCTACATGAAGAGCTTCGAACACGAGATCCCGGACTTCTTTGAAACCGATGTCGCCAAGTCCAAGGGATCATCCTCATCGGGACGCTGAGGTAGGCCATGAAACGCCCACGCCAGTTCAGTTTCGGCCGCCCACGCGGCGGCATGTCGGTCACCATGATGCTGGTCATGCTGGCGCTGCTCGCCATGCTGGGCCTGGTAGAGATCGGCTATCTGTTCTGGGCCAAGCGTGACGCACAGAAAGTCGCGGACCTCGCTGCACTGGCCGGTGCACAACGGCTGGAGCTGTGCACGTCTGACAACAGCGACAACAGTGCAGCGCGGCAGAGCGCGGTCACCCAGAACAGGTTTGCAGGCACCGTGCAGATCCGCTGCGGCAACTGGAGCGCCACACGCAGCACGTCGAACCGCTTCGTCACCACCGTCGATGCCAGCAACCCGCGCAATGCCGTGCAGGTGGTCGCGCAGCGCAGCGTGCTGCCGTTCTTCGGCCAGAACACCGGCCTGCCCACCGTCAGCGTGGAGGCCGTAGCCCGCCGTTCGGAGCCCACTGCAGTATTCGCGGTCGGTTCGCAGCTGCTGCGCACCAATGGCGACTCGGTACTGTTGTCGACCCTGCGCCTGGTCGGCCTGGATGTGACCAACGCCACCGTGCTCTCCTATGACGGCCTCGCCCAGGCCAACGTCACGCCGTCGGGCCTGCTCAAGGCGTTGAACATCCCGGTCAGCGCCAACCTCAGCGTGGCTGACTTCAACCGGCTGCTGTCGGTCAACAAGGTCTCGCTGGCACAGCTGGTCGATGCCACCGCCACCGTGGTCGGCCGCGACAGCACCGTGGGCGTACAGCTGCGTGCACTGTCCGATCTGGTCGCCACCCAGCTGGACATCAACAAGCTCAACATCGTGCTGGGCAGCCAGTCCGGTGGCGGCGGTCTGTTCGCCGAAGTGGTCTCGCCCGATGGCACGGTCGGCAGCGCGCTGGAAACGAAGGTCAACGTGCTCAACCTGATCAGTACCGCCATCTCCATCGCCAACGACGGCAATGGCGTTGCGGTGAAGGGACTGGACCTGCTGGGCATCAACATCCAGGCCGGCGTGGTGGAACCGCCCTCGATCGCCATCGGTGGCGTCGGCACACGCGCGTACAACGCGCAGGTGCGGCTGATGGTGGACGTGGACAGCAACAACCTGTTCGCGGTGGGCCCGTTGCTGAACCTGCTCGGCACGCGCCTGCACCTGCCACTGCATGTCGATGTCGCCAACGCGATGGGCACGCTGACCGGTATCCAGTGCGGCGCCAGTCCACCCAAGGCCACCATCCAGGTCGATTCGTCGGTGCTGCGCGCCTGCGTCGGTAATGTCGACCCGGCGCAACGCTTTTCCAGGAGCAATGTCTGCGACGCCACCCTGAAGAACGAGCAGTTGCTGAAACTGCTCGGACAACCCTTGATCAATGACAGGATCACCCTGCCCGCCCTGACCAGCTCCCAGAACCTGACCCTGGCCGCCGGCGAGACCGCCTCGACCCGGATCAACCCGCTGGCAGTAGGGAACGCGGTGTCTGACCTGGTCAATGAACTGCTGCGCGTGCTGTCAGGCATGCTCAGCTCACCCAAGCAGGGCATGAGCGCCAACGACACTGCCAAGGCACTGGCCGACCGCTACCTGCAGGCGGCCTTCCCGCCGAACACCCGCTATGAGGTGGACAAGTTGATTCCACTGCTGCGCGATGGCGACGCAAGCCGGCAACTGGCCCCGCTCAACAGCTGGACCGTACCCGGAGGCCTGCCCTACGCCTGCGGCCTGCTGAACCTGGCCACCTGCCACAAGGACGGTCCGGTCTGGGACGCGTTCAAGGTGACCGTCACCGGCCAGGGACTGGGCGTGCTCGATGGGCTGCTGGGATCGCTGGTGGGCGGCCTGCTGATCAACCGCTGCGACAGCCTGCTGGGCAACCTGATCGACTACAACGGGTGTGTACGCAACAACCTGGCCTCGTACATCCAGACCGCGCCGGCCGGCTTCCTCGATGGTACCGGTGGAACCGGCGTCACCAATCCGGATGGCAGCGTGAGCTGCAGCGGCCTGCTGTGCACGCTGCTCAAGCCGATCCTGACCGCCCTGCGGCCGGTGCTCAACAGCGTCGGCACCCTGCTGACCAACCTGCTGGCGAGCGTGCTGGGCCTGGAACTCGGCCGCACCGACGTCAACGTGCAGTCGATCCAGTGCAGCGCGGCGCAGCTGGTCTACTGACCCGTGACGGGCGCCCTTGGCGGCGCCTGCGCCCATGCTAGACTCCCGGCGGGGAACCACCTTCATCTCAACCCACACTCATCCGTGGATGGTCTAGACATGCGAGAAACTTCAGGGGGCGCGGTCTTCGCCCGGCACGCGCGCGGCGCGGCACTGCTGGCCGTGGCCATGATGCTGGTGGCACCCGCGGCAATGGCTGCCCGTGGCGACCGCGAAGCAGCCGCAGAGCCGGCCGCACGCAGCGCGCCGGTGGTGCGCAACACCGTTGACGAGCTCAAGCAGCTGATGGATTCGCGCCAGCTGACCGAGCTGCGCACGACCTACAACGGCAACTATGGCGCCAGCCTGCTGTTCAACGCCAACACCCTGACCTATTACGTCGCCCTGTTCCAGGAGAAGAACTTCTGGCGGGTGATCAAGACCGATGCGGTCGACAACGCCGAGCGCGTCTACCGCACCTTTGCCCAGCAATCGGAACAGCTGGCGCAGGTCTACATCGATACGACCCGCCTGGAAGCCGGCAAGCGCTACACCGAGCGCCTGGTGGCCTACAACGAGGAGCGCCTGCGCACCCTGCAGCAGGAAATGGAACAGCAGCAGGCGCAGTCGGCCCAGGTCAGCGCGGCCCTGCAGCAGGCGCAGCAGCAGGCAGTCAGCCTCAGCACCGACGTGCAGAGCACCAACAGCCAGCTGGGTGCCCTGCAGCGCCGCATCCAGATCCTGCAGGCCGAACAGGGCAACCCGGAACTGAGCCTGCCCAAGCCGGAAGGCGTGCCCTCGCCGGCACCGGCTGCCGCCAGCGACGGGCGCTGAAGGCCAGCGCACAGTAGTCCCGCACGACGGCGCCCTTGGGCGCCGTTGTCGTTTCCATCATTACCGGATTCAGCGGCACGCGTCGTACACCGCGTCATCGAGCTGCCGACGCTGTACGAAGTCCAGGCGCTTGGCCTTGGCCAGCACCTCCCCGCGGCGCTGTCGTGCGCGCTCACAGGCCCTGGGGTCCGTGCTGATGGGTATCAGCGCGGCCTGCGGCCGCCCCGAGCGCACGGTGCGCGGTCGCGCCGGCACCGCGCTGCCCGCGCCGGCCGGCTTTGGCACCGGTCCGCGTGACAGCGACTGCTCCTCGGGCACCTCCCAGCGCCATTCCGCATGCCCCTGGCAGGGTGTCTGCTGATAGACCGGATGTGGCCCGTCCACGCATTTGTACACGTTGGTCTGCGCATGAACCGCCGTGACCAGCATCAGGCACAACAGTGGGCTGCATCGCATTCTCGGCATCGCGGGCTCCTCGACCAGCTGCCGCCATCGTCTGTGCGGTGGCCGCTTCATGCCAGAGCGATACGCGTCACAGCCCGGGCAATCCAGCACAGCCGTGCAAGCCGTCCGATGTGCACTGCGATGTACTGCCGAAGGCACCGGCACCGCTGCCAGTGCCTTCCCTCCCTTCCGCCAAGGAACCCGCAATGAGCAATTACGTCACCGTCGCCGATGGCGCCCGCATCTTCTACAAGGATTGGGGCACCGGCCAGCCGGTCGTGTTCGCCCACGGCTGGCCGCTGTCGTCCGATGCCTGGGACCCGCAGATGCTGTTCATGGGCCAGAACGGCTTCCGCGTGATCGCCCACGACCGTCGCAGCCACGGCCGTTCGAGCCAGACCTGGGATGGCAACAACATGGACACCTACGCCGATGACCTGGCCGCGGTGATCGAGGCGCTGGACCTGAAGGACGCGATCCTGGTCGGTCATTCCACCGGCGGCGGCGAAGTGGCCCACTACATCGGCCGCCACGGCAGCAAGCGCGTGTCAAAAGTGGTGCTGGTCGGCGCCGTGCCGCCGCTGATGCTGAAAACCGACGCCAATCCCGCCGGTACCCCGCTGGACGTCTTCGACGGCATCCGCAAGGGCACGGGCGGTGACCGCTCGCAGTTCTTCAAGGACCTGACCACACCGTTCTTCGGTGCCAACCGCGATGGCAATACCGTTACCCAGGGCATGCGTGATTCGTTCTGGCTGCAGGGCATGCTCGGCGGCGTCAAGGGCCAGTACGACTGCGTGCACGAATTCTCGGAAGTGGACTACACCGAGGACCTGAAGAAGATCGACGTGCCGGCGCTGGTGGTGCACGGCGATGACGACCAGATCGTCCCGTTCGATGCCTCGGCGAAGCTGTCCTCGCAGATCATCAAGGATGCCGAGCTGAAGGTGTACGCCGGTGCGCCGCATGGCCTGACCGTCACCCACGCCGACCAGTTCAACGCCGACCTGCTCGCGTTCGCGCGCAGCTGATGTACCGCGGCGGCGCTGCACCGGTGCCGCCGCCCCTTCGGTAGTGCCGGCCGCTGGCCGGCAACCCCGATCACCCATCGTGATCACACACAGCCGGCCAGCGGCCGGCTCTACCACCGGCGGGTCAACCGCCTCTGCTTCGGTAGTGCCGGCCGCTGGCCGGCAACCCGATCACCATCGTGATCACGCACAGCCGGCCAGCGGCCGGCTCTACCACCGGCGGGTCAACCGCCTCTGCTTCGGTAGTGCCGGCCGCTGGCCGGCAACCCCGATCACCCATCGTGATCACGCACAGCCGGCCAGCGGCCGGCTCTACCACCGGCGGGTCAGATGTCGGTGTGGTGATGCGGCACGGCGGCAGGCAGCGGGTCATGCCCACCCACGAAGTGACGCACCACGGGGGCACGCTCACCGCGATGCAGCTCCCGCAACACTTCCTGGATGGCCTTGTCATCAGCGGTGATGCGTTCGTGCTGGCGCAGGTGCTCCAGCCACGACGGGGTCACGAAATACTCCAGGTGGATGCCTGGACTGGCCACGTCCTCGACCACGCCCCAGACCACCGCGCCATCGCGGCGGCGGATCGTGCCCAGCGCGCGCATCTGCGACTGGAACGCGGCACGATCAGCACCGTCGATGCGGTACTCGATGGTGACCAGCACCGGGCCGCGATCGTTCGACACCGGCACCGACAGCTCGGGTGCGGGCCAATGCCCGGCCGGACGCAGGTTCAGATCCTCGGTGCCAGCAATCCGCACGCGCCACACCAGCAGTCCGCCGATCACCGCACCTGCGGCAGCCACCAGCAACGCCAGCTCCGGCGAGGTGCGCTGTGCCAGCGCGCCCCAGCTCAGGCCACCGGCCGCCATGCCGGCCGAGAACACCATGATGTACAGCGCCAGCGCACGCGCACGTACCCATGCCGGCACCGCCGTCTGCGCGGCGATCTGCAGCGACGACAGTACGGTGATCCAGGCGAAGCCATTGACCAGCATCACAGCCGGAAGCACGTACCAGCTGCGGGTCAGCGCCAGCCCGACCAGGCTGAGCGCCAGCGACAGCGTGGCCAGCAGCACCAGCAGGTCGCGATCCAACTGCGCGCGCAGCTTCGGCAGCAGCAAGGCACCACCTACGGCACCGATACCGATGCAGCCCAGCAGCATGCCGTACTGCCCCGCCCCACCCTGCATCTGGCCGCGTACCACCACCGGCAGCAGTGCATTCATCGCCGCAGCAAAGAAGAAGAAGCCCACCGACTTGATCAGCACGGCCTGCAGGCGTCCAGCGCGGCTGGCATAGCGCAGGCCCGCCTTCAGCCCTGCACCAAAGCCCTCCGGTGGCAGGCTGGATTGCTTGGGATCACGCTTCCAGCCCCACACCACGAACAGCATCGCGGCAAAGGTGATGGCATTGAAGCCGAACGCCCACACCGCACCCAGCTGCGCCACGATCACGCCACCAATGGCCGGGCCGATCGAGCGGGCGATGTTGATGCCGATCGAGTTCAGCGCCACCGCCGAGGCCAGCATCGGCTGCGGCACCAGCTCGGACACGATCGCGGCCTGCGCCGGCATTGCCATCGCTGCACCGCAACCCATGCAGAAGGTCAGCAGTACCAGCAGCTGCGGAGTCAGCATGTCCATCGCAGTCAGCGCCGCCATCACGGCCGCGACCAGCAGCATCCAGCCCTGGGTCGCCAACAGGTACCTGCGGCGATCGACGATGTCGGCCAGCGTTCCGGCGGCGAGTGCCAACAGCACGATCGGTACCGTTGTGGCCGACTGCACCAGCGCCACCATCAGCGGCGAACCGGTGCGTTCGGCCATCACCCAGGCGGCGGCCACGTCGTTGACCCAGGTGCCGATGTTGCTGGCCAGGATCGCCAGCCAGATCGAACGGAACATCTGGATCTTCAGCGGGGACCAGGCACCTGCGGCCTGTACGGGGGGTTGCGACGCGCTTGCGTTCACCATTGCCATGCTCCAACGATCGAGGCGAACAGCGTGTCCTGGCCACCGGCCTGCTTCAGCGCAGGACCGGCATCGACCCAGGCCAGCTGCAGCTGCCATTGCCAGTGTTCGCTGGCCTGCCAGCGGGTTTCGGATTTGTATTGATTACCGATGCGGCGCGCAGCACCGGCACTGCCTGGCAACGCCACCAACGGCGCCGGCGTGGTGTAGACCGCATCGGCGCGACGATGCTTCCAGGCCATCTGTACGCCCAGCTCCGTCGTCACCGCGTCGTGCAGGCGCAGGGTCAGGGTCGGCTGCACGTCCATCAGATTGGCCGGGGCCAGCAGGCTGGCCTCGCTGAAGTAGGCAGATTTCGGGAACAGCGCATTGAAGGTCCCCAGGCGGCCGTCACGCGGATTGCCATCGCCACTGGCGATGTCGGCCTTCAGCCCCAGACGCGGCTGCAGCGGCAGCTCCGCCCAGCGCCACCCTGTATCGGTGGCCAGCGTCCAGGCGCGGATATCGAGCGTGCCGACGGCCGTTCGCAGTTCACCGCCCTGCGCCACCAGCTCGCTGTTCCAGTCCAGTGCACCGGCCTGGCCGAACCAGCGCGCACCCAAGGTCTGCCGCCGCTCGATGCCGGAACCCGCCGCGAAGCGTGTGCCTTCGCGGCGGTAGTCCAGCAGATACAGATCCCACTGCCCCGCGCCCTGCCCGCGTGCCGTGGTGGCATAGGCACCCCACAGGTGGGCACCGTGCTCCCCGCGATCATCAAAGGCACCCGGCCGGTTCTCCACCGGTCGCAGTGCCATCAGATCAAGCGTGCCGAGGCGGCCCTTCCAGCCCAGGCGCGCACCATCGAAGGCCAGGCGGATGTTCGGCCCATCGCGCACCGACAACAGTCGTGAGCTTCCGTAGCCGGCTTCCTGCCGACCGAGTTGCAGGTGGAAGCCGCCGCGCTGCCAGCGCCAATACGCCTGCTGCACGTCCAACGCGCTGCGGTCGGTGCGGCCGGGTCCGCCGGCCCTGCCATTCTCAGCATGCACGCCCAGCTGCAGCTTTGCCTGCCAGCGGTCCTCCACATAGGTGGCCGAGGCCAGCGCACGCAGCAGGCCATGGCCATCTTCGCTGCCACCAATACCGAACCGGGTCGGGTCGTAGTACAGGCCACGCACGCGCAGTGAGGCATCCCACTGCAATTGGCCGTCACCGGCGTCAGTGCAGTGGCCACCCTCGCAGGCCAGCGCCAGCGATGGCACGGCCAGCAGCGCCAGGCTCAGAACGCGAAGCACGAGCATCCCATCGCGCCCCAGAACGCGGTCAGGTCATTGGTCGGCGCCGCGTGCTGCGCGGCATGCCCGTGCGCACCGTGGGTACTGCAGGCCACGCCGTGATGGCGGCGATGGGTGGTGGCCAACCCGGTGGCCGCACCGCCGACGTGGTAGCCACCGAACCGGTTGACCGGCGACCAGTCCGGCATCGCCGGCGGCAGCTGCGGCGCCAGCCCTGCATAGTCGGCATCTGCATGCACGATGCGTCCGCCGACCACGGTCAGCACGCTGGTGATGTCGGCGATCTGCGCGTCGTCGACGCGGAAGAAGTCGGCCGAGAGCAGGATGAAATCAGCCAGCTGACCGGCTTTCAGCGTGCCCTTCACCGCTTCGTCGCCGGAGAACCAGGCGCTGCCCTGGGTCCACAGGCGCAGCGCCTGCTCGCGTTCGAGCAGGTTCTCATCGCCATACAGGGCCAGACCGCCCACGGTGCGCCCGGTCACCAGCCAGGACAACGCCACCCACGGGTTGTAACTGGCCACGCGGGTGGCGTCGGTACCGGCACCGACCGGCACGCCTTCGGCCAGCATGCGCTTGACCGGCGGCGTGTGCCGCGCGGCCTGCACGCCATAGCGCTCGACGAAGGCTTCGCCCTGGTAGGCCATGCGGTGCTGCACGGCAATGCCGCCACCCAGCGCACGGATGCGTTCGATGTTGCGCGGGGTGATGGTCTCGGCGTGGTCGATGAACCAGTGCAGGCCATCGAACGGCACCTCGCGGTTGACCTGTTCGTACACATCCAGGATGCGGGTGATGCTCTCGTCGTAGGTGGCGTGGATGCGGAACGGCCAGCGCTTCTCGACCAGCAGCTTCACCACGTCGTGCAGTTCCGGCTCAAGCTCCGGCGGCAGTTCCGGGCGGGGCTCGTTGAACAGTTCGAAGTCGGCGGCGGAGAACACCAGCATCTCGCCGGCACCGTTGTGGCGCAGCAGGTCATCGCCCTGGCGCGGCTGCAGGATCTCGCTCCAGCCACGGAAGTCATCCACTTCCCTGCCCTTGTTCTGGGTGAACAGGTTGTAGGCAATGCGCACCGTCAGCTGGTCATCGCGGTGCAGCTGCTCGATGACCTGGTAATCCTCGGGATAGTTCTGGAAGCCACCGCCGGCGTCGATCACCGAGGTGATGCCAAGCCGGTTCAGTTCGCGCATGAAGTGGCGTGTCGAGTTCGCCTGGTACTCGATCGGCAGGCGCGGTCCCTTGGCCAGCGTCGCGTACAGGATCAACGCATTCGGCTTGGCCAGCAGCAGCCCGGTCGGGTTGCCCAGCGAGTCACGCACGATCTGCCCGCCCGGCGGATCCGGCGTGTCCTTGGTGTAGCCGCAGGCGCGCAGCGCGGCACGGTTGAGGAGTGCGCGGTCATACAGGTGCAGCAGGAACACCGGTGTATCCGGCGCGATGTCGTTGAGCTCCTGCAGGGTCGGCAAGCGCTTCTCGTTGAACTGCGCGGCAGTGAAGCCACCGACCACGCGTACCCACTGCGGCGCGGGCGTGCGGTCGACCTGGGCCTTCAGCATGTCCAGGGCGTCGCCCAGCGAGCGCAGGCCGTCCCAGCGCAGTTCCAGGTTGTAGTTCAGGCCACCGCGGATCAGGTGGGTGTGGCTGTCGTTGAGGCCGGGCAGCAGGCGCCGGCCCTGAGCGTCGATCAAGGTCGCTTCATTGCCCCAGCCACGCATGATCTCCTCGTCGCTGCCGACGGCAACAATGCGTCCTTCCTGCACGGCCAGCGCCTGCGCATGCGGCTGCTGCGGGTCGAGGGTGGTGATGCGGGCATTGCGGATGACCAGCGTGCTCATGCGACGCTCCTTGGAAGTGGAATCGAGTTCGGCACCGGCACGGCCGGCCAGACCGAGCGCAACAGCGGCGCCGCTGGCCAGCAGCACGTTGCGGCGGCCGTGATCGAGGGGATCGTGACTCATGCGAGGTCTCCCGGAAGGCGATGGACGTCCAGTGCCCAGGTGCCGGGCCCGGCCAACGCGATGGCCAGCAGTACCGTGGTCCACATCAACGGGTACTCACTGCCACCGCGCATCCAGAACCAGCCCCTGGGCAGGGCCAACAGGACGGTGAAACCGATGAAGGCGGCCGCTGCAAGCGCGGCGATGCGGGTCTGCCATCCCAGCAGCACGGCCAGCCCGGACAGCACCTGCAGCAGGGCCAGCAACAGCGGCAACGGTGCCACCGCTGGCAGCCCGAAGCTGCGCAGCTCGGTAGCGAAGCCGGACAGCCCCGGTCCACCGAACCAGCCGAACAGCTTGCCCAGTGCGTGCGGCAGCAGGAAGCCTCCTGCCGCCAAGCGCAGCATCAGCAGGGCCAGGTCGAGGCCATGGCCAGCCAGCATGCTCAGTGCCCGCCTTCCTGCGCGCCGAACATGCGCTTGGCGTACTGGATGCCGATGCCGTAGCCGCCGGCATGGTCGCGGGCAATGCCGGTGGTCAGGTCGTAGGTTTCACCGCGTGCCCAGTCGCGCTGCAGTTCGAGCAGGTACTGCACGCTGGTCATCGGCACCGCGCCGGCCTGCACCATGCGGGTGATCGCACGCTCGTGCGCTTCTTCGCTGACATCGCCGCAGGCATCGGTGATCACGTAGACCTCGAAACCCTGCGCCAGCGCCGACAGCGCCGGCCCGACGATGCAGACGCTGGTCCAGAGGCCGGCAAGCACCAGGCGGCGCTTGCCGATGCGGTTGATCTCGTCGATCACCGCCCGGTCTTCCCAGGTATTCATCGAGGTGCGGTCGAACACCGGCTGGCCTGGGAAGATCTGCGGCAGTTCCGGGAACATCGGGCCGGAGAACGACGCTTCTGCAACCGTGGTCAGCACCACCGGCACATTGAAGCCCTTGGCCCCCTTGCTGATCAACGACACGTTGTTGCGCAGCGCGGAGATGTCGATGGTATGGGTAGCGAATGCCATCTGTGACTGGAAGTCGATCAGCACCAGGGCATGGTCGGTGGGCGACAACAGGGCCGGGGCGGGCGTGGCGGTGGCAAGGCTCATGGGTGGACTCCGTTGGAAACACGATCAGGGGGAAGCAACAGGGCTGCATCGCCGGCCAGGTACTGGCCGGGGCTGCAGCCGGTCTCGGCGCGGAAGCTGCGGACGAAATGGCTCTGGTCGAAGAAGCCGAGCTGCTGCGCCAGGCAGGACATCGGCAGGTGCTGGGCCGACAACAGCTCGCGCGCACGTTCGATACGGCGACGGCGTACATAACGCAGCGGGCTGGCGCCGGTACCGCTGCGGAACAGGCGCACCAGATGGAAGCGACTGACGCAGGCGACGGCCGCCAGTTCGGTGACCCGCAGCGGCTGTGACAGGTGTTCATCGACATAGCGCAATGCACGCTGCAATGCAGCGACCTGCTGCGGCGCCAGTGAAGCGGCGGGCGGATCAGGCGGAAGGATGGTGGCCATGCGGGACGCCGCGAAGGGATGCCCCATGGTGCGTGACCCCTGCGTGATGCCCTACCCCCGTCGGTCGAGGCCAGCACCTACCCGAATGGGGGAGGCCGACGGCCGAGCAGGCGGCGCCCGAACAACCGCGCATCCAGTGAATAAGCGCCAGGGCCCAGCGCCAGCAAGGCCAGCGGCAACACCACCAGTGGCCACGGCAGTGCCTGTGCATACAGGCCCAGTGTTGCCGGCACTACCGCCAGCGGCGTCAATACGCCCAGTGCAAGCATCGCCACCGCCAGCAGGCATAGCGCCGACAGCCAGCCCGCGTGCGTGCCCGGCGTGCACAATGCAGCGGCCACGCACAGCCGCAGCCACAGCAGGCCGATGCCCGGCCCGCGGTCGGGGAACATCACGAACAGGCGCTGCATGGCCGGACTCCACAGGACATGCCGGCGTGATAGCCGACCACGGCACCAGGCGCCTACCCCGTTCGGGTCACCCGCGGCTGCCCCGCACCTGCGAGAATGCGCGCCATGCGTGGCCGCCCCTTCCCGTTCCTGCGTCGCCTGCCGGCGCTGCTGGCGTGCCTGCTGCTGTGGACCGCCCTGCCCGCCCTCGCCGTGCAGCGGCCGGCCGTGAGCAGCGGGTTGCCCGGCTACGAGCACACTGCCTGGCGGGTCGGCCAGGGTGCACCCGGTGACATCTGGGACATCAGCCAGGACCGTGACGGCCTGTTGTGGTTGGCTACCGGTTCGGGCCTGTACCGATTCGACGGACGTCGCTTCGAACGGCAGGCGCCACCGGCTGGCACCCGCTACCCGTCCACCAACATGGTCACGTTGGAACACAGCGCCGATGGCGCACTGTGGATCGGCTACTTCCAGGCAGGCATCAGCCAGTTCGCGCGCGGCCACCTGTACAACTACGGCCGCGGCCAGGGCGTGCCGGTTGGCGTGGTACCGCACTTCAGCCAGGACCGCGACGGCCGCATGTGGGCAGCCATCAATGGAGGGCTGCGCGAGTTCGATGGCCAGCGCTGGCAGCCGCTGCCCGCAGACACGGGCGTTCCGGAACACCGCGTGCAATGGGTGCTGCACGACAGCCGTGGCACCTTCTGGGTACTGGCCAACCTCAGGATCTGGATGCGTCCTGCAGGCCAACCGCGTTTCGAGGACACCGGCGTTGCTGTATCCCAGATGGCGACGCTGACCGAGAGCCCGCAGGGCGAAGTCTGGCTGGCCGACCGTGTGCGCGGCACCTCGCCGCTGGCCAATGCGCAGGGCCTGCTGCCGGACAGCGAACGCGAAGCGCGACGCCTGCCGGACCTGGTCGCCGCGCGCCTGCAGTTCACTGCCGACGGCGCGTTATGGGCCACGATGAGCCCGCATGGCGGTGTGGCCCGGGTCACGTTCGACGGCAGCCGCGCCGTGCGCATGGAGCGTTTCGATTCGCCGCACGGGCTGACCGCCACCTCGGCCGTGCCGATCATCGCCGACCGCGAAGGCAATCTCTGGGTCGGCACCAATCTGGGCCTCAACCGCTTCCGCGTGCGCAGCGTGCACACGCTGGCGGTCGGCCCCAGTGATCCCTATCGCTCGCTGGTGCGGGCCAGCGATGGGCGTGTGTACGGCTACGGCGAGGACCTCAAGCCGTACGACCTGCGCCGGCCACTGCTGGAAGGCAGCGCCGCACAACTGCAGGCGGCCGCGCGCCGGGCGCCCACGCCGATCTGGCAGTTCGACTGGGTCAACCTGGCACGCACGGTGGCCGGCCACACCACGCTGATTCCGCTGCCCGAGCCCTTCACCGGGCAACCGCTGCATGCCCTGCTGTTCGCCGATGACGACCAGGCCTGGGTCTGCACCGGTGAACGTGGCGTGCTGCACTATCTGCACGGCCAGTGGCAGCGCGAAACGCGCCTGCCCGAACAGGCCTGCTCATCACTGGCGCTGGATGCCAATGGCCAGCTGCTGCTCGGCTATGCCGACGGCCGGCTGCGCAGCATGGGCGCGACCCGCATCGAAACCTTCGATGCCAACCACGGGCTGTTGGTCGGGCCGGTCACCGCGCTGCTGCACCACCAGGACCTGTTGCTGGTGGCCGGTGAGGCCGGGCTGGCCGCCCGCCTCGGCAATGGCCGCTTCATGCCGGTCAGCACCGACATGGCCGGCGTGCTGGAGGGCATCACCGGCATGGTTGCCGATGCGCACGGTCACCTGTGGCTCAATGGCAGTCGTGGCCTGGTCCGGTTGGGGAGCGATCAGTTGCGGCGGGCGCTGCGTACCGGGCAGCCGGTGACGCCACGCCTGTTCGATGCGGTGGATGGCATGCCGGGCATCGCCCTGCAGAGCGGACCGATCCCCACCGCCGTGCTGGCCGACGACGGCCTGCTATGGCTGGCCACCAACCAGGGCCTGGCCTGGCTGGACACCACCCGGTCGCACGTCAATGCGATGGCTCCCAGCGTGCGCATCGGCGACGTGCTGCATGGCAGCGAACGGCAACCACTGCGGGACGGCCTGCGCCTGCCGGCCGGCACCAGCCAGCTGCAGATCGACTACGTGGCGCTGTCGCTGGCACGCCCGGAACGCAACCGCTACCGCTATCGCCTGTCCGGCGTTGACGATAGCTGGCAGGACGCGGGCAGCAGCACCCGCGCGTATTACACCAACCTCGCGCCAGGCAACTACCGGTTCGAGGTGGAAGCCGCCAATGAGGACGGCATCTGGAGCACCGCACCGGCCAGCCGCAGCTTCCGCATCGCGCCTACCTTCATCCAGACCGTGTGGTTCAAACTGCTGTGCACCGCCGCCGTGCTCGCACTACTGGTGCTGGCAGTACGCATCCGCAGCGGGCAGCTGGCCGCGCTGTTCCGTGCGCGCCTGCAGGAACGCAATGGCGAACGCGAACGCATCGCGCGCGACCTGCACGACACCCTGCTGCAGGGCAGCCAGGGCCTTATCCTGCGCCTGCATGCGATCAGCCAGTCACCCCAGACCCCCGAGCCGGTGCGCAGCCAGCTGGAGTCGGCGATGCAGCTGGCCGAGCGCAACCTGGCCGAGGGCCGCGAGCGGGTCAATGCGCTGCGCGAGGGGCCGTTCGCGGGTCGCGACCTCGCTTCGGCACTGGCCGATGTGCACGCCGAGTATGCCGGGCACGGCACCAATCCGCTGCGCCTGACCGTGGAAGGCCCCCACCCACCGCTGCAGGCTGATGCCGCCGAGGAAGTGTTCCTGATCGGACGCGAGGCGATCCGCAATGCGCTGCGCCATGCCAATGCCAGCGCCATCGAAGTGGAGCTGTCCTACGGCACGCGGTGCTTCCTTCTACACGTGCGCGATGATGGCGTGGGCATCGCCGACGAAAATGCCGGCCATGGCCATTGGGGCCTGCAGGGCATGCGCGAGCGCGCGCAGCGCCTTGGCGCGGAACTGCAGCTGTGGACCCGCCCCGGGCTGGGGACCGAAGTCGCGCTGGCAGTTCCCGCCCGGCGCCTGTATCACCGCCGCCCATCACGTTGGCGCTGGCCCTGGAGTAGAACGAGCCATGACTGAAACCCCTGCCCCGATCGGCGTACTGGTGGTCGACGACCACCCGCTGCTGCGTGACGGCCTGGCCGCCCTGCTGGGCGCACAACCCGATCTGCGCCTGCTCGGTGAAGCCGCCGACGGCGAGGAAGCCATCGCACGCTACCAGCAGCTGCAGCCGGACGTGGTGCTGATGGACCTGCAGATGCCCCGCCTGGATGGTGTGGAAGCCATCGTGCGGATCCGCGCGACGGACCCGCGCGCGCGCATCATCGTGCTGACCACCTACCGCGGTGACGTACGTGCGGTGCGGGCGTTGCAGGCCGGCGCCAGCGCCTACCTGCTGAAGGACATGCTGCGCCACGAGCTGGTCGACACGATCCGCATGGTTGCGGGCGGCCGGCGCGCGCCGATTCCACCAGCGGTGGCGGCGAGCATCGCCGCGCATGTGGTGGAAGACCGGTTGTCGCCGCGCGAGACCGAAGTGCTGCGGCACGTGGCCGGTGGCCTGTCGAACAAGCGCATCGGCGAGCGCATGCAGATTTCAGAGCAGACGGTGAAGGCGCACATGAAGAGCCTGATGGACAAGCTGGGCGTGGGCGATCGCACGCACGCGGTGACCCAGGCGCTGCGGCGCGGCATCATCAGCCTGGACGACAGCGGTCACGATTAGGGGGTTGTTCGGCAGGGCTGCAAGCCCTGCCGAACGCCCCCCTTACTTCAAGCGCAGGAGCAGGCTGCCGCCCGCACACACCACTGCCAGCCAGGCCACGCCGTGCCACCCCCACTGCGCCAGCGCCAGGCTGCCCAGCGCACCACCGGCGGCCATGCCGATGAACATGCCCGTGAACAGCAGCGCATTGAGGCGGCTGCGGGCCGGCGGCACCAGGCCATAGACCAGCGTCTGGTGCGCCACCAGCGCCGACTGGAAACCGAAGTCGAACAGCAGCGCACTTACCACCAGCAGCGGCAGCAGCGCAACGGCCGGCAACCAGGCTTCGGCCAGCAGCAGCCCGAAACCCACCAGCGCCACTGCGATCGCCAGCCGCGCCACCGCACGGCAACCCAGGCGATCGGCGAAACGTCCTGCAAACGGCGCAGCCAATGCGCCGGCCGCGCCGGCGATACCGAACGCACCCGCCGCCGCACTGCCCAGCCCCAGGCGGGCATGCAGCATCAGCGCCAGCGTCGACCAGAACGCGCTGAAGCCCACTGCCAGCAACGACTGGCTGGCCACCGCACGGCGCAGCTGCGGCTGCTCGCGCCACAACGCCAGCAACGAACCCAGCAACGCCGGATAGCGCAGCGTGCTGGTCGGTGCGAAACGCGGCAGCGCGCGCGCCATCACCGCGCCCATCACCGCCACCGATACCGCGGCCAGTACGAACTGCGTGCGCCAACCCCATGCTTCAGCCACCACGCCACTGACCACGCGCGACAGCAGGATACCGAGCAGCAGGCCGGTCATCACCCGGCCGACGATCTGGCCGCGTTGTGCATCCGGCGCCAGCACCGCAGCGGCGGGCACGATGTCCTGTGCCAGCGTGGCCATCAACCCGACCAGCAGGCTGGCCATCAGCAGGCCCGGCAGGTGCCCGGCCATCGCTGCAGCGCCCAATGCCAGTGCCAGCAACGCGGACTTCAACAGGATCAGGGTGCGGCGGTCGAAGCGGTCGCCCAACGGCGCCAGCAGGAGAATGCCAAGCGCATACCCAAGCTGGGTCAAGGTCGGCACCAGGCCGGCGGCGCGCTCGCCTGCGCCGAGGTCCTGGGCGATCAGGCCCAGCATCGGCTGGCTGTAGTACAGCGAGGCGACCGAGAAGCCGGCGCCAGCCGCCATTGCCAGCACCAGCGGGGTGGAGGGTGCGGTCGCGGGCGCGGCGACGGATAGCGAAGGGGTAGACATTGGGGGAGTCCGGAGGAGGAAGTGGGCGTATCCTGCCGGTATTCGCCCGGCGTCTGTAGTAGGCTCCTGCACATACACTTCATACGTGAAACGCATGAATGACCTTGCCACCGGCGCGGATCGCCTGGATCTGCTGCGCACCTTCCTGCGCATCGTCGATGCCGGCAGCCTGTCTGCTGCTGCCGTGCAGCTGGGCACCACCCAGCCGACGGTCAGTCGCCGCCTGCAGGCACTGGAGCGACAGCTCGGCCTGCGCCTGCTGCAGCGCTCCACCCACGGCCTGCAGCTGACCGAAGATGGCCTGCGCTGCCAGCGCCATGCGCAACGCGTGGTCGACGAATGGGAGTCGCTGCAGGCCGAACTGCACGGCGAACCGGAAACGCTGCGCGGACGCCTGCGGGTAATGGTGCCGCACGCCTTCGGCCAGGCGCAGCTGCTGCCGACCATGCTCGCGTTCCTCGCCCAGCACCCACAGCTGAGCCTGGAGTGGATCCTTGAAGATCGTCGCCCGGATTTCATCGCCGAAGGCATCGACTGCGCGGTGCGGGTGGGTCCGGTCGACGAACCGCGCATGGTCGCACTGCCGCTCGCCGAAGTGCCGCGCATCGTCGTGGCAGCGCCGTCGCTGGTGCAGGCCACCGCGATCAGCACACCAGAACAAGCGCAGGCACTGCCGTGGATCTCACTGGTCACCTACTACCGCGAACGCCTGCTGCTGCATGACGCACAGGGCCGCGCGCATACGCTGTCGATCAGCCCACGCCTGCTCAGCGACAACCTGTTCGTGGTGCAGCAGGCTGCACGCGCCGGGCTGGGCGCAGCGGTGGTCTCGGCCTGGCTGGTGGCCGACGACCTCGCACAAGGACGTCTGGTGCAGCTGCTGCCGGACTGGCAGGCGCCGGCACTGCCGGTGCATGTCGTGTTTCCTGCTGCGCGCCAGCAGCCGCCGCGGCTGCGCGCCTTCATCGATGCGATGAAGGCCGCACTGCCGCAGCTGCATGGCATGCGGCCGGCACCGCGTTAGGCCAACGGCCGTGTCATCCACGCATGGCGTGGATGCCGTCCAACTCCATGGGTCGGATCCCTTCCCACTCGGGAAGGGCTCTGACCCTGTCGATCACTGCGTCTTCGCCGCCTCGGCATTCCACGCCGCCACCTTGGCCTTGGTATCAGCCAACATCCTGTCCAGCGCAGCGCGGTCATACACGCTGCCACGCAGGATCACGCTGTCGATCTTCCCGGTGGCGGCGATGTCCTGCAGCGGGTTGGCGGTCAGCAGCACCAGATCGGCGGCCTTGCCCTGTGCGACACCACCGTAGCGGTCCATCTGGCCGAACCAGGCCGGACCGGAACGGGTTGCGGCCGACAGCGCCTGCGGTGCGGTCAGGCCTTCCTTCACGAACAGCTGCAGTTCCTGGTGCAGCGCGATGCCCGGGAAGTTGAACGAATTGAGGAAGCCCGCATCGGTACCGGCGATGATCGTCACGCCCGCCTCCTGCAGCAGCGGCAGCACCGCGGCCACCTGGTGGTACTGCGCGTGGCGCGCTTCAATCTGCGCCGGCGTGGCCTTGGCTGCGCGGTCCACGCGCCACTGGTAGGTCGCGCGCAGGCCAGGGCCGATGTAGGCCAGGTACGGATCGTTGGCGTGGTCATCCTGGTCAAGGAAGTCGAGGATGCGGCCACCGTTGAGGGTCGGGGTCACGAATACGCCGCGCTTTGCGAAATCACGGTAGGCATGCATCGCAGTGTCACGGTCGAAGCTGGCGTCGAGGCGCCGGTTGGCTTCGGCACGGTCGATGCGGCCGGCTCCAAAGTCAGCGGCGATCTGCGCCTCATCCTTGCTGCCGGCCTTGAATGCGTAGTCCAGATGCTCGATCGAAGCCAGGCCGGCATCGACCGCCTGCTCCACGGTCAGTGCCATCGGAATATGCCCCGAGGCTTTGAAGCCGGCCTTTCGCGCAGCGCTGGCCGAGTACAGGAACAGTTCCGGCTTCAGCGTGCTGTCGGTGATCTTCACGAAATCGACCTTGTCATGCTGCAGGCGGGTAATCGCCTTGTCGGCGTCGGCCTCGCTGCCCACTTCGATCGTGCCCTTCCAGACCGGCTTGATGCCTTCGATCTTCGCGCCGGAACTGAGCAGGCGCGGGCCGAACAAGGTGCCCTTGGCGATCTCGCCACGCCACTGCAGCACCTGCTCGGGCAGATCGCCGGAGCAGTCACGCACCGTGGTGATGCCATGCGCGATGTACAGCGGCAGCAGCGCCTTGTTCTCTTCGATCAGCGCCGGACCACCACCGAAGTGCACATGCATGTCCCACAGGCCCGGAATCAGGTACTTGCCCTTGGCATCGATCTGGCGGGCCGCACTCCATTGGCTGCGCAGCTGCGCGTCCGGACCGACGGCGACGATGTCCTCGCCACGGATCACCACGCTCTGCCCGGCCAGCGTGCTGGCGTGCTCGACATCGACCACGGTGGCATTGCGGATCAGCAGGTCGGCGCGCTCGGCGGCAGACGCCGACAGCGGTGCTACCGCAAGGAGGATGGCAAGGGACAACGGACGGGAACGGAACATGGACAGCATCCTGATGGGCACGCCCAGCGTGCGGGTGGAAGGGGGTTGCATTCAACGCACCGCGCCGTGCTGGCGCAGCAGGGTCTCAATTCCGGTATAGCCGCGCTGGCGCGCGTGCGCCAGCGGCGTCACGCCGTCGCCGTCGGCAAGCTCCGGGTCGGCACCGGCCTCCAGCAGCAGCTGCACGATCTGCACGTGGCGCGCACCGCCATCGCCGAGCAGGATCGCTTCCAGCAGCGCGGTCCAGTGCAGCCGGTTGACATGGTCCACCGCCACACCGGCCCGCAGCAGCGTGCGCACAGTGGCGACGTGACCGCGCTCGGCGGCCGGAATCAGCGCGGTGCCGCCATAGCGGTTGGTGCTGCGCAGATCGGCGCCATGCGCCAGGGTCATCGCCAGGATCTCGTCCAGGCCGCGCGCACCGGCGTACAGGTAGGCGCTGTCCTGCAACGCGTCCTTGGCGTTGACGTCTGCCCCGGCCTCGATCAGCTCACGCGCGGCATCCACGTTGTTGCCATGCGTGGCCAGCAGCAGCGCGGTGCGGCCCTGGCCATCGCGCGCCTCCAGCGTGGCGCCATCCTCGATCGCCTGTCGCACCGCATCGGCGTCGCCGCGGCTGGCGGCATCCCGCAGGCGCGCGTCTGCGTCGGCCCTGGACGTGGCGGTGCAGGCAGGGGTGACCATGGCCAGCAGGCACAACAGCAGCACGCGCGTGAACGGCGCAGGCCAACCAGCGGAATGATGGACGCGCATGACAGTGTCTCCTCATGTCCGTCGCCACGGAACGCCGTGCGACGGTAGCAACAGCCGGGCGTTGCCGGCCCCTGCCCTGCATGGTAGAAGTCGGCCTGGGTATCCAGAAGTGAAATGTTCAAATGCAAGACAGTGCCAAATCGAATAGAACCCTGTTCGAACTGGACCTGCTGCGGGCGCTGGTGATGGTGGCCGACTGCGGCAGCTTCACCACGGCGGCCACGCGCCTGCATTCGACCCAGTCCACGGTCAGCCAGAAGGTGCGCCGGCTGGAGGAACTGGCCGGGCATCGCCTGCTTGAACGCGGCCATCGCGACGTGCACCCCACTGATGCCGGCCACACCCTGCTCGGCTACGCGCGGCGCATGCTCGACCTGAACGAGGAAATGGCGCAGGCGCTGGCCGGTGCGATGGTGGAGACCGCAGTCCGCATCGGCGTGCCCGAGGATTTCGTCAACGCGCAGACCACGCGCATGCTGGCCGCCTTCAGCCGTCGCCACCCGCAGGTGAAGCTGGAGATCAGCAGCGGCCTCAGCCGCGACTTGGCGCAGGGCTTCGATCATGGCGAGTTGGATCTGGTGCTGGTCAAGCAGCGCCGCAACAGCCGCCAGGCCGTGCACTGCCGCCGCGAGCCGATGCACTGGATCGACAGCCTGCGCAGCAGCTGCCTGCAGCAGGACCCGCTGCCGCTGGTCACCTTCCCCCCGCGCGGGCTGTACCGCGACGAGATGATCCATGCCGTGGAAGCGCTGGGCCTGCGCTGGCGCATCGCCTTCACCAGCTCGTCGCTGAGCGGCATCCAGGGCGCGGTGGCCGATGGCATCGGCATCAGCCTGCTGCCACGCCGCGCGGTCAGCCGCGAGCACCGCATCATCGATGGCGAGCGCGAGCTGCCGGTGATCGACAACTACGAAATCGGCCTGCTGCACCGTGCCGACGCCGACGATGCCGTGCGTGCGCTGGCCAGCGAGCTGTGGCGGCAGGTGCAGCGCGAACCGGACTGACCACGGTAGATCCACGCCATGCGTGGATGCCTTTCGCGCATCACGCATCGAAACATGGTCACTCCGGCCGTATAGCGGGCAACAATCGCCTCGTAGAGTGCCTGTTGTTTCCGTGCCCCACGGCGCCCTGCCATGTCCGACGAAATCCCCACCCGCTTCGATCCCCTGCCCGCTGCCCTGCAGACGCATCTGCAGCACCAGCGCTCGCTGATCGCCGCGCGCGTGGCGGCCGGCTTCCCGACGTTGCCGGTGCAGTGGCCGCTGGCGGCCAGCACACTGCAGCGCGTGATCGATGCCAAGCTGATCGACCGTGCCGACTGCGATGGCTGGGAAGCGCTGGGCGTGGCATTCGGTGACACCCTGGCCCAGCGCGTGCCGGGCCTGGCCTGGATGCAGGTCACCGATGCATGGGGCATCGACGCGGTGCTGCGTTATGCCGACAGCAGCCTGCAGATCGGCGCCAGCACACTGCTGCTCAAGCGCGTCGAACAGGGCGAGATCATCGACATCGCCCACCTGCTTGCGTGGCTTGAGGAATTCGTCGCCACCCGCGCCGACGATTACGCCTGACGGTACATCGGGGTAGATCCACGCCATGCGTGGATGAATGAGACCACGCGATGGCGCATCCACGCCATGACGTGGATCTACAGCCAGCGGCCGTCGACCACCACGCGGCGCTCCACCGGCACCCCGGCCACAGCGGCCGGGCCGTGGTCGGCACGCACGGCCACGAACGTCGCCGGCCGGCCTTCGGCAATACCATGCTGCGGCAGGCCGATCGCCTGCGCGGCGTGGGTGGTGACCATGTCCAGCGCCAGCATCAGGTCGGCATCGGTGTAGAAGCCGGACCGGTAGCCCAGCAACATCGCCCGCTGCAGCAGGTCGCCGTTACCGTACGGCCACCAGCAGTCGCGGATGTTGTCGTTGCCTGCGAACACGCGCACACCGGCATCATGCAGCGCGCGCAGCGGCGGGAAAGGATGATCGCCCGGCGCGTTGCTCATGATCGCCACACCCGCCGTGGCCAGTGCTTCGCCCACCTGCAGCGCGCGCGCCAGCGGCACGTCGCCCAGCGAATAGGCATGGCTGACCGCAACCCGCCCCTGCAGGCCGGCGGCCCGCGTCCGCGCCGCGATGCGCAGCAGCTGGGCCAGGCCGGTTTCGCCGGGCTCGTGCAGATGGATGTCCAGCTGCACGCCGTAACGCTCGGCCAGGCCGAACAGCAGCGCCAGCTGGCCTTCGGCATCACCATCGAGCGTGGTCGGGTCGATGCCGCCGAGCACCTCCACGCCCGCGGCAAGCGCCTGCTCCAGTACGGCGGCGGTGCCGGGACAGGACATCACCCCGGCCTGCGGAAACGCCACCAGCTGGATCCGCATGATGTCGGCGCAGCGCAGTGCCGCCTCGCGCACCGCTTCGAGATGGCCGAGACCGGTGCTGCCGTCGATATCGACATGGCAGCGCATCGCCACCGTACCGAAAGCACTGCATTGGCGGATCAGCGCCTCGGCACGGTCCACCATCGGTGCCGCACCCGCCACCGCCGCCTTCTCCACCGCCAGCCGCTCACGCAGGCTGTTCACCGGCTGGTGCGGGTGCCAACGGTCGCCGACGAAGCTCTTGTCGAGGTGAATGTGGCCGTCGACCAGCCCGGGCAGCACCGCGAAGCCCTGCAGGTCGACGCATTCCGCCGCGTCGGCCGGCGCCGCCTCGCCATTGAGCCCGCTGATGCGGCCATCACGGATATGGAAATGCAGTGGCGCACCGTCGCGGTCGACACCGCCATGGACGAACTGGAGGGTCATCGGGAACTCCCGGAATGCCAAGAATGGCGCCATCGTGCGCCTCGCCGCAGCCATCGGCCAACGAAATATCTGGATGGCACGCATTCACCAGAACGATGACTGCCCTGCGACAACCGGTCGCAGCCACGCCGTGCACACCCCTGAACGGGTAACATGGGCGCCTGTTTCCGCTGTGATGCCGCATGGGCCCGTCCGACCGCCACGATCGTCTCCGCCGCTGGCAGGCCGCGTCCCTGCTTGCCGCCGCCCCGATCGCCAGCCTGTCCGCCACTGATGCGGCGGCCGCTGCGCCGCTGCAGTCGCCGCCGGGCCAGCAGCGCATTGCCCCGGCTGCACTGGTCGAGCGCCTGCACCAGCGCGTGCTGTCCGGGCAGAGCGCCACTGCCACGCTGGAACACTGGTGCGCCGAGCACGGCCTGGCCGAACAGGCGCGGGTGCGTGCAGTGCGCGTACACGGCCAGGACAAGCCCGCGCCCACCGACGTGCTGCAGGCGCTGGGCGTGAAGCCGGGTACCGACCTGCGCTATCGCCGCGTGCAGCTGGTCTGCGGTAGCCGCGTACTGTCCGAGGCCGACAACTGGTACCTGCCTGGCCACCTCAGCCCGGCCATGAACCAGGTGCTGGACAGCACCGATGAACCGTTCGGTCGCGTGGTCGGCCCGCTCGGTTTCCAGCGCCAGACCTTGGCTGACCAGACGTTCTGGCCGCCGCGGGGCGAAGGCGACCGCGGCGTGATCCTGGAGGTGCGTGCCCTGCTGCGCGACCGCCAGCAGCAGCCTTTCAGCTACGTCATCGAGTCGTACCTGCAACAGGCGCTTCCGTAACGCGCCGTGGCGCCGGTCATCCGCCGGCGCTACGGGCCCGTGATGCCGTTGGCGGCCGGATCCACCGAGAACACGAAGCGCCCACCATGCTGGTCCCTGCCCCATGTCATCGGCGCCGTGGCCAGGCTGTAGACCGGGGCCGCCTTGTCCATGCCGATCGCCTCGGACCAGGCACTGAAATCCTCATCGGTACGGCTGCGGATCTCGCCAACGCACAGGCTGTAGCCGCAGGCAAAAGACACCAGCGTGCCGTCGTTGCCGATGAGCCGGGTCGCGGCCGCCCTGTAGAGCCGGGTCAGGTCCTGCACTTCCGGGTGACCGGCTGCATCGCGCTCGAACTGGCTGATCGCCTGCGCGAAGGCCTTGTCGAAACCCAGCACCGCCTGGCTCCTCTGTGCGGACACCGCACCCTCGTTCAGCAGCATGCGCTCGCCCTCGAGGAAGTGACCCTCCGCATCCGGAGGCCCCTGCTTGGCCGTCACCCGCATCGATGCCGTTTGCCCGTGCGTTGAGCCCGCATCGGCCGTTGCGTTGGGCTGGGACGGCACGGGCGCGGCGCTGGCCGCCTCCGCAGCCTCGTCCACGCTGGCCGCCTGCCTGCCACTGCAACCTGCAATGGCCAGCACGGCAATCACACTCCACCCCCTGACATCCATGCGCATCCTCCTCCGTGTATCGCCACAGCATGCCACGTGCGCGCCGGCAGCACGGATGCACTGCGCAAAGAAAAGCCCGGCATTGCCGGGCCTTTCGTTCGCCCCGGGATCAGCGGAACCGGTAGTCCAGCTGCACCCAGTACTGGCGGCCATACGGGTCGTAGTTGCCGACCGGGTAGAACGGCCAGCCGCCACCGTTCTTGTCCGCCGGCGGGCGGCTGTCACGCAGGTTGTTGACGATCACGCCCACCGACAGGTTCTCGCCGAACTGGCGGAACACGCTGGCGTTGTAGGTCATGTACGGCGCGATGCGGCCACTGCCATCGGTCTTCGGCAGCGAGCCGAAGCGGTTGCCGTACAGCGTAGTGGTCCAGTCACCCTGGTTCCAGGTGATGCTGCCGTTGGCCTTGCTGCGCCACTGGTAGTCATCCAGCGAATTGCGGATGTCACGCTCCGGATCATCGGAGAACTGCCGGTACTTGTGCTCCAGCACCACGGTGTAGGCCAGGCGCGTGGTGAAGCGGCCATAGCGACCGGCATCGAAACGCCAGTTGCCCTTCAGGTCCAGCCCGCGAACCGATTCGGAGGCGGCGTTGATCGGATTGATCAGCACACGGGTCACCTGGTCCGGCTGCACGGTTGCATTGGACGGGTTGCGGATCACACGCGACAGCGCGTCCAGGCACAGCGGTGAGCCGATGTCACGCGCCTCGCCGCCCAGCGTCTTTCCCAACCGGCAATCGGCCTCGTCGCGCAGGATGCGGCTGGTATCAAGGCTGGTCACCTCGTTGTCGATGCGGATGTCGTAGTAGTCGGCACTGAAATCCAGGCCAGCCAGCGGCGACCAGACCACGCCGAAGCCATACGACTTGGCCGACTCCGGCTGCAGCTGCGGGTTGGCACGGTTGCTGTAATCGATCGACAGGCCGTTGTAGTCGCAGTTGTCATACGACTGGCCTGCGGTGCGGCAGCGCCAGTAGTCGGTCATGCCCGGGTTGTAACCACGCGTCTCTGTCGCGAACACGTAGTTCATGTCCGGCGCCCGGAAGCTGGTGGCAGCGGTACCACGGATCAGCAGGCTCTCGATCGGGCGGAACTCGACGCCGAAGCTCCAGGTCGCCTTGCCGATATGCTCACCACCGGCTCGGTACTGGTCATAGCGCCCGGCCAGGGTGGTGGTGAGCGACTGCAGCAACGGCAGCTGCAGCTCCACGCCGGCAGCATAGCGGTCGCGCTCGCCACCGGCACCAATACCGGCGCTGGTGTTCCAGAATTCACCGGTGCCCAGTCGCGGGTCCGGTCGATTGCGATAGCCTTGGCTGCCAGCCTCGACCACCGCGGCCAGCGCAGCGTCGCCACCGGGCAGTGCGAACAGCCGGCCGTTGACGCTGGCGCTGAAGGTCTGCAGCCACGCCGCGTTGCGGCTCTCCTGGTAGCCGGACAGGTCCTGGTACTCATTCGGGCTCAGCGGCTGGAACAGGCGCGCCGGGTCCGGCGCATAGACCTCTACGCCATTTCGCACGCCCAGCTTCGGGCCAAGCAGGTATTCATTGATGCCGGCCAGCAGCACCGGGCGACGGGTGCGGTTCTCGTAGCGTGAGCGGCTGTAGACCGCTTCATAATCCCAGCCACTGTCACCGATCTGGCCGCGCGCGCCGACGTTGAACGACCAGGAATTTTCCAGGAAACGGTTGGCATTGCGCGGCAGGCCACCGATTTCCTCGGGTGCAAAGCGGCGGTACCAGCTTTCCAGGTTGCCGGTGGTCTGGTTGTAGAAGTAATTGCGGGCCGAGGTCCAGGTGGGCGCACGGGTGTTGTTGGTGATGCGTGCGCTGCCCACGGCCAGATCGGCGAACAGGTCGGTGGTCTCGTTGACGTGGAAGGTCAGCAGGCCGTAGCCGTTGAGATTGCGCTTCTCGGTCTGCACCGTCCAGTAGCTGGCGGCGGCCTCGTTGCTGCCGCAATACCAGCCCTGGCGCGGGTTGAAGGCGCGGAACACGCTGCCGCCATAGATGTCCGACGCCGCGTCGCAGCCATTGACGCCCGGATCGATGTTGCGACCGGTGGCAGCGTTGCGGCGATACGCGATCGCGGTCGCCTGCGGCGCCTTGCCAGCCGGGTCATCATCCAGCGAGTCCATGAAATCGCGCTGGCGCGCATGGATCGCCTTGCGCACATCGAACTCGAAGCCGAACAGCGCATCCCAGCGCTCGCCGGAACTGCCACCAACCACCTGCGCGCGCTGGTTGTCGCCACCGCCCTGCTGGGTGCCGCCGGCCCGCACGTTCACGTCCACACCCTCAAAGCGGTCCTTGAGGATGATGTTGACCACGCCGGCGATGGCGTCGGAGCCATACACCGCCGACGCACCGGCCGCCAAGACCTCGATGCGCTCAATCAGCGCACTGGGAATGTTGGCCAGGTTGACCACGTTCACCGAGCCCTCGTAGGCCAGCGGGTAGTCGGCCTGGCGGCGTCCGTTGACCAGCACCAGCGTGCGGTTCGGGCCCAGCCCGCGCAGGTTGATGGTGTTGGCCGCCGGAGTGAAGGTGTTGCCGAAGTCCTCACCCTGCACGTTGCCGGTGTTTTCGGTCAGGGCGCTCAGCGCGTCGAACGCGTTGCGGTAGCCCTGCGCGTCGATCTGCTCGCGGCTGATCACGGTCACCGGCGACGGCCCTTCGACACTGGCGCGCGGAATGCGCGAGCCGGTGACCTTCACTTCCTGCAATGAGGTGGGTGCGCTTTCCTGCGCGAAGGCCGGCGACGAGACCAGCATCAGGGACGACAGCGCGAGCACCAGCGGACGCGGGCGCAGCGCCTTGTGGGAGGCGGACATGGGCTTCCTGGGGGAGTTGACGGGTGGTATGGGACCGGAGGCCTGCGCGGCGCATAACGATCCCGTAACGAAAGTGTCCTGAATGGATGGTTTCAACGGAAATGACCAGCCCTGATGGACTTATGCCTGAACCGAATCAGGCTCCGCCCGGTGGTCGTCGCGTTTTTGCAATCTTTTGAATGGTCTGGCGAAGCGGGCATTGCCATCGTTCCGGGGATGATGACCCCGTACCCCACATCCCTCCTCCCCCCGCTGCGCCCTGTGTCGCGCCGCCATCTGCTGCAGCTGCAGGTGGCACCGGTCACCCTGCGCCCGTTCCAGCGGGCCGATCTGCCGGCCTGGCGCCTGTTCGACGACCGCCGCCGACGCGGGCGCCGCCATCCGGCCGGTATCGACGAAGAAGCCCGCTTCCTTGCCCACATGCATCGCTCGCGGCTGGAGCAGGACAACGACCAGCTGCTGCTGGGTGTGTTCGATGACGAGCACGGCACTGTCCTGGACCAGCTGCATGTCCGCCTGCAGTCCCTGCATACGCGCTGCGCCGAGCTGCTGTCGCTGCAGCACTGGCACCCGCACGTGGATGCAGCGCTGCGCGCGCTGTGCCCGTTCCTGTTCGAGGATGTGGGCGTGCACCGCCTGTTCGTGATGCTGCCACCGGACTGCAGTGACCCGTTCGCCACTGCGCTGCACGCCTTCGGCTTCGAGCACGAAGGCCTGTTGCGCGACCATCATCTGGATCTGGATGGCTGGCAGGACCGCCAGCTGCTGGCGCTGACTGCACCGGTCTGGCGCAGCCGCCAGCAGCCACCGGGTTAGCGGACCCGCTCCAACGCGTCGCCTGCGCCGGTCAGCACCGAGCAGGCGTGGTCCTGCAGTTCTTCGGCGCTGGCCTCGTTGCCGGTGCCGGCGTCCACCCGGGTCGCCAGCAGGATGAAACCCGGGCCGCCCTGCACGGCGTCCCGGCCGGCCACGACCAGGCTCCACTGACCAACATCGTCCACGCCTGCGAGGTCGTAAGCCAGCAGATTGAGCGGATTGGCGGTCAGTTCCGCGCCCGCCAGCAGGCGTGCCTGGTATTGATGGCCGCGCAGCAGGACCGGCAGCGGTGCCCAGCGGCTGCCGAGGGCGGCAGCATGCGTGTCCAGCGCCTGCAGCACGTCGGCACGCAGGCAATCCACGTGGATATGCAGCTGGTGCTGCGAGCGGCCGTGCGGCGAGTTCAACGCCAGGCTGGCGACGTTGCGCGGCAGTGGTTGCCGCAAGGCCTGTTCGGTGTGGCTGCGCGCCTGCCAGGCGGCAGCGAAGTAGTTCGGTGCACCACGCTGGTACAGGCTGCGGCTCTCGATACCGCTCACCTTGTCCAGCGGCATCAGCAGGAACTGGTAGTCGCCGTGCGCATCCTTGACCAGCACATCGCGGCGGTCTGCGGCCGTCTCCACGCGCAGGCAGTCGCCGCGTGGACCTTCGGCGCCCCGGCAGTCACGTTCGATCAATCGCCACAATGCATCGGAATGGGCCGGCGGCGGCGCACTGGCACAGGCGGACAACAGCAGCAGGGACGACAGCAGGAAGGGGCGCAGGGACACGGCAACGACTCACGGAGCAGGCACGGCAGACAGCGCCGCGCTGCATTCTAGCCAGTGCGAAGCTGCAATCAGTAGGTGCCGAACGGCACTTCAACCACGATCGGGGCGGCACCCTCGCCGGCCTGCAGGCTGTAGCGGTCCAGCGCCCCATCGTCATCGGCGTGCGGCTGGCGCTGGAAATGCAGCGGGTAGCGGGTGTCCCCCAGGCGCACGGCGCTGCCGTCGGCCTCCAGCGCTGCACCTTCCGGAATCAGCAGCCCGCCCAGGTCACTGTAGGCGCCAGGCACATCGGCGAAGCTGTAGTCGACCAGCTCGTCCACCCGCTGCATCGCATAGACGTGCGGCACATAGGGGCGTGCGGGGCTGCGGCCATTGCTCAGGTCGGTCACCCAGGCCTGCGGCAGGTGGTACTGCTCGCGCAGCGCAGCCACGCCCAGCGAGGGACTGGCCACCTGCAGGCAGCACACCGTCCGCTTGCCTTCACGGTCGAGGATGGCGAAACGATCGCCTCGGGTCGCCGCCTGCGGCAGCATGGCAAACGCCAGGTTGCGCTGCGCAGGCTCGTAGCCCGCTTCGGTCTGCAGGTTGCGCCAGGCACCGAATACCGGGGTTTCGACCGGCGCGGGTTCCGGATCGGCAGCGGAGGCGGCAAACGCCACGCCCAGCAACGACAACACCAGCGCCGTCATCGTCTTGTCTTTGCCGCGGAAACTGCCTGCCGTCATACCGTATCCAACATCTGCGCCGGAAAGGCCCGGCCTGCCCGCTGGCGTACTGCCAGCCATTCCTCCCACTATGCAATGACCACGCTGTGCCGGCAATGACCGGGACGCTGACGCCTTTCGCACGCTCGGTGCTATCGTTCCCGCCATCTTCCCTGCGCAGGAGCGCTCGCATGTCTGCATTCCGTCTGTCCTTGTTGCTGCCGGCCTCTGCCCTGCTGCTGTCGGCCTGTGTCAGTACGCCTGGCCCGGAAGTCAAAGGCAGCGGCCGCTGCGACGCCAGCCAGCTGGGCTGGGCGATCGGCCAGCCGGCCAATGAGCCCAACATCCGCCGCCTGTCCCGCGAGAGTGGCGCCGGCCTGGTCAACCCGATCGGCCCCAGCACCATCACCACCAAGGACATCCGCCAGGACCGCCTGCGCGTGTTCGTGGACAAGGACAACATCATCACGTCCACGCGCTGCGAGTAAGCGCCGCCACCGCTTTTGTAGGGTCGAGCCATGCTCGACTGGCTTTTCGCGCCGCCCGTCCGAAGACCCGTCGAGCATCGCTCGACGCTACAATTCAGGGTTCGGTATAGCCGGCACAGTCCGGCAGTGCCTGGTCCGGGTGGAACATCCCCGCCCCGAAGCGGAACAGCCGGGTGTAGGTACACGCCGGGTCCTGTTCGATGCGCAGATCCTGCTTCTTCAGCGGCCCCCTGGCCAGCGAATCCTCGAAGCGCGAAACACCGGCCGGGTACCGGGTCGCCACGGTCTGGTAGCGCAGCACTGGCATGCCCTCGGCAACCGTATCCAGCGCCAGCTTCGCCGAGAACCCGTATTCGTCGTGGCAGGCACCGGCGCGCTGCTTGATGTCCTGCTCGCTGAAACAGGCGCGGATCATCGCATTGCCCAGCCATGGCACGGTCAGCACGTCGTCGTCCACCTGGATGTCGTCCTGCAGGTGACGCACGCGTGCCAGCTGCAGCGTGGACGCGTCGGCACCTCCACCGGAGTACATGGTGCTGAACTTGACGATGCCACCCACCAGCACATTCTGGCGGGCGCGCTGCTGCGGGTCGGTCACCGGTTCATCGCTGCCCACGCCAGGGGCCAGCCGCACGATCCATGGCCACAGCGACAGCTCGCTTTCCTGCGGCACGTCGATGCTGACGTGGTAGCTGTGCGGCTTGCCCTGGCCCGGTGCCTTCTCAAGCACTTCCAGCACGGTCGGCCGGTCACCCTCCTCGGCAACCGGCTGCACGCGCACGCACCAGTTGCCGTCCCGCGTGCAGTCATAAAGCCCCGACGGTCCAGTCTCACTCGCGATCAGTACCTGTCCCAGCGGCTCCATCACGTTGCCGGCGGCATCGCGCTGCTGCGGCAGGATCGCGCTCTGGGCCAGCGCCAGCAGCGGGGTCGCCAGCAATGCAGTGCACAGGGTGGCGCGGACGGCGGCGGTGGGCATGGATGGCTCCTGCGGATGGGCTTCCGATGGTAACCGTTGCCCGGGCGGCGTCGAGCCATGCTCGTCTGCTGTCTGTCGGCAGGAGCAGCCGAGCATAGGGGCGGCTCTACATCATCCGCAATCGCAGCCACCCCAGCCCTTGGCCTTCGAGGTCTGGCCGATACCGGGATTGAACGTGTTGCTCGGGTCCAGCTGCCTGTAGAACCCGGCCAGCGCCGGCTTGGCCGGGTACAGGTGACCGACATTGTGCTCGGCCGGGTACTCGGCACCGCGCTGGTCCAGCAGCGCCCACATCGCGTGCTCGATCGCCATCGGGTCTTCACCCTTGCGCGCGATGTAGTCCTGGTGGAACACGTGGCACAGGAAGTGCCCGTAATACAGCTTGTGCAGCAGGCGGCCGTCGACATCGGCCGGCAACTGCTCGAACCAGTCGGCATCATCTCGGCGCAGGGCAATGTCCAGCGCCACGATGTCCTGCACCTGCCCGCGATGCACTTCGCGGTAGCGCACCGCGGCACCGGCCACGGCGAAGCGATGCAGGAACGCCTTGCGCCCCTCCTCGGCCGTGCAGTGGAAAAAGCCGCCTTCGTGCCCGGCGAAGAAGGCGCGCAACCAGGCCTCGGTTTCCGCAGCGTCCTGGGCAGAGACCTTCAGCAACAGGTGATGCTCGTAGCGCTGGCGGAACTCGCCCATGCGCTTGGGCAGGTGCGAGGGCAGCAGGCCGGTCAGAACCTGCATCACCCGGTCAGTCACCCCACGCAGGCCCAGCCGTTCGAACCAGCCGTCGACGCGGCTCTTCAATGCGAACGCGGCAGGTACACGTGCGGTGCCGAGGCGATCGATCAGCAGGAAGCTGTCCTTGCCGTAGCGCTCGCCGATGTCATAGGCATCGCGGTGGATGTACTCACCGGCAATCGGCAGGCGCTCGAAGCCGGTCAGCAGCTGGCGCCGGATCGCCGTGAGGCTGTCGGTGCGGTTGCTGCCGATGTAGAAGACTTCGGCGGCCTCCTTTTCGAAGGTATCCAGGCGCACCGCGAACACCGCCAGCTTGCCGGCCGAACCGGCAGCCTCGTAGTGGCGGCTGGGATCAGCATTGAAGCGCGCCGGGGTATCGGCGTCGACCTTGCGCACTTCGTCGGCGTAGCGCGGATCGGAGGCCGCGCGGCCGTCGCCGTCCCCCACATCCGACGCACTGTAGTCGCCGGCCTGCAGGCGCTGCAGGATCTGCTCGGGCGTATCGCCCAGCGCGATGCCGAGATGGTTGACCAGCTGTAGTTGGCCCTGCGCATCGACCCGCGCGTACAGCGCCAGCTCGGTGTAGGCCGGGCCACGGCGCACCAGCGCGCCGCCGGAGTTGTTGCAGATGCCGCCCAGCACCGAGGCGCCGATGCAGGACGAGCCGATCACCGAATGCGGTTCACGGCCCAGCGGTGCCAGCGTCTGCTCCAGGCGGTCGAGCGTGGCACCGGGCAGGCACAGCACCTGGCGGCCTTCGTTCAACAGCTGGATGCCGGTCAGGCGCAGCGTGCTGACCAGCACGATCGGCCGGCCGTAGTCATCGCCGTCCGGGGTCGAGCCACCGGTCAGCCCGGTATTGGCCGCCTGCAGGATGACCGCCGCCCCACCCTGCACCGCTGCCTGCAGCACGCGCCACAGTTCCAGCAAGGTACCCGGGCGCACCACTGCCAGTACCGGGCCATCGCCGAAGCGGTAGCCGCGACGGAAGCGGCGCGTGGCCTTGTCGCCGGTCAGTACATGGCGGCTGCCGACCGCGTCGCGCAACTGTGCCAGCACGGCATCGTGGCCATTCATGGCAGGCTGACCAGCGAATCGCGGCCGATGTCAGCGATGCGACGCGCACCGGTCAGTGTCATCGCCACGCGCATCTCCTTGGCGATCAGGTCCAGCAGGTTGGCCACGCCGGCCTCGCCCTGCGCGGCCAGCGCATAGACGAAGGCGCGCCCCAGCAGCACGGTATCGGCACCGAGCGCCAGCATGCGCACCACGTCCAGGCCGGTACGGATGCCCGAATCGGCGAGAATCTTCAGATCGCCCTGTACTGCGTCGGCAATCGCCGGCAGTGCGCGTGCGGTGGACAGCACGCCGTCCAGCTGGCGGCCACCGTGGTTGGAGACCACGATGCCATCGGCACCGAACCTGACCGCATCACGCGCGTCATCCGGGTCAAGGATGCCCTTGATCACCATCGGGCCCTTCCAGAATTCGCGGATCCACTCCAGGTCCTTCCAGGAAATGGAGGGATCGAAGTTGCTGCCCAGCCAGCCGATGTAATCCTCCAGCCCGGTCGGGTTGCCACGGTAGGTGGAGATGTTGCCCAGGTCATGCGGGCGGCCGAACAGTCCCACGTCCCACGCCCAGTGCGGATGGGTGATGGCCTGGCCGATACGGCGCAGCGAGGCGTTCGGGCCGCTCATGCCGGAGTGGGCATCGCGGTAGCGCGCACCCGGCACCGGCATGTCCACGGTGAACACCAGCGTGGTCACGCCAGCGGCCTGCGCCCGCTCCAGTGCGTTGCGCATGAAGCCACGGTCGCGCAGCACGTACAGCTGGAACCACATCGGCCGCTGGATGGCCGGTGCCACTTCCTCGATCGGGCACACCGATACGGTCGACAGCGTGAACGGGATGCCGCGGCTGTCGGCCGCGCGCGCCGCCTGCACTTCACCGCGCCGGGCATACATGCCGGTCAGGCCGACCGGCGCCAGCGCCACCGGCATTGCCAGCGTTTCGCCGAACAGCTCGGTTTCCAGGCTCAGGTCGGACATGTTGCGCAGGATGCGCTGGCGCAGCGCGATGTCGGACAGGTCGGAAACGTTGCGCTTCAGCGTGTGCTCGGCATACGCGCCGCCATCGATGTAGTTGAACAGGAACGGCGGCAGCCGCCGTTCGGCAGCAGCACGGTAATCGGTGGAGGCGGAGATGATCATGGGGTCAACCGTGTGGGGAAGGTAGACGCGAGGCCCGCGCACGCCGGGCTTCGTTGTCATCGAGCGTGCGCAGCGTGGTGTGCACGAACTCGAGGTGGGCATGCGCGGCGGCGCGCGCGCGTTCGGGGTCGCCGGCCAGCACCGCGTCCATCATCTCGCGATGCTGGTCGGACAGCGGCGAGAAGGTCCTCGCCGAGGTGTAGAGCTTCTCGCGGCTCTGCGAGATGTTGGTCTGCAGCAGTTCGAACAGGCCGCGCATCACCTGCAGCAGCACCAGGTTGTGCGAGGCCTCGGCGATGGACAGGTGGAAGGCCGCGTCAGCCTCCGCTTCACCGGTGGGGTCGTCCTTGCCGTGCGCGTCCATCATGGTCTGGAAGGCCTGCGCGATGCGCGTGCGGTCCTCGTCGGTGGCACGCAGCGCCGCATGCCAGGCGGTGGCGCCTTCCAGCGCATGGCGGATCTCCAGTACGTCGAAGCGGTATTCCGGGTCGCCCTGGAACAGCGGCAGGTACGGCGCCAGCGGTTCATCCAGCGCCTGCCGCGCGCGCGCCGCCGGTTCGGCCACGTAGGTGCCGCCACCGACCCGTGCGGTCAGCAGGCCCTGGCTGGCCAGCTGCGCGATGGCCTCGCGCAACGCCGTGCGCGAGACCCCCAGCTGCACCGCCAGCGTGCGTTCGGCCGGCAGCCGATCGCCCGGCTGCAGCCGCTGTTCCTGCACCAGGCCGCGCAGCTGCGCGGCCACCTTGTCCGAGATACGTTGCGTGCTCATGGCGCCATTGTGGCCCGAAGCGCGCAGCGGGTGGTCGGCCAGCCGTGCATGGCTCAGGGGATCATCCAGGTCAGCCAGTAGGCCTGGGCCAGGGTGATCAGGCCGACCATGGTGGTGAAGACCAGGCTGTGCTTGACCGTGAAACGGAACAGGTCCGATTCCTTGCCGGCCAGGCCAACCGCCGCGCAGGCAATGGCGATCGACTGCGGCGAGATCATCTTGCCGGTGACACCGCCGGTGGTGTTGGCCGCCACCAGCAGCACGTCGGACACGCCGATCTGCTGTGCGGTGGTCGCCTGCAGCGCCGAGAACAGCGCATTGGACGATGTGTCCGAGCCGGTCAGGAACACGCCCAGCCAGCCCAGGAACGGCGAGAAGAACGGGAACGCGTCTCCGGTGTGCGCCAGTGCCAGCGCCAGCGTTGCCGACAGGCCCGAATAGTTGGCGATGAAGGCGAAGGCCAGCACCATGCCGATCGAATAGATCGGCATGCGCAGCTCACGCACGGTTTCACCGAAGGTCTGCAGCGCCGACCGGGCTGGCATGCGCAGCGCGATGATCGCGATCACCGCCGCGAGGATGATCGAGGTGCCGGTGGCCGAGAACCAGTCGAACTTGTAGACCGCCTCATAGCTGAGCGGCGCGTCCACGATCGGTGGCATCTTCTGCACCCTCTGGTCGAGGCCCGGCACCGGGAGCTTCAGCACCCAGCCTTCCAGCGGGCCGCCTGCCGCGAACAGCGACTTGAACGGCTTGATGCTCCACAGCGTGACCATCGCGGTGAGGATCAGGAACGGCGACCACGCCTTGGCGATCTGGCCGACGCTGTAGCGCGGCGCCTCCAGTGCCTCTGCGGCCGCCTCGGCGCTGGTTTCGGTATCGAAGCGGAAGATCCGCACCGGCTTCCAGCGGCGCAGGAACAGGGTCAGGCAGACCAGCGACGCCAGCGAGGCGGTGATGTCCGGCAGTTCCGGACCGATGAAGTTGGAGGTCAGGTACTGCGCGATGGCGAAGGAGCCACCGGCCACCAGCACCGCCGGCCAGGTTTCCTTGATGCCACGCCAGCCATCCATGATCGCCATGATCCAGAACAGCACGATGACGGTCAGGAACGGCAGCTGGCGGCCCGCCATCTGGCCGATCTCGAAGGCATCCAGGCCGGTGACCTGCCCGGCCACGATGATCGGAATGCCCATTGCACCGAACGCCACCGGCGCGGTGTTGACGATCAGGCACAGGCCGGCGGCGTACAGCGGCTTGAAGCCCAGCCCGACCAGCAGCGCCGCAGTGATCGCCACTGGCGCACCGAAACCGGCCGCGCCTTCCAGGAAGGCACCGAAGGCGAAGCCGACCATCAGCATCTGCAGGCGCTGGTCTTCGGTCACCGACAGGATCGAAGCGCGGATGATGTCGAACTGACCGGTCTTGACCGAGACCTTGTAGAGGAACACCGCGCCGATGATGATCCAGGCAATAGGCCAAAGGCCGTAGACGAAGCCGAAGCCGGCCGCACCCAGCGCCTGGCTCAGCGGCATGCGGTAGAACAGCAGGGCCACGCCAAGCGCGATGGCCACGGTGATCGTGCCGGCCAGCCAGCCCTTCATGCGCAGCACGGCCAGGGCAACGAAGAAGAACGCGATCGGCAGCAGCGCGATCAGGCTCGACAACCACAGGTTGCCGGCGGGGTCGTACAGGTGTTGCCAGGGCTGCATGAAGACTCTCGACTGGATGCGGAAGGTGCCCCACCGCAGGCGGTGGATCGCCGTGGCTGTCGATTATTGGTCGTACCAATAATGATTTCGATCAGACCACTTGCAGCGGATTTAACCGCCACTCCGGCGAGGAACCTATTAGACCATAGGGCTAGATGCCATATTGGTCCGACCATTTAGTCCGCATGGTAGTGCCGGCCGCTGGCCGGCAATTCGAGATTCCCTACGAGATCCGTTTCTCCAGCCGCCGCATCACTGCCAGCACCAGCACGCACAGCACGCTCACGCCGATGGCAATCACGTACTTGCTGATCCCCACCGCAATCCCGATGGCCGCCGCCATGATCAACGAGCTGGCCGTGGTCAGGCCGCTGACCTGGTCCTCGCGTGACCCACGCAGGATGGTGCCAGCGGCAACGAAGCCGACACAGGCCACCACCGCTTCGATCAGGCGTACCGGATCAACCTGCAGCAGGTCGCGGTAGCGCTCCTGCTGGAAATGCTCGGCCACCGAGTCGCCAAGGCCGACGATCAACGCGGCGGCCCCTGCGATCAGCATGTGCGTACGCAGGCCAGCGGCGTGCTTGCCCATCTCGCGCTCGACGCCGAGCACGCCGCCGAACAGCATCGCTGCGGCAACGCGCAGCAGGATCGAGACATCCTGGGTAAGTTCCATGGGAAAGCTCCGGAATTTTCCCGGAGCGTCGCGCGGCGATCGTGGGACGGCGGTGAAGGCGATGGCACGCCTTCTTCACCGCACGCATTCCTCCACGCATGGCGTGGATCTACTGACCGCATTCGCTCACTGCGCCAGGTAGCCACCATCGATGGCGTAATACGCGCCGGTCGCGAACGAGGCATCGTCGCTGGCCAGCCAGGCCACCAGCGCCGCCACTTCCTCGGCCGTACCCAGCCGCTTCAAGGCGTGACGGCCTTCCAGCGTGGCGCGCACCTTCGGGTCCATCTTCTCCAGCAGCGGTGTGCTGATGAAGCCCGGGCCGACCGCGTTGACACGAATGCCGTCGGCGGCATGTTCCCACGCGGCGGTCTGGGTCAGCCCGACCACGCCGTGCTTGGCCGCCGCATAAGCGGTGGAACCGGCATACCCCACCTGGCCCAGGATCGAGGCCATGTTGATGATGCTGCCGCCGCTTCCAGCGGCTCGCATTGCCCGGATCTGCGCACGCTGGCACAGGAACACGCTGGTCAGGTTGACGTCGATGACCCGCTGCCAGCCATCGATCGGATAGTCACCGCTGCTGGCGGCCGGCCCGCCGATACCGGCGTTGTTGACCGCCACATGCAGGCCGTCGAGTTCCTTGATCGTGCGCTGCACCGCCGCCTCCACCGCTGCGTCGTCGGTGACGTCCAGCGCGATGCCAATCGCCTGTGCTCCGGCATTGCGCAACTGCGCCACGGTGGCATCCACCGCATCCTGCTTCAGGTCCCAGACCGAGATCCGCGCGCCGGACGCCGCCAGGGTCTGCGCCACGGCCAGACCAATGCCGGACACGCCGCCGGTCACGATCGCGGTCTTGCTGGTGAGTTGGTAATCAATCATCTGCGTTCTCCATCAGTGGGGGTATCGAAGTGGCCTGCAGCAGCCAACCACCCCACCCTACGCGCATTCCTGTGATGGCCTGGCTGACACCGCGTCTACGGGCGATCGTTCCAGCCATGAAACCTCAACTCAAGTTGATGTATGGAATTACGTACGGATATGCATGCAAAACGCCGGCGTATGCTCGGCGGCATTTCCACTTTGGCCGTAATCGTCAATCGTTTTGACCCTATGGGAATCAAAAGCGCGCGAATCGAGGCGACAATGGGAAACGTTTCCAGTTTCTTCGACACACTCCATTCAACCTGGCGTTTCCCCAGCCATCCAGAGTGCCCACGCCACTGCTTCCCAGCATGCCTGCGCGGGTAACGACCGGATCTGCATCTGCGTTGCAGAGCGCGTGGGCGAGGTCATGCCAGCGTCCACCTCCAAAGTACGTGCCGAGCGATGTCCCGATACTTCACTTTTGCCGATTACCGCCGCTTCGGCCACCGTCATGGCTTTGATTACCGCGCTGACCCGGAACACCTGCGCGACGACCAGTGGGCCGGCCATGGCGAGGTCAACGAGCAGTTCCTGCGCGGCGGCATGAGCCTGATCGCCTCCGACGTCCATAATCGCTTTCCTTATGTAGCGACCGCCCAGCAGAGTCCCGGCCTGGCCATCCGCGTGATGCTGCAGGGCCAGGTCGATGTGCGCATTCCGCGACGCGGTGGTTTCACCCTGCGCGCCGGCACGGCGATGACCGCGCACCACCGCGAGCAGGTCGAGATGACCGGTGCGCACCCCGGCGAAACGCGCATGCGCGGCGTCAGCGTCATGGTGCCCGGCCAGATCGATCCGGATCTGTTCCATCTGCCGCAGCTGGAGACCGCGCTCAACAGCCACCTGGAATGCCGCCACTGGGCCATTCCGCATACCCTGCTGCCGGTACTCGGCCAGTTGTTCGACAGCCCATGGGAAGATGGCATCGACGCCTTGTGGCGCGAGGGCGTTGCTCTGCAGCTGCTGGCCGTTGGCCTGAAGGCCGAGGATCTGCAGACCGACCCTGTACGAACGCTGCGGGCCGGCCAGCGCGAGCGCCTGGAGCGCGTGCGTGCCTACCTGCATGACGACCCCAGCCACGCCCACAGCCTGGTCGAGCTGGCCCAGCTGGCCTGCATGAGCCCCAGCTCGCTGCGCCGTCATTTCGCCCAGCAGTACGGCTGCTCGGTGTTCGACTACCTGCACGAGCAGCGCATGCGCCACGCCGAACAGGGCCTGCGCGAGGACGGCTGGACGGTCGAGCAGGCCGCCGCCGCCAGCGGCTACCGTCATCCCAGCAACTTCGCAGCGGCATTCCGCAAGCGTTTCGGCCTGGTCCCCAGCCGCTGGCGCACGGGCCCCTCGAAGGTGGGGTGAGGTGCCTTGGTAGGTGCCGACCTTGGTCGACACGCTCCCGCGCCATCGCGGATGCCGGCCAGCGGCCGGCACTACCGCAGCCGCCTGAATCGAAGTGCCATGGCCCAGCCTTGGTAGGTGTCGACCTTGGTCGACACGCTCCTGCGCCATCGCGGATGCCGGCCAGCGGCCGGCACTACACGTGCTGCCGGGCTATGCCCGGCGTCATCCTCTCCGCCTCAATACACCGGCAGATCGATGTAGCTCGCCTGCGCCGCGCTGTGCCAGACCCGCTGCGTGGCCTTCTGGTAATCGCCTGGCTTGGCCAGGTAGATGTTCGGCACGTAGGTCTGCGGGTTGCGGTCGTACAGCGGGAACAGGCTGGACTGCACCTGCACCATCACCCGGTGGCCCTTCTGGAACGTGTGGTTGGCATTGGGCAGGCCGAAGCGGTACGGCAGCACCTGGTTCGCCGCCAGCGGCTTCGGATCGCTGAAGCTTTCGCGGTAGCGGCCACGGAAGATCGCCAGCGACACAGGCAGCTCGTAGCCACCCATCTCCGGCGTCGACGCTTCCTGGTCCGGATACACGTCGATCAGCTTCACCACCCAGTCACTGTCGGTGCCACTGGTCGAGGCCTGCAGGTGCACTACCGGCGCGCCGCCGATGCGCAGCGGCGCGGTCAGCGGTTCGGTGATGAAGGTCAGCACGTCCGGGCGACCATCGACAAAGCGCTGGTCCTTGACCAGCCAGGTGGTCCACATGTCGCGGTCACCGAAGCGGACCGGACGCGGCACGAACGGCACCGGCTTGGCCGGGTCGGACACGTACTCCTCGAAGTCGCCCTCGCCCGCCGCCGGCGCCTGGAATGCCAGCTTGCCGCCGGCCCGCAGGTACAACGGCTTGCTGCTGGCAGCACAGCCCTTGTCGCAGCTGCGCGGCCAACCCTTCAGGCGATCCCAGTGGTTTTCGCCGGTGTTGTAGACCAGCACCGGCGGCGTGTCGGCCTTCGGCGCGCCATCCACCAGGTACTGGTCGAAGAACGGCTTGAGCACATCACGGCGGAACTGCAGCGCGGTATCGCCGTCGAACTTCAGCGCGCCCAGTTCGCTGCCGCTGTAGTTCACCTGGCTGTGCCGCCACGGCCCCATCACCAGGTAATTGCGGTTGTTGCCGCTGTCGCGCCCTTCCATTGCCTGGTAGGCGTGGTTGGCGCCCCACATGTCCTCTTGGTCCCACAGGCCCTGCAGCCACATGGTCGGCACCTTCAACGGTGTTTTCGCCATCACCGCGTCCAGCGCCTGACCCTGCCAGAAGCCGTCATAGGCCGGGTGCTCGACCAGCTTCTTCCACCAGGTCAGCTGGTCCACGCCGGTGAAGCGCGCGTAGTCGCCAGCCGAACCGATCCGCAGGAAAGTGCTGTAGTCGTCATAGCCGAGGCTGGGCAGCGGCGTACCCTTGCCGCGCTTCTCGGTCTGCATCGCGAAATAGTTGAAGTTGACCTGGCGGAACGCACCGTAGTTGAGCCAGTCGTCGCCCATCCAGCCATCGACCATCGGGCTCTGCGGTGCGGCCACCTTCAGCGCCGGATGCGGGTCGGTCAGCGCCATCACCACGGTGAAGCCCTCGTACGACGAGCCGAGCATGCCGACCTTGCCATTGCTCTCCGGCACGTTCTTCACCAGCCAGTCGATGGTGTCCCAGGCGTCGGTGGAGTGGTCGACTTTGGTGTTGTTCAACGGCCCGCGCAACGGCCGGGTCATCACGTAATCGCCTTCGGAGCCGTACTTGCCACGGATGTCCTGGAACACGCGGATGTAACCGCCGTCGACGAACACCTCGTCGCCCTGCGGCAGCAGGTCGCGCATGCGCGGCGAATCACTGCGGCTGGCGCGGCCAGCGGCATCGTAGGGCGTGCGGGTCAGCAGGATCGGGGCATTGCGGGCGCCCTTGGGCACCACGATCACCGTATACAGCTTGGTGCCATCACGCATCGGCACCATCACCACGCGCTTGTCGTAGTCACGACCGACATCGGGGGCAACGAAGGGCTTGCCGCTGATGTCCGGGGTCATCGGCGGGGTATCGGCGGCCAGCACGGTGCTGGACAGGCAAAGGGCAATGGCTACAGCGACGGCACGCACACGCATGGACAACCCCTCCCGGCAGGAAAGCTTCAAGCCTACTCCTGCCCCGAGCCGTGAAGTGTGTGCAGGCTTTGCATTCTGCGGTGGATGCAGGCAGGACTGATGGCACATGTGCCTGCGGTGCCGCCGCGCTCGCCAACGACCGGTAGTGCCGGCCGCTGGCCGGCAACTTCATGATCCTGGGGCGCGTTACGCGGTTGCCGGCCAGCGGCCGGCACTACCGGTCAGGCCATCGGCACTTCGTGCAGCGCCAACCAGCGCCAGCGACCCTGCTCCCGCCGCAGCACGGCCAACGATTCGCGCCATGTGAGCTGGCCGCTATCGAGCGAATGCCCTTCGCGATAACGCAGCACCGCCAGCGGTGATGGCGCTTCCACCGCCTGTACGGCGTCGATGGAAATCTGCAGTCCTGGACGCGCGCCATGACCGCCCGCGAACAGTGCCTGCACGGCTTGCCGATCCAATCGGCGACCAGCGATGCCGACCATGCTGAAGTCCGCGCTGAAGTGCGCCATCAGACCCTCCAGCGCATCGGCGCCGACATCGGCACGGAACCAGGCCTGCAGCTTGTCGTGCAGGTGGTGGATTTCATGCTCTGCGGTGGTATCCATCAGATGTTCTCCGGTTGCGAAAGGGTGAGCAACTGCGGCCGGCGCAGCAGCGCCATCGGCAGCAGGGTCAGTACCGCGGCCAGACCCAGCGCCATGCCGGTGGCGTGGGCCGGCAGCCATTGCATGGCCAATGCGAGCAACAGCGCAATGGCGGCAGTAGCAAGGCAGAAACTGAGCTGACGGTTGAGGTTCCAAAGGGCACTGGCATCGCCCAGCGCTTCACCCTCCACGCCGTGGAAAGCCAGCGTCTGCGCGGTGCTGCTGCACAGGCTGCCACCGGCGCCCATCAGCGCGAACAACAGCGCGGCCAACGCGAAGGCCGGCTGCGGCAGCAGCGCCATCAGCAGCAGGCCGCTGGCCTGCAGCAGCATACCGGCGCGCAGTACCGTGGCCGGGCCGAAGCGAGCCAGCAGGCGCTTGCTGGCCGTGATCGCAATGGCCGAGGCCAGCGCCCAGGGCAGCATCAACGCGCCGATGCGTGCCGCGCTGTAACCGGCCTGGTGCAGCTGCAGGGTACTGACCAGCTGACTGCCGATGAATACGCCCGGCACGGCCAGATACACCAGCATCGCCAGCCGCAGCCCACGGTGGGACAGCAGCGACCAGCGCAGCAGTGGCTGCACCTGCCGACGTGCATGCCGCAGGTGGGCCGCCGCCAGCAGCAGCGCGACCAGCAGCAACACGGCACCGGCACCGCGATGTCCGGACTCGCCCAGCCAGGTCAGCGCCAGCAGCAACGCGCCCAGCGCCAGCATCGCGGTAGACAGCGCATAGGCCTGCAGGCGCGGCGCACTGCGCGCGCCATCGGCCGGCATCCAGGCCAGCACTAGGCCAATTGCCATCACCGCCAACGGCAGGCTGGCCCAGAGCACGCCGCGCCAGGACAACCACTGCACCAACAGCCCGCCCAGCGCCGGCGCCAGTGCCGGCACCAGCAGGGCCACCAGCAGGATGCGGCGGGTCAGCGCGCCACGCTGGTCGGGCGTGCATTGTCGGTACGCTGCCGCCTGTGCCACCGGAATCAGCAGGCCACCGGCCAGCCCCTGCAGCAGGCGCCAGCCCAGCAGCCAGCCGATACCCGGTGCGGCGCCGGCCAGCACAGCGGCAACCGCGAACAACAGCAACGCCACCAGCAGCAGGCGACGCTCACCACAGCGCGCGGCCAACCAAGGCGCCAGCGGAATCACCACGCTCAGGCCCAGCATGTAGGCGGTGCCCACCCAGGCCAGGGTACCGACATCAGCGTGCAGTTCCGCTGCCAGTGCCGGATAGGCCACCGTGGCGATGAACATGTTGACCAGATCCAGGGCGAACGCCAGCAGGAAGATCGCCTCATGGCGCAGGCGGGGGGACGGCATCGGCGGCGCTCCAGCAGGGAAGCGGCCAGCATGCCGTGCGGGCCTTGTTGGAAAAACACGACAGCAACTGCAACACTGTCAAATCCACTTTGACAATGAATTGCCATGGTCAGCCTCGATCGCTTCGATATCTTCCGCGCCGTGGTCGAGGCCGGCAGCCTCACCGCAGCAGCTGATCGGCTCGGCCTCAGCCGCGCGGTGGTCAGCTTCAACCTGAAGCGGCTGGAGCAGGAGCTGGGCGTGACCCTGCTGTTGCGCAGTACCCGCCACCTGGCCCTGACCGAGGCCGGCGAACAGTTCCTGCAGCACTGCGTGCAGGCGTTGGACGCCGCACAGGCAGCGATCGATGCCGCGCGCCGCGACCAGCACCAGCTTCAGGGCGTGCTGCGCCTGACCACCACGCCGGAGTACGCCCAGCTACGCTTGATTCCTGCGCTGGAGGCGTTCCGTGCGCGGCACCCGGCGCTGCAGCTGCACCTGTCCACGTCTCCCGCGCCGGCGGACCTGATTCCCGAGCGCTTCGACCTGGCGATCCGTCTTGGCCGTCTGCCGGATTCGGGCCTGCACGCCAGCGAACTGGAACGCCATCCACTGTGCCCCGTGGCGGCTCCGTCCCTGCTGGCACGCCTGCCCTCTGCCGATGCTGCCGACGACCCCGTGCAGCTGGGCACCCTGCCCCGCCTCGGCTACCCGCGCCTGGCCGACGTGCCGGTGGTGGCGCCGGATGGCAGCGACGCCCTGTTTGCCACCAACCCGGGCAATGCGGTGGTGCGCGTAGATGGTGCCAGCAGCCTGCGTGCCTTCGCCGTGGCCGGCGCCGGGGTCACCGTGCTGCCACGCTGGCTGATCGAGGACGACCTGGCCCAGGACCGGCTGCGCCCGGTGCTGCGCCAGCACCGCTTCCCGCAGCAGAGCGTATACGCGGTCTACCCGCACAGCACGCAGCCCTCACCGAAGGTGCGGCAGCTGATCGATTTCCTGCGCGGGTGGTTTGGCAAATGAAAAAAGGGGACGGAGGGGATTAAGTCGTTTGTGCATAAACGACTTAATCCCCTCCGTCCCCTTTTTCAGACACGGCCCTGTGCGGGCCGTGTCTTCAGGCATCAGCGCAGCACCTGCTCCACCAGCTGCACGTCCACGCTCTGCAGCGGTTCGGCCGCATTGCGCGACAGCTGGACCTGGTAGGTGCCACCGTCGATCTTCCACTGGCGCGCCTGTGCATCGTAGTGGGCCAGGGTCTTCGGCTCGGCTTCGATGCGGATGCGGCGCTGTTCGCCCGGCTGCAGGTTCACCTTGTCATAGCCGATCAGGCGGATCGGCGTGGTGCTGCCAGCCGGAAGCTTCAGGTACAGCTGGGCCACGTCGGCACCGGCACGCTTGCCGGTGTTGCGGATGTCGACGCTGGCGACCAGGCGCGAGCCCTCCACGCTCACCTTCAGATTTTCATAGGTGAACGAGGTGTAGGACAGCCCGTGGCCGAAGGCGAAGGTCGGGGTCAGGCCCTTGGCCGCCATCCACTTGTAGCCGACGTTGGCGCCTTCGATATCGAAATCGAACACATCACCAAACGGCTTGGCCGGCTTGAAGCCGAGGCCGTCGATGTGCGGGCGTGGCAGCTGCGATTCGTCCGTCACCCAGGTCACCGGCAGGCGGCCCGACGGATTGACCTGGCCGGTCAGCAGCGCGGCGATGCCTTCGCCACCGCGGATGCCCGGGTACCAGGCCTGCAGCATCGCCGGCACCTGCGCCAGCCACGGCGTGCGCACCGGGCCATTGGTTTCCAGCACCAGCACGGTCTTCGGGTTGGCCTTGGCCACTGCCGAGATCAGGGCATCCTGGTTGTCCGGCAGCTGCATGTCCGGCAGGTCCACCGATTCGGCGGCCCACTGGGTGGCGAACACGATGGCCACGTCAGCCTGCGCGGCGGCCTTGGCCGCAGCGGCGGCATTGGTCCCGTCCACATACTCGATGGTCGCGTCCGGGCGCGCGGCGCGCAGCGATTCCAGCGGCGAGGACGGGTGGAAGATCACCGGGCCCGGCCAGGTGGTCGGCATCACGCCCGGCACCGCATTGGTGCCCTTTGCGGTCACGCCCACCATCGACGAACCACCGCCACCGATCACGCCCTTGTCGGCATGGCCGCCGATGATGACGATGCGCTTCACGCTGTCGGCCAGCGGTAGCAGGTTGCCCTCATTGCGCAGCAGCACGCTGCCTTCTTCCACCGTACGCTGGGCGACGGCGAAACCGGCCTCGGCATCCACCTTCTGGTGCTGCGGCGGGTTGTCGAAGTTGCCATGCAGGAACATCGTGCGCAGGATGCGCGCCACCATGTCGTTCAGGCGCGCCTGCGGCACTACGCCGCCGTGCACGGCCAGGCGCAGCGGTTCGTCGAAGAACACTGCCGCGTCGAACACTTCACCGGCCGACTGCTGATCGAGGCCAGCCAGCGCCGCCTTCGAGCCACTGTGCACGCCACCCCAGTCGGACATCACGAAACCGGGGAACTTCCATTCCTGCTTCAGCACCTGGTTCATCAGGTAGCCGTTCTCGCAGCCGTAGGTGCCGTTGATCTTGTTGTACGAGCACATCGCCACGCCCGGGCGACCGGCTTCCAGCGCGATCTCGAAGGCCAGCAGGTCCGACTCGTGCATGGCCTGTTCGCCGATGCGCACGTCGTGGAAGTTGCGGCGGGTCTCCATGTCGTTCAGCGCGAAGTGCTTCATCGAGGAGATCACGTGCTGGCTCTGCACGCCCTGGATCAGCGCGCCAACCATCGAGCCGGCCAGCAGCGGATCTTCACCGGCATATTCGAAGTTGCGGCCGTTGCGCGGGTCGCGCTGCAGGTTGACGCTGCCCGACAGCAGGATGTTGAAGCGCTGCTGCCATGCCTCGCGGCCCATCGTGGCGCCACCGGCGAAGGCGACTTCACGGTTCCAGCTCGATGCGGTGGACGGGCCCGACGGCATCGCCGTGGCGAAATCGCCCGGGCGGATGCCACCCGGATTGGTCACGCCAACGCCGGCATCGGCCGACTGCTGCGACGGAATGCCCAGCCGCGCCACGCCCGGCACGAAACCGGCCGAACCGACTGCGCCTTCCGGCAGCGGGCCACCGTCCTTGCCCAGCCCGAAGTAGCTGTGCAGCATCTGGAACTTCTCATCCTCGGTCATCGCCTTCAGCAGCAGCGCAGCGCGCGCGTCGGCGTTGAGGGTGGTGTCCATCCACGGCCTGTCGCCATGCGTGTCGTCGGCGTAGGCCAGGGTCAGCAGGGTGGCGCGCAGGGTACTGCCTTCCACCTTGAACGGCGCACTGCTGGCGGCCTGGAAGCCATCGCTGAAATAGCTGGCATCGGCTTCCAGCGCGACACGCGCCGGATCGAAGCCTGCGGCCTTGGCCGATTCACCGGCCACCGCGCCGAGCAGCACCGCCGGTGCACCCAGCCGCGAACGGGTGACCAGCGCCGGCAGCTGCGCCGCACCTGCACCGGCATCGGTATAGACCGCCACGGTGTGGCGGCCGTCGTCCAGGCGCAGGTAGTTCAGGCCCGGCTGGTCGGGGCCGGATTCAGCAGCGATCGGCAGCCGGGTCAGCACGGCCTGGCCGCGCTGGGTCTGGCCATCATCCTTGCCGGCAGCAATGAAGCGGTACGCGTAGCCCAGGCCATCGGCCAGCACCTGCAGCGGATCGACCTGGCCGATGCCGCGCTGCACCTGGCGCACGCTCACCGCGTCCACCTGCAGGGTCTTCAGCTGGGCGGCCAGGGCCGGCATCGCCTCGGCGGTCGGGGCCTGTTCCAGGGTCAGCACAGTGAACGCGGCAGGGTCGGCCCAGGCCGGGGCGGCCAGTGCGGCAGACAGGGCCAGGGACAGTGCAAGCGGCTTTGTAAACGTTTTCATCGGCAGGCGTAATTCCGTTGCCAAGGCAATCGGTCCAGGGAAAGTGCCGCCGAAGGGTGCAGCGTTCATGCCGCGCAGGGGTTGCCAGGCAACGTCCCGCAGGCCGATGGACGAGCCGGTCTGCGCGCGGGACCCTCCTCCCGGCGTGACAACCTGCCTGCCCGGGCCGCGCAGGGCGACCCAATCCTGTGAAGATTGTGCGAGGGCGTTCACACCTGTCAACAGGACCTAAGTCACAGGGGCAACCCGGCCAGCGGTTATCAGGCCATCACCGGCGGTCATCAGCGCGCCGCGCGAGGCTGCCGATAATGAGGGTCCCTGGCCACGAACCGAGCCCATGACCGTCCATCGCGACTTCGACCATCTCTGGCGCGACCGCTGTGACACCTCCAGCCAGCGCGCGCCGCGCGTGCTGATCCGGGTGTTCGTGGCACCCGGTGAGCTGGAACGCAGTGTGGCCTTCTACGAGCAGCTGCAGGGCGTGGTGGCCGATGCGGGGTTCCCGTTTCCGGAGGCCGGGCTGCGTCTGGCGATGGTCGGTGCGTTCCTGTTGATCGAGGGCAGCGAGACGGCGCTGGCGCCGTTCACTTCGACCACGGGAACGCTGCTGGTCGACGATGTTCGGCCCTATCACGACAAGCTGGTGGCGGCGGGCGCCGAGATCATTTTCCCGTTGCAGGTGGTACCCACTGGGGCGGCGTTCAACGCGGTGCATCCCGATGGCACGGTGGTCGAGTACGTGCATCACCGGCCGGATCCGCACGGCCGGTGAGGGTGCGCACGGCCGGGCTGCGCCCGGCACCCGCAGAGGCAACGGCCAATGCAACAGCAGAAGCAAAAGCTGGGCTCCTGTGGGGTGGCGGGGTAGGTCCGGTTGCGGGGGACGGCGCAAGTACGTCCATGTAGCCTCGGTCGCGCCATCCATGGCGCTCACGCCCCCGCAACCGGACCCACCCCGCCTTCGACAATTCGCCGCAATCTGCAGTAGATCCACGCCATGCGTGGATGCTCTTCGATCAATCGTCGAATTAATCGATTTCGATGGAGATTCATCCATGTATGACGTGGATCTACAATCCCTCCATGTCCTCCCTCGCCCTGCCCTGGAATGGCACGCTGCTGCTGGATGCTCACGTGGCGGTGCTGCAGGGCCATGCCGGTGACAGCAGCGTACATGCGCACTACGCCCATCAACTGCTGCTGAGCGACGGTACGCCCTGGCAGGTCGAAGTCGATGGCGTACGGCAGCAGGGCCAACGGCTGTGGCTGCCGTCCTTCCAGCCGCACGCGATCCTGTCGGCGCCGGAAGCGGGCTGTACGGTGTTCCTTGAGCCGGCGCATGCCGACCTCGAACAGATCCAGCAGCACCTGCACTCGCTGCCCGGCACTGCGATGGAACTGCACGACTGGCTGCCACGGTTGAGCCGCCCACAGCCGCTGGACCGCCGCGTGCAGGCGGCGTTGGCCCGTATTGCCCAGCACCTGCCCGGCCCGGTGCCGGCTGCCGACATTGCCGAAGCCGCGCACCTCTCGACCAGCCAGCTGCACCGGCGTTTCCAGTCCGAGCTGGCGGTGACCCTGCGCGGCTGGGTGCTGTGGCAACGGTTGCGCCGCGCGCTGATGCATCATCTGAGCGGTCACAACCTGACCGACAGTGCGCATGCCGCTGGATTCGCCGATCTGGCCCATCTCTCGCGCAGCCTGCGCCGCATGTTCGGCATCGGTGCCGCGCAGCTGCAGGGCCTGCAGCTGCACGCGGCCTGACATGTTCAATCATTCGCGCCTGCGCAGGCCTTCCGGCAACTCCGGCACCTCGCCATGCGGCAGTTCGCGGAACGGCGCCAGCAGCTGCCCGGGATAATCGCGCGGATAGTCCGGCTGGCTGCCGATGCCAAGGTCGCGTTGCTGCAGCCGATAACCCGGCGCATTGAAGGCGGTCCCCAGCAGATGGTCCCAGACGGTCAGGAACAGGCCGAAGTTGACGTCGCCCGCGGTGCCGTAACGCATGTGGTGGAAGCGGTGCAGCGGCGCCCAGGCCATCACCCGGCCGAGCACGCCGGGACGCATGTCCACGTTGGAGTGCTGCAGCAGCAGCTGGATGGCAATGGCGAAAGCCAGCACCGCAGCCACCGGCATCGGCAGGCCCAACAGCAGCAGCGGCAGCACGCCGCCCACCGCTTCGGCCGCCTGATGCAGCGGGTGTTTCATCAGCCCGTTGAAGCCGTACATGCGGGTGACGCTGTGGTGCACCGCATGCAGCCGCCACAACCAGCCGATGCGATGGCTGGCGTAGTGCACCAGGGTGATGCCCAGATCAGCGCAGACGATGGCCAGCAGCACCTGCAGCGCGAATGGCCACTGCACCGGCCACAACTGCCACGGAATGATTGCCGCCAGCAGCGGCACCGCCGCGATCGACAGCAGGTTCAGGCTTTCGTTGACCAGTGCATGCAGGCTGTCACGCAGGCTGTCGCCGTGGTCGTGGTTGAACGCGGGGTCGTACGGCCAGGCACGCTCGGCGGCGAACGAGACCGCGATGGCGGCCGCCAGCAAGGCCAGCAGCCACAACGGATCACCGTGGCAATGGCCGACCCAGACGACGGCAGTGGCAACGAAGCCCAGCAGGAACAGCGGGGCATACAGGCGGAGCATCCAGTGCTTCATGGGCAACCCGGAAAGTGAGGGGCCTGCATGCTGGCGCCGCGTATGGGGTGCTGGCTTGAACAAACAGCGCAACCCGCACGCACCGGGTAGACGCCGACCTTGGTCGGCGCCGCGTTTCCCACATCCACGCATGGCGCGGCTCTACAATGGCGCCCTCATCGCGCCCGGGGCCGGCATGGATTCCTTCAACCTGATGCGTGCCTTCCGCCGCATCGTCGAACGCGGCGGGCTGGCCCGCGCTGCCGAAGACCTCGGCATGTCGCCGGCCGGGCTGAGCAAGCAGTTGCGCACGCTGGAAGCGCATCTGGGCGTGGTACTGCTGCAGCGGACCACGCGGCGCATGAGCCTGACCGAGACCGGCCACGCCTATTACCGTGAATGCTGCCGCCTGCTCGACGAGCTGGACGCATTGGAACGTGGCATCGCCGAACAGCGCGGCGACGTAGCCGGACGCCTGCGCGTCAATGCGCCGCAGTCGTTCGCGCTGAGCACGCTGTCGCCGCTGCTGCCGCGCTTCCTGCAGCAGCATCCACAGTTGTCGCTGGACCTGGTGATGGAAGACCGCCTGCTCGACGCGGTCGGCGAAGGTTTCGATGTGTCGCTGCGGCTGCGTGCCGAGCTGGATGATTCACGCCTGGTGGCACGCCGGCTGGCCTCGCTGCAGCAGGTGCTGTGCGCGGCCCCGTCCTATCTGCGGCAGCATCCGGCACCGCAGGCGGTGGACGATCTGCAGGCGCACAGCGTGCTGGCCTACAGCCTGTCCGACTCACCGGGCAGCTGGCCGCTGCTCGGCCCCGATGGCCAGGTGACGATCACCCTGCCAGCGCGCGTCACCGTCAACAACAGCCTGCTGCTGCGCGACCTGCTGGTGGCCGGCATGGGCATCGGCGCCCTGCCCTCGTTCCTGGCGGCACCCGCACTGGCCCGTGGCGAACTGCAGCAGGTGCTGCCCGACCACCGCTATCCGCCGCGCTTCGTGCATGCGGTCTACCCGACCTCGCGCCACCTGCAGCCCAAGGTGCGTGCCTTCATCGATTTCCTGCACGCCGAGCTGCCCGGCTGCGCCGGCCTGGATTCGTAACCGCCAGCGAAAACTGAGCTGCCCGCGGCGTGCTGTTTCGGCCACGCCGCGCTGCCTAATCTGCCGCCTCCCCTCTCACCGATGGCAGGCAGATGTCTTCCGTTCCTTCCCCCGCCACCGCCGCGCCGGTGGTCGATTTCTTCCACGACGTGGTCTGCGGCTGGTGCTTCGTGCTGGCCCCGCGCCTGCAGCAGGTCTCGGCCGAACTCGGCATCCAGGTGCGCCACCGCAGCTTCGTGCTGCAGGACTCGCGCGCGCAGATGGTCGAGGTGTTCGGCTCGATGGAGCGCGCCAAGGCGATCATCCTGCGCCACTGGACCGACTGCGCCGCGCATGAAGACACCGCGCGCATCGATATCGAAGGCATGCGCGCACAGGACTTCGAGTATCCGTCCGGCTGGCTCGGCGCACTGGCCTGCCAGGCCGCCGGCATGCTCGGTGGCAACGACGCCCATGGCGCGATGTTTGATGCCGTGCAATGGGCGCACCTGCACCAGCACCGCAACATCGGCGACGCCGAAGTACTGCTGGATATCGCCGAATCGCTGGGCCATCCACGTGGCGCCTTCGCTGACCACATGCGCAGCGACGCAGTACGCCAGCGCGTGCAGGCCGATCGTGCCGAAGCCGCTGCCCTCGGCATCCGTTCCATACCCACCGTGATCGGCGGCAACGGCCTGCGCCTGCAGACCCTGCCGCTGCCACACCTGCGCCAGGCCCTGGCGCCCCTGGTCGCGGCCTGAGCCGCACCCTCCCCCACCCTGCAAGGAGATTCCCCATGACCCCACATACCCTGGGCACCGCGCTGGCCCTGCTGCTGGCCGGCACCGCCGCGTCCACCACCGTGTCCGCACACGAACGCGTACCCTCCGGCCAGCAGGTCGGCACCAGCCCCTGGGGGCCGAAGGACGAGATCGGCCGCCTCAACCTGATCACCGAAGCCTCGCGTGCGGCGATCCTGTCACGGGTCAGCGGCGGCAAAGCCTATGACCTGGCCACCGAATACTACGTCGGCATGCCCAGCTGGCAGGATGCCGGCGACCCGCACTACCAGTTCTGGATGACCCACACCCCGCGCGGCACGGTGATGGACGACCCGATGGGCGTGGGCGAGACCATGAACCTCACCCGCAGCTACACCGGCACCGCATTCTCGATGTACAGCCACACCGGCACCCACATCGATGCGCTGAACCACTTCGGCATCCACGGGAAGATCTGGAACGGCTTCGAGGCCGACAAGCACCTCGGCGACCGTGGCTGGAATGTCACCGGCATCGAGAAGTTCCCGCCGCTGATCGCGCGTGGCGTGCTGATCGACGTGGCCGCTGCCAAGGGCGTGGACATGCTGCCTGACAGCTACCGCGTCACCCGCCAGGACCTGAAGGATGCGCTGGCACGCCAGAAGGTGAAACTGCAGCAGGGCGACGTGGTGCTGATCCGCACCGGCCGCATGCGCCTGTTCGAGCAGCCCAGGGCCTACATGGCCAACCCGCCGGGCATGGGCCTGGACGCGGCGCGCTTCCTGGTCGAGGACAGCGGCGCGATGATCGTCGGTGCCGACAACCTCAGCTTCGAGACCTTCCCCTCGGAGGTGTCCGACGACTACGTGCCGCTGCACACCTACCTGCTGGCCCAGCAGGGCGCGCCGATCATCGAGCTGGTGGCGCTGGACGAACTGGCCCGCGACAAGGTCTACGAGTTCGCCTTCATCGGCGGCCCGCTGAAGATCCGCGGCGGCGATGCCGCGCCGCTGCGCCCGGTGGCGCTGCCGGTGCGCCCGTAACCAGGGCCTGTGGGTGCCGACCTTGGTCGGCACTCCTTTACCCCTTCAGCAACCTGAAACCGGACCCTCCGATTTCATTAGTAATTCTACTCACAAGGCGAGTAGCATGTCTGGTCTCAGCCCCTGATACCGGCCCGTCGATACTCGCGCCATGCCCGCCGTTTCCGCCCGTTCCTGCCGTTTCCAGCCCGCCCGGCGCCTCCCTTGGAGGGCCGGCTGATGGGTGCCGTCGTCGCCCTCGACCGGCTGCTGGACGGGCGCCAGCTGTGGCGCGGCCCGGCCCGCCAGGGGCCGGCCAGCGACCACCTGGCCAGCGGGCACCCGGCATTGGACGCACGCCTGCCCGGCGGTGGCTGGCCCACCAGCGGGCTGTGCGAGGTACTGCAAGCGGCGCCCGGGGTGGGTGAGCTGGCGCTGGTCTGGCCGGCGCTGGCCAAGCTGAGCCTGCGTGACCGCCCGATCGTGCTGGTCGCCCCGCCCTATCGCCCGCATGCCCCGGCCTGGGCGGCAGCCGGGCTGGACCTGGCCCAGCTGCAGATCATCCACGCAGCGCCGAAACAGGCGCTCTGGGCCACCGAGCAGTGCCTGCGCTCTGCCGCCTGCGCGGCGGTGCTGTGCTGGCCACACCAGGCCGACGATCGCGCCCTGCGCCGGCTGCAGGTCGCCGCCGACAGCGGCCAGTGCCTGGGCTTCGTGTTCCGCGAGGCGCAGGCGGCGCGCAATCCCTCTCCGGCCAGCCTGCGCCTGCAGCTCGACCACGGCCAGGTGCGGGTGCTGAAGTGCCGAGGCGGCCTGCCGCCGGCGCAGCCGTTGCCGCTGGCCATCGCCCACTGAGGCCGCGCCATGCACTGGGCCTGCCTGTTGTTGCCGCAGCTGGCGCTGGACAGCGTGCTGCGCCTGCAGCCGGATCCGCAGCGCCCACTGGTGCTGCTGCAGGGGCCGGCACAGCGTCGCGTACTGCGTGCGGTCAGCCCGTCGGCACGCGCAGCCGGGCTGCGCCCGGGCATGCTGCTGTCGGCTGCGCAGGTGCTGGTGCAGGACATGCACCTGCACGATTACGATCCCAACGCCGAACAGCACACCCGGCAGCTGCTGGCCAGCTGGGCCTACGCCTACAGCTCGCAGGTCAGCCTCGATTTCCCGCATGCACTGGTGCTGGAGATCGGCGCCAGCCGCGCCCTGTTCGGTGACTGGCTGACGATCCAGCAGCGGCTGCGCAACGAACTGCACGAACTCGGCTTCCGTCACCGTCTGGTGGCCGCACCTACCCCACATGCCGCGCGCGTGCTGGCCAACGTCCACGACGGCCTCGGCATCGATGCACAGCAACTGCCGGCGGCGCTGGCGCAGTTGCCCCTGCCGCGCTGCGGCCTGCCCAACGAGGCGGTGACGGTGCTCGGCCGCTCCGGCCTGCGCACGCTGGGCACAGTGCTCGATCTGCCGCGCGACAGCCTGGCCCGGCGCTTTGCCCCCGAGGTCCTGCAGCAGCTGGATGCACTGCGTGGGCTACCCACCGCGCCACTGCGCTACTACCAGCCACCGGACCGTTTCGATGCACGCATCGAATTCGAGTACGAGATCGAATCCAGCCAGGCCCTGTTGTTCCCGCTGCGTCGCCTGCTGCTGGACCTGGCCGCGTTCCTGTGTTCGCGCGATGGCGGCGTGCAGCGCTTCGACCTGCATTTCGAGCACGATCTGCTGCCGGCCAGCGTGCTGACCATCGGCCTGCTGGCACCGGAACGCGATCCCGCGTTGCTGTTCGAGATCGCGCGCAACCGCATGGAAGCGTTCGCCCTGCCGGCCGGCAGCCGCGCACTGCGCCTGCAGGCCGAACAGCTGCCACCGTTCGTGCCCGCCGCGCGCGACCTGTTCGATACCCGCCCGGCACAGGCGATGCCCTGGAACCAGCTGCGCGAGCGCCTGCGCGCGCGGCTGGGCGATGACGCCGTGCAGCCGCTGGCGGTGCAGGCCGATCATCGCCCCGAACGCGCCAGCGGCAGCCAGCCCGCGGCCAAGCCTCCGTCGTACTGGCCGCTGCGCCCTGGCTGGTTGCTGGACACCCCGCAACCGCTGCGTGATCCGCGGCTGCGCATCGTCACCGGGCCGGAGCGGATCGAATCGGGCTGGTGGGACCAGGCCGACGCGCGCCGCGACTACTACGTGGTGGAAACCGCACACGGCCAGCGCGGCTGGGCTTTCCGTGAGCGCAACGATCCGCATGCGCCGTGGATGCTGCACGGCTGGTTCGGCTGAGCCGCCATGCACAGCGAACTGCCCGGCTACGCCGAACTGCACTGCCTGTCGGCCTTCAGTTTCCAGCGTGGTGCTTCGATCGCCGAAGAGCTGTTCGCGCGCGCCGCCGGCCAGGGCTACCGCGCGTTGGCGATCACCGACGAATGCTCGCTGGCCGGCATCGTGCGTGCCTGGCAGGCGGCCAAGGCGCATGGCGTGGCGCTGATCGTCGGCGCCGAATTCCAGGTCGAGGACGGACCCAAGCTGGCCCTGCTGTGCACCGACCAGGCCGCCTATGCCGGGCTCTGCCAGTTGATCACTACCTGTCGGCGGCGCGCGGCCAAAGGCGAGTACCGTTGCCTGCGCGAGGACCTGCTCGGCCTGCCCGACGGCCTGCTGTGCCTGTGGCTGGACCGGCAACCGGCCGCCACCGACCTGGAACTGCTGCGCGCCGGCTTCAATGATCGGCTGTGGCTGGCGGTGGAACTGCACCACGAGCACGACGACGCACGCCGCCTGCAGCAGCTGCAGGCCTTCGGCGAACGCCACCGCCTGCCGCTGGTCGCCAGTGGCGATGTGCACATGCACGTGCGACGCCGCCGCGCCCTGCAGGACACGCTGACCGCGATCCGCCATCGTTGCAGCGTGGCCGAAGCCGGCTGGCGCCTGTTTCCCAACGGCGAGCGCCACCTGCGTCCGCGCACCGCGCTGGCCCAGCTGTATCCCGCCGAACTGCTGGCCGAGACCCTGCGCATCGCCGAACGCTGCCACTTCACCCTGGAACAGCTGCAGTACACCTATCCACGCGAGCTGGTGCCGGAGGGGCATGACCCGGACAGCTGGCTGCGCGAGCTGGTCGAAGAAAAGATTCCCTGGCGTTGGCCAGAAGGCATCAAGGACGCACAGCGCAAGCAGATCGAACATGAGCTGGCGTTGATCCGGGAGAAAAACTACGCCTCCTACTTCCTTACCGTGCATGACATCGTGCGCTTCGCCCGCAGCCAGGACATCCTCTGCCAAGGGCGTGGCTCGGCGGCCAATTCGACGGTGTGCTTTGTGCTGGGCGTGACCGAGATCGATCCTGCGCGCAGCAATCTGTTGTTTGAACGCTTCATCTCCGCCGAGCGCAATGAGCCGCCGGACATCGACATCGACTTCGAGCACGAGCGCCGCGAGGAAGTGCTGCAGTACGTGTTCAAGCGCTATGGCCGCGAGCGCGCCGCACTGACCGCAGTAGCAATCAGCTACCGTGGCCGCAGCGCGATCCGCGACGTCGCCCGTGCGCTCGGCCTGCCGATGGACCAGGTCAACGAACTCGGCGCGGCGATGGACCACTGGGGTGGCAGCATCCCGCTGCCGGAAACCCTGCGCGAGCGCGGCTTCGACCCGGACACGCCCTTGATGCGGCGGCTGCTGGCATTGACCGCCGAGCTGATCGACTTCCCACGCCACCTGTCTCAGCATCCGGGTGGTTTCGTCATCTCCGAGCATCCGCTGTCGACCCTGGTGCCGGTAGAAAACGCGGCGATGGCCGACCGCACCGTCATCCAGTGGGACAAGGACGATCTGGATGCCACCGGCCTGATGAAGGTCGACTGCCTGGCGCTGGGCATGCTCACCGCCATCCGCAAATGCCTGGCGATGTTGAAGCAGCACGGCCTGCATGAAGGACGCATGGATGCGATCCCGCCCAAGGATGCAAAGACCTTCGACATGATCTGCGCCGCCGACACCATCGGCGTGTTCCAGATCGAATCGCGCGCCCAGATGGCGATGCTGCCGCGCATGCAGCCACGCACGTTCTATGACCTGGTGATCGAGGTGGCGATCGTGCGCCCCGGCCCGATCCAGGGCGACATGGTGCACCCCTATCTGGAGCGGCGCCGGATCCTGCGCGAAAAGGGACCGGACGCGTTGAACGACCCGGACAACCCGCTCTACCCACCGCAGCTGGAACGCGTGTTCGCACGCACGCTGGGCGTGCCGCTGTTCCAGGAACAGGTGATGCAGCTGGCGGTAGAAGCGGCCGGCTACACGCCGGGCCAGGCCGATGCCCTGCGCCGCTCGATGGCGGCGTGGAAGCGCCGTGGCGGCCTGGAACCGCATCGCGAGAAGCTGCTGGCCGGCATGCTCAAGAACGGTTTCAGCCGCGAATACGGCGAGCACCTGTTCGAGCAGATCAAGGGCTTCGGTGATTACGGTTTCCCGGAAAGCCACGCCGCCAGCTTCGCCCTGCTGACCTATAACAGCTGCTGGCTGAAATGCCATCACCCCGCCGCGTTCACCGCCAGCCTGATCAACAGCCAGCCGCTGGGCTTCTACAGCCCCGACCAGCTGCTGCAGGACGCGCGCCGGCATGGCATCCGCGTGCTGCCGGTGGACGTGCGCCACAGCGACTGGGACTGCACCCTGGATTTCAGCAAGGGGCCGGCGGCGATCCGGCTCGGCCTGCGCCTGGTCGATGGCTGCAATGAACCCGCCGTGCAGGCCATCATGCGCGAACGTGCGCGGCGCCCGTTCGACGATGTCGGCGACCTGTGCCAGCGCACCGCCCTGGACCGCCGCCAGCAGGGCCTGCTGGCCGATGCCGGTGCGTTGCGTGGGCTCAGTGGCCATCGCCATCGTGCACGCTGGGATATCTCCGGCGTGGAAAACCGGCTGCCGCTCTTCGACCAGGCCCGCGCCACCGCCGAAGCCCGCGTGCCGTTGCCGCTGCCCAGCGCCTGGGAGGACATGCAGGCCGATTACCGCAGCACCGGCACCACCCTCGGCCGCCATCCGATCTCATTCCTGCGTGCGCAGCTGCGCAGCCGTGGCTGCCTGGATGCCGCGCAACTGGCGGGCCATGGCCATGGCCGTCGCGTGCGCATCGCCGGCCTGGTACGCATGCGCCAGCGCCCACAGACCGCCAGCGGTGTCACCTTCCTCACGCTCGAGGATGAGACCGGCATGGTCAACGCCGTGGTCTGGCGGCACCTGGCCGATCGCCAGCACCGGGTGCTGGTCGATACCCAGCTGATGCAGGTCGATGGCCGCCTGGAACGCGTCGATGGCGTCCAGCACGTCATCGTGCAACGCATGCACTGCCTGGATGAACTGCTGCAGGGACTGCGCAGCCACAGCCGCGATTTCCACTGACGCCGGGAATCACCGCGTAACGGCCACTGGGTGATGTCGAGCAGGTAGAGGTAGAGTCGACTGTCAGTCGACTTGCGCGCGCCAGCGCGGGAATCTCCGTGATCTGATCGAACAGCGGTCGACTGACAGTCGACTCTATCCATCCCCTTTTGCATCCGCTATCGTCGGCACATCCAAGGAAGGACCACCCGATGCCCCGTGCGCTGCTGCTGACCACACTGGTGGTCTCCACCCTCGCCCTGCTTGTTTCCGGCTGGACCGCCTGGAACCTGCATCGCAGCCAATCGCCACAGCGCATCATCGAAGCACGCGGCCTGGTCATCCACGATGCAAGCGGCCAGCCGCGGGTGATCCTCGGCGCACCGGTCCCCGACCCGCTCAGCCAGGGCCGCACCCAGGGGCCGCGCGCCACCGCCCTGTCTGGCCTGATCCTGCTTGGCCCCGACGGTTCCGAGCGTGGTGGTTATGGCACCAGCGACCGCGGCGGCGAAGCCCTGCTCACCCTCGACGATGCCACCGGCACTACCGAAGTATTCAAGGTCGTCGCCAACCCGGATCGCGGCGCCAGCCTGATGGTCAAGCACCAGAACAACACCGGCGCCATGCTCACCTCCTGGCAGGGCAAGCCGGAGCTGATGTTCGTCGATGACAGCGGCCAGTCCTACTACGTGCGCCCTGGCGCCAACGCCGCGCCCTGATCGGCTTCTGTAGCGTCGAGCCATGCTCGACGCTACACCCCGCACACGGCCGCCAGGTCATCGGCCAGCTGCCGCAGCTGCGTCGTCCCCAGCGCCGCACAGGTGATGCGCAGACCATGTCCCGGCGCCGCCACCGCGAACACTTCGCCCGCCCGCACATGCCATCCGCGCGAAGCCAGTGCCAGCACCTGAGGATGGCTGTCAGCCGACAACGGCAGCCACAGGTTCAATCCCTCCATTGGCAGCGGCGTCGGCATGCCACGCGCGCGCAGCAACTCCTGCAGCGACTGCAGGCGCTGCTGGTAACGCTCACCTGCCGAGGCGATCTTCGCCCGCTGCGTTGCCGACGCCAGCACCGACGTCGCCGCATCCTGCAGCAGATGACTGACCCAGCCGGTGCCGGACGCCAATCGCAGCCGCAACCGCATCGCGGTTTCTTCATCGCAGGCCAACCAGGCCAGGCGCAGGTCGGGGCCGAGCGGTTTGGACAACGAACGCAACAGCGCCCAGCGCCGGCCATCCAGCGGCAGTACCGAGTGGTAGGCCTGCTGCGAAAGCAGCGCGTAATGATCGTCGACCAGCACCGCCACCTGCGGGTAGGCCGCCAGCAGCTGGCGCAACGCCCGTGCCCGCTTCGCATCCAGGCTGGCCCCGGTCGGGTTGTGCGCACGCGGGGTCAGCAGCACCGCGCGTGCACCGGCCTCCAGCGCCTGCCGAAGTGATTCGACCTGCATGCCATGCGCGTCCACCGCCACCGGCAACGGCGCGTGGCCCACGGCATTGAGCACATTGAGGCTGCCGAGGAAGCACGGATCCTCCACCGCGATGCGATCCCCCGGCAGCAGCCAGGCCGCCAGCAGGCGTTCAATGCCATCGACCGCGCCATGGGTCAGCTCCAGCGCATAACCCGCCGGGCAGTCCGCATCCAGCGAGGCGCGCGCCAGCGCCTGCAACCTCGGGTCGACCGTGCCCACGCCATACAGCCGCGGTGCGGCCGGGGCAAGGCGCAGGTTCGGCAGCAGGCGCGGATCCGGATTGCCACCGGCCAGGTCCTGCAGCGCCAGCCCGGGCGTACTGCCCTCGCGCGCCAGCGGCGGCGGCAGGCCACGCACCACCGTGCCGCGGCGGCCCGCCGTGCTGGCCAGGCCCGCCGCATCCAGGCGCTTGTAGGCAGCGGCCACGGTGTTGCGGTTCACGCCCAACTGCTCGGCCAGTTCACGCACCGGCGGCAGCACGCTGCCGGCCGGCAAGCGGCCCTCGCCGATGCCCTCACGGATGCTGTCGAAGATCGACTCGGCACTGTGCCCGGTGATTTTCATTTTGTCCTATGCCAAAATATCTCTTGTCCTGTGCCAGTGTATCCCACCCTGGCCGCCCTGCATTGGAGGTGCCCGCATGCCCCTTGCCGCCGCCGACTGGCCCGTCGCCCAGTCCGTTGAACAGATCGCCACCAACCTGGTCACGGTGCGCCAACGCATCGCCGATGCCTGCGCCCGCGTCGGCCGGGACCCGGCCAGCGTGCGCCTGCTGCCGGTCAGCAAGACCGTCGATGAAGCCCGCATCCGCATGGCGGTGGCCGCAGGCTGCCACGAACTTGGCGAGAACAAGGTGCAGGAGGCACAACGCAAGGCCGAAGCGATGGCCGACCTGGGCGTGCACTGGTCGGTGATCGGCCATCTGCAGACCAACAAGGCGCGCTACGTGGCGCGCTTTGCCAGCGAGTTCCAGGCGCTGGACAGCCTGCGCGTAGCCGAGGCCCTGCAGCAGCGCCTGCAACTGGAAGAGCGCACCCTGGATGTGTTCGTGCAGGTCAACACCTCGGCCGAACCCAGCAAGTACGGACTGGAACCCGACGCGGTCGAGGCCTTCGTGCAACAGCTGCCAGCCTTCGATCGCCTGCGCGTGCGCGGCCTGATGACCCTGGCCATCTTCACCCCCGACGTCGAGCGCGTGCGCGCCTGCTTCGTGCGCCTGCGCGAACTGCGCGACCAGCTGCAACGCACCGCCCCGCCCGACCTGGACCTGTCGCAGCTGTCGATGGGCATGTCCGGTGATTTCGAAGTGGCCATCGAGGAAGGTGCCACCGTGGTCCGCGTCGGCCAGGCCATTTTCGGCGCCCGCGCCACCCCGGACAGCTTCTACTGGCCGAACAGCGGAGCCCCGGCATGAAGCACGCGGTTGTCCTGCAGCACGTTGGCTTTGAAGACCTCGGCACCCTGCAGCCACTGCTGTTGGCGCAAGGCTGGCAGCTGCAGCTGCTGCAGGCCGGCGTCGATGCGCTCGATGACGCCGAAACCGCCGACCTGCTGGTCGTGCTGGGCGGTCCCATCAGTGCCAATGACACAGGGACTTACCCCTTCGTCAACGACAGCATTGCCCTGCTGCAGCGCCGGCTGCAGCGGCAGCGGCCGACCCTCGGCATCTGCCTGGGTGCACAGCTGATGGCGCGCGCACTCGGTGCCAGTGTCGCTCCCAGTGGTGGCAAGGAAATCGGCTTTGCGCCACTGCTGCTGACCGATGAAGGCCAGCGTTCTCCGCTGCAGTCCCTGCAGGGCATTCCGGTACTGCATTGGCATGGTGAGGCGTTCGAACTTCCGGCCGGTGCACGCCGCCTGGCCAGCACGCCGGCCTGCCGTCACCAGGCCTTCGCCATCGGCAGCCACGCACTGGCCCTGCAATGCCATCCGGAACTGGACGCCCGCCAGTTCGAGCGCTGGCTGATCGGCCACACGCTGGAGCTGGCCCAGGCCGGCATCGATCCCAACGACCTGCGCGCACAGGCGCGTCGCTATGGCGCACCGCTGGCAGCGGCCGCCACCGCGATGTTCGACCATTGGCTGCAGGACCTGCCGGAGACACCGCAATGAACTACCGATTGCAGATCCACCGCGATGGCGCCCACTGGGGCCACTTCGACTGCAGCGGCCCCAATGCCCTGCAACGCATGGACGCCATTGCCGCACAGCTGCCTGCCGATCAGGGCTTCCAGCTGAAACGGCAGAGAGGTGTCGGCGAAGAGCGCATCCTGTCCAGCAATGCCGATGGCCTGCGGGTACTGGCTTCGCAGATCCAGTACCGCGACATCTGACCCGATGGTAGTGCCGGCCGCTGGCCGGCATCCGGATCTTCCGGCCAGCGGCCGGCACTACCGCGGCTGTTCGCCCGCGTGCGAAGCTTCACGCATGTTGACCCTGCATCGCGGCAACCACCACGGACTGCTCATCGCCCCGCGCTGGCCCTCCACCCGCATCCAACTGGAAGAAGAGGTACTGCAACGCCTGCTCGACGCGCAGGCGATGCTGCCTGCCGGGTTGCGCCTGCTGCTCACCCGTGGCTTCGAACCCGGCCACAGCCGTCTCGGCGGCTTCCGCCGCGCGGTACGACGGCTCGGCATCGCAGCATTCCGCACCTGCTACCCGCAACGCCGCGATGAGATCGATGCCATCTTCGGTGCCAACGGGCACGACATCGATGGCCGTCATGTCGATGTCTCACTGGTACTGCACGGCAAGCGGCTGCGGCTGCTGCCCCTGGGCGTGTTCACCCCACTGCGCTGGCAGGATCGTCGCGTTGCCCGTCATTCCGAAGCCGTCGTGCAGGTGAAGCGCAGCCTGCAGCAGTGCGGCTTCGAGCTGCATCACAACGCCACCGAAGCCCTGCAGATCCACTGCGACTATCGTCCGCGCTGACGCCGCGGTGACCCATGCGTGCCGTGCCTCGCGCCATTGATGCAAATGATTCTCTTTTGCTGTAAGGTGCAGCCGCTGCCCTTGCCGCCGCGGGCTGTTCCCTTTCCCAGTTGTCGCCCGCCCCGTGTCCACGCCTGTCGAACCGACGGATGTCGCGCAGCTGTGCGCGGCCCATTACCGGCCGCTGCACGCCCATGTCCGCCGCAAACTCCCGCAACGCAGCGACGCCGATGACGTCGTCCAGGAAACCTGGCTGCGTGTCGTCAAAGTCGCCGCCAGCGGCCTGCTGAGCAATGGCCGCGCGTACCTGTACCGCGTTGCCCACAACCTGATCGCGGATCACTTCCGGCAACGTCAGCGCCGTCGTGAGGAAGCGCTGGATGAAGCGCAGCTGCACGCCCTCGTCGATCCTGCACCACTGCCCGAGCAGCGACTGCTCGACGCCGAACAGCTGCGTCATCTCGATGCGATCATCGCCGCGCTGCCACCGCGCTCGCGCCAGGTGTTCCTGCTGGCGCGGGTTGAACAATTGGCGCTGGCCGAGATCGGGCGCCAGCTCGGCATCAGCCGGCAGACTGCGCACGGCCATCTGCTGCGCGCCCTCGTCGCCCTGCAGCAGGTGCCCGGCGCATGAGCCAGGACGCGATCGCGCGCGAAGCCGCACGCTGGTGGCTGGATGGACACGATGGCACCCGCGACGAGAACGCGTTCGACCAGTGGTGCCAGGCCGATTCGCGCCATGTTGCGCAGTACCAGCATCTGCAGCAGCTGTGGCAGGCCGGTGCCACCTTGCCCAGTCTTCAACGGCAACAGCAACGGCGGCAGCGGCGGCGCCTGGGCGAGGCCGGCATTGCGGTACTGCTGCTGTGCGCGCTCGGCCTGTACAGCCGCACCGCCTCGCCACCCGCTGCGCAGGTACTGCGCACTGCTGCAGGCGAGATCCGTGATGAAGCCCTGCCAGACGGTTCGCACGTCCTGCTGTCACCGGGCAGCGAAGTGCATGTGCGCGTCGATGCACAGCGCCGCCAGTTGCAGCTGCAGCAGGGGCAAGCCTGGTTCAAGGTCGCCGCCGATGCCGACCGGCCATTCCAGGTACACACTCCACAGGGCACGGTCACTGCGCTGGGAACCGCGTTTGATCTGGCCGTGCAGGGCGACAACAGCGTGGTCACGGTCACCGAGCACAGCGTCCGTGTAGAAAGCGGTACCGCCAGCGTGCAGGCCAGTGAGGGGCAGCAGATACGCTTCAACGGACAAGCGACTGCTGCAGCACATCCGGCAGACGACAGCACCCTGGCCTGGCGCGAACGGCGCCTGCATTGGGTTTCGGCGCCGCTTGCCGACGTCACCCAGGGGCTGGACCGTTGGCATGGCGGACATACCTGGATCGTCGGTGCACGGCTTCGCCAACGGCCGGTCACCCTACTGGGCAATGCAGATGGTGCCGCCAGCAACCGCGACCAGCTCGCCGCGCAGCTGCATGTGCGTGTACTGCGTATCGGCGCGGGCATGCAGGTGTGGTTGCCGCCGCGCGAGGAGCAGCGCGATGCACCCTGACATTGGGCCCATCACCGCGTCTACCCAGGATGACGACGCTCTGCGTCAGCCCCTGGAGCCCCCGATGCTGTGCCCCCGCCCCCTTGTCCTCGCCCTGTCGCTGGCCTGCGCCAGCACCGTTCCACTGCTGCCAGACAGCGCCCACGCGCAGGCCGCCACTCGAAGCTACGATCTGCCCGCCCAGCCACTGGCGGCCGCGCTGGACGCCTACAGCCGGCTGACCGGTGTCGATCTGGTGATCGGCGCGGCGCTTCCCGCTGGCCATGCCGCGCCCGCCCTTCGCGGCGACTTCGACGATGCGCAGGCCCTGACGCGCCTGCTGGCGGGCAGCGGCCTGCGCCCGCGCTTCATCGATGCGCGCCGCGCCACTCTGGAGCCGGCGCCGGCCGAGCGCGGCGATGGCAGCCGCCGCACCGGGCCCTTGCGGGTGCAGGGCAATACCGCGCACGGCCATTCCCCCGGTGCAGGTGCCAGCCAGTATGTACCAGCCACCCGCGATGGCTTTGCGCCTTCGATCGGCAGCGAGCGCGTGGCGATGGCTGAACGCCAGGAAGGCAACAGCCTGCTGCGCTCGATGCCTGGCACCCACAGCTTCCATTCGCGCAGCCAGCCGGGCCTGCAGGTCAACATCCGCGGCATGACCGGTGCTGGCCGGGTCAACACCATGATCGACGGTGTCACCCAGACCTTCCGCAACAATGCCGGGCATGGCTCGGGTGGTCCGTTCGCCTATGTCGATCCTTTCCTGCTGGCCGGCGTGGACGTGCAACGCGGTGCGGACGCCGGTGGTGATGGTGCGGGTACGCTGGCCGGCAGTGCCAACTTCCGCACGCTGGATATCGACGATCTGCTTGGTGAGGGCCGTGACTGGGGCCTACGTGCAGGCTATCGCCACGGCAACAACGGCTACGGCAGCGGCCGTACCTTCGCCGGTGCCTGGCGCCACAGTGAAGAGGGTGGCGACCGCCAGTTCGGCCTGCTGGCGGCTGCCAGCAGCAGCCGCAGCAGCGAATACGCAACCGCGCGTGGGCAGAAGAACAACGCCGACCCGGGCAGCCAGCAGCCCAGCAGCTGGCTGTTGAAAGCACGCCTGCAGCCCAGCGACCAGCACCGGCTGAACCTGAGCCACATGCGTTACGAAAACGACTTCTACCACAACTATCCGTGGCAGATTTCCGCGCGCAACCAGCGCGCCAGCTACCACTACACACCCTATTCGCCGTGGATCGACCTGCGTGCAACCTTCGCCGGCAACAAGACCCGGCTGTTCTATCCGCCAGTGGAGGATTCCAGCTACATCGGTCGCCGCACCCACAGCAGCCTGAGCAGCTGGACCGTGGACAACACCAGCCGCTTCGACATCGGGGCACTGCAGGCGCGCTGGAACACCGGCATCAAGCACCAATCGGACATCTATGTGGCCGACACCCCCGTCCTGCGCGGTGCCAACCCGCAAGGTCGCAGCCAGCTGGACAGCGTGTTCAGCACTCTGGAGCTGCAGTACGACATCTACGCGCTGACCGCCGGCCTGCGCCAGGACCGCTTCGGCATCCGTGGCCACATCCCGGTGTGCTCGGATGTGCCCGGCCAGTGCGCGGAGATCAATGGCGGCGGCATCGACGTGCGTCGCACCGAGCGCGCACTCAGCCCCAGCCTGGCGGTATCGTGGCAGCCCACCGACTGGCTGCACCTGTTCGCAGAAGCCTCGCGTACTTCCCGCCCGCCGCGGGTGCAGGAGATGTTCTTCGAGAAGATCCCGCTGGAAGGCATGAGCGATGCCGATGGCGTGGGCGCCAACCCGTTCCTGCGCCGCGAGCGCTCGCGCAACCTGCAGTTCGGTGCCAACCTCAGCACCGACTCGCTGCTGGTCGACGGTGACCTGGCACAGCTGGGGATCACCCGCTTCGACAACCGCATCCGCGACTACATCAAGCCGCAGTATCTGCTGATCGTGCATCCGCCGGAAGTGGAACCGTTCGTGGTGCCGATCGACAGCGATCCGCAACTCACTGCCTGGACCGATGCGCTGGACGTGGACGACTTCAGCACCACCACGCGCTGGATGAACCACCCCGGCGTGGTGCGCATGCGCGGTATCGAACTGGAAGCGCATTACGCCAGCGAGCACTACCACGCCACGCTGAGCTGGACCCGCTCGCACACCAGTGCACCGGCCATCGAGTTCGTCAACCTGGAAGACATCACCGCCCTGCCCGACCGCTACTGGACGCTGGACGTGGGCGGCCGCTGGTGGCAGCAGCGCGTGCAGGCCGGCCTGCGCGCCGAGTACTCCGGGCCGACCGAGGAAGGCTACGACTTCTTCCAGACCCGCAAGACCGGCGGCACCGGCGTGCTGCTCGACTTCTACGCCAGCTTCAAGCCCCAGGCCAACACCACGCTGTGGCTGAACATCGAAAACCTGCAGAACAAGGCCTATGACAACAATGCCTCGATCGACAGCATCTTCAGCCCGATCCTGGACCGCGGCAACGGCCGTGGCCGTACCGTCTCGATGGGCGTCAATGTGGCGTTCTAGCCGTCGCTGGCTGCCCGTATGCCTGCTCGCGCTGGCGACCGTGGTCAGCGCGCAGCCGATGCCTGGCTCAGTGATCGACCTGGCCAACGGCCGGCACCTGGACGAAGCCGCGTTCGTGGCGCGTGCGGCGGACGCCCGGAGGCTGCTGCTGGGTGAGCGCCATGACCTCGCCGGAGACCACGCCGCCCAGCGCTGGCTGCTGCAGGCGCTGCAGCGGCGGCGCCCGCAGGGTTCGCTGGTGCTGGAAATGATCGCCAGCGAGCGCCAGCCACGCCTGCAGCGGGTGCAGCGCTGGCTGGCCAAGGGCAACCAGGCCGAAGGTGCACGCCTGCAGGAACTGCTGGACTGGGATACGCGTTGGCCGTGGGCCGCGTATGGCGGGCTGGTACAGGATGCTGCCGATGCAGGCACGCCGCTGTTCGGCGGCAACCTGTCGCGTGCCGAGGTCAACGCGCTGCTCGCGTCCACCGAGGGCGTGCGGTTCCCGGTGGCCGCTGCCCGCCAGCGCCTGTCGGCGGTGGTGCTGGCCCAGCACGCAGACGCAGCACCGATGCTGGAAGGGATGCTGGCCGTGCAACAGGCCCGCGACACACGCATGGCACAGGTGCTGCTCGATGCGCCCGCGCCGGCGCTGCTGGTAGCGGGGCGCTGGCATGTACTGCGCGGTACCGGGGTACCGGGCTACCTGTCACCGGCTACGCCTGCGCTGGTGATCGCATTGGCTCCGCCGGGTGAAACCGTGGATGCGGCGGATGCCGATCTGCTGTGGGTGCTGGACGATGAGTGAGCGCGGCCAACACTGGCAGGCGATCGCGATCACCGCCGTCCTGCACCTGCTGCCCCTGCTGCTGTTGGTGCACTGGGTGGCAGCGCCGCCGATGCTGCCGCCGCCGGAGCAGGACGTGCGCATCAGCCTGCGCCTGCTGGCGCCGGCCACGCCGCCACAGCCCGTAGAGGAGCGCCAGGCCGACACCCCCAGCCAGGCGCAGCAGGCGCGCGCATCGCAACCGGCAAAGTCGCCCCCGCCACCGAAACCCACCGCCGCGCGCGAGGGCGAGTTGGCCGCCAGCGAAACGGGCGGGACGGGTCGAACGCCGCTGCCGGTCGCCCCGCCGGCGGCCGCGACCGATGCCAGTCCCGCACCGGCATCGATCACGGCCGCTCCGCCCGCTCCAGACGCGCCACCGGCGGACTTCCAGGCCGGCGCCGCCAGCGACCAGTGGGAAGCCCGCCTGATGGCGCGGCTGGAGCGTTACCGCTATTACCCTGCCGCCGCACGCTCGCGCCGGCAGCAGGGCACTGCCTGGGTCAGGGTCAGCATCGACCGCGAAGGCCGCCTGCTGGCACTGCGGCTGGAACAGTCCAGTGGCCAGCCGATGCTCGATGACGCTGCGCTGCAGACCTTCCGTCGCGCGCAGCCGCTGCCGCCCATTCCCGGTGAACTGAAGGCACCACAGGAACTGGTGGTGCCGGTGGAGTACTACCTGCGCTAGGCGGCGTAGGCCTCCGCCTCGATCTCGAACAGCATGCCGTCCAGCGCCAGCCGGGGCACCGGGATCAGCGTGCAGGTGGGCGCCGCGCGGTTCGGCCAGCGCCGCCGCACCTGATGGGCGATGATGCCCAGCCGGTCCTCATCGTGGCCGACCACCAGGATGCGCAACCGCGCCACATCAACCAGGCTTGCCTGCGCCGAGCGCAGCGCGGTCTGCAGGTTGTCCAGCGCCTGCCCGACCTGGTCTTCGAAGCTGGGCGAGAGACGGCCCTGCGCATCTTCACCGCCCTGCCCGGCCACGTGGATCACCCGTGCCGGCAGGCGCACCACCGCCACGTGTGAGTAGCCGTTGGCCGAAGGATCGTAGAGGCCCGGTGGATTGAACAGCTCCAGCAGGCCATGGCTGAAGTCCGGTGTGGTCAGCAGGTTCATGCCGCGCGCCTCGTGGGGGTTGCCGGCAGTCTGTGACCTCAACCCCGGTTGAGGTCAAACGGATCCGGTGCAACAGACCGGTCTGCCACGCGCAACGATCACGCGATCCCGTGGAATCGAGCCTGCTCGACTTCCGCTGACGAAAAGCAGTCGAGCTATCTCGACTCTACAGAAGCGTGGTCACGTCCACGCCGGATCTGCGGTGAAATCGATGGTCAGCCAGAACGTGCTGCCCCGAGCATCCAGCCTGACCGCGATCTCATCACGCATCGCATCGACCTCGCCCACCGAGCCCAAGGGCGTAGCCGGATCGGCCAGCACATGGATCTCGATGAAGCGCATCCGCCCCATCTTCGCCACGTGGCTGGTGAAACCGGCATAGCCACGCTCGGCCACGAATGCCTGCATGACCTGCTGCACGCGCCGGTCCAGATCATCCGGCGCCACCTGCAGTACTTCGCGCATGGCCTTCCACGCACTGCGCGCCGGTACCGGCAGTACCGCCAGGCTGATCAATGCCAGCACGATCGAATCCAGGTACGGCACCCAGTGGTGCCACTCACCGCCATGCAGGACCAAGGCCAGTACGAAGGCCAGCACTACCGCCAGGCTCATCAACCCACCCAGCAGCCAGCCCCGTACATCCAGCCACAACAGCGCCGAGCGCAGGCGCCGCGCCCGCTGGGCGACGAACGCCGCCATCGCCAGGTTGCTGGCACTCAGCAGCGCCGCCCACCACAGCGCGGGCCCGAATTTCACCTCGTGTCCGCCCGTGGTCAAACCGATCACCGCGTTGGCCAGCGCATACACGCAGGCCAGCGACAGGATCACACCACCCAGCGCCTCGACCATCGGCTCCAGGTGCCAGTAGCCGTACTGGAAGCGCGGGCTCTGTTCCCGCGCCACCAGCCGCAGCACCGACAACGACACCAGGGTCAGGGCAACGTCGACCAGGCTGTACACACCGTCGAACAGGATGGCCTGCGATCCCACCAGCAGGCCACCGCTGAAGCCGACCACGCTGACCGCGATGGTGACCCCGATCGAGAACTTCAGGATGCGTTGCTCGCGCGCGGTATCCATCGTTCGCCGAAGGGCCGACCGTCGCCGGTCAGGCCTTCAGTACCTCCACCTTGTACGAGGTCACATCGCCGTCGTTCTCGGTGATGAGCCCGTGCACGTCCGACTCGAAGCCCGGGAAGCGGGCATTCTGCTCACGGGCGATGCGCAGCGACTGGATGATCGGCTCATCGCTGTCGCCAAAGCGCTCGCCCGGCATGATGGTCGGAATGCCCGGCGGGTACGGCACCAGCATGGTCGCGGCGATGCGACCACTGACCTGCTCGATGTCGACCCGCTCGATCTCGCCCTTCACCAGGTGGTTGTAGGCATCGGCCGGGGTCATCACCGGCGTCGGCAGATCCACGTACATCTCGCGCATCACCTTGGCCACCGCGAACTCCTGGTTGAACGCATGCAGCGCGTCGCACAGGTCACGCAGGCCCCAACCGGCGTAGGCATTCGGATAGTCGGCGGCCAGCGTCGGCAGTGCCTGGCTGAGCGGCGCATTGCGGTCGTACAGTTCCTTGAACGCCATCAGTTCAGTGACAAGGGTGCTCCACTTGCCCTTGGTGATGCCCATCGAGAACAGGAACAGCACCGAGTACAGGTTGGTCTTCTCCACGGTGATGCCGCGGCCCCACAGGAACTTGCTCAGCACCGCCGCCGGAATGCCCAGCTTGCCCATGCTGCCGTCCATCGCCAGGCCCGGGGTCAGCAGGGTCACCTTGATCGGGTCGATCAGAACATAGTCATCCACCAGGTTCTCGAAGCCGTGCCAGTGCGCATCCGGCTGCAGGTACCACTCCTCGCGCTTGGCCACCATCGGTGCCGGCGTATCGCCCTTGTCCAGACTGCGCTCGACCTGGGTCGGCTGCCACACGCTGAACCACCAGTCGTCGCGGCCGAGATCATCGCGGACGTGCAGCATCGCGCGGCGGAAGGCGATCGCCTCGTCGTGCATTTCCTGTACCAGCGAACGGCCGGCATCGCCTTCCATCATCTTCGACGCCACGTCGCAGGCCGCAATCACCCCGTAGTGCGGGCTGGTCGAGGTGTGCATCATGAACGACTCGTTGAAGCGCTCGGCATCCAGATTGCGCTGCGCCGAGTTGCGCACGTGGATCATCGAGGCCTGCGAGAACGCGGCCAGCAGCTTGTGCGTGGAATGCGTGGTGAAGATGATCGCATCCTGCTCGCGCGGCTTGCCCTTGGCCATGCCGTAGTGGTTCTCGTAGAACGGATGGAACGCAGCGTAGGCGTACCAGGCTTCGTCGAAATGCAGGAAGTCCACCGCGCTGCCGATCTCGTCGGCGATCTTCTCGGCGTTGTAGCACAGGCCATCGTAGGTGGAGTTGGTCACCACTGCGATGCGCGGTTTGGAGCCGGCCTTGTAGGCCTTGCTGGCCAGCGGGTTGGCGGCGATACGCTGCTGCAGCGACTCGGGCGTGAACTGGTCCAGGCTGATCGGGCCGATGATGCCATGCGCGTTGCGGCTGGGGGTGAAGTACACCGGCACCGCGCCGGTCATGATCAGCGCGTGCAGCAGCGACTTGTGGCAGTTGCGGTCGACGAATACCACGTCGCCGCGGGCCACTGTGCCGTGCCAGACGATCTTGTTGGCGGTGGAGGTGCCGTTGGTGACGAAGAAGGTATGGTCGGCACCGAAGTTGCGTGCCGCCTCGTTCTCGGCGTCCTTGATCGGACCAGTATGGTCAAGCAGCGAACCCAGTTCCGGCACCGAGATCGACAGATCGCTGCGCAGCGTGTTCTCGCCATAGAACTGATGGAACGCGCGGCCGACCGGCGATTTGGTGAACGCCACGCCGCCGGCATGGCCAGGCGTATGCCAGGAATAGTTCGACTCGGCCGCGTGATGGATCAGCGCCTTGAAGAACGGCGGCAGCAGGTTCTTCATGTAGTCTTCGGCCGCGCGCATCACCTGCCGCGAGATGAAGCTCTTGGTGTCTTCGAACAGGAAGATGAAGCCGTGAATGTACTTGAGCAGCTTGCTCGGCACCTTCTCGATGGTGCGGCGCTCGCCGTACAGGAACACCGGCAGGTTGGCGCGGCGCGCGCTCTGCTCGCGCAGGAAGGCGGTCAGGCGCTGGAACTCGCCATCCACCTCTTCGCTGCCATCGATCGAGATCAGCACCGCCGACGCCGCCACGTAGGTGCGGGCACCGGCACGGGCATCATCCAGGTTCAGGCCGCACAGCACGCGCTGGTCGTTGCTGCGCAGCTCTTCCACCAGGGCGCGGATCAGGATGCCGCCGATGCGCGGCGACTCGTAGTCGTTGTCGATGACAATGACCGGGTAGTCCAGGGACTTGAAGTACACGTTGATTCTCCTTGTCTAACTCAGGAACGCTGGGCGCCGGCGCTGATCGCCGAGGCCTCGCGGGCGCGCTGCCGCTGCTGGCGGCGCTCCTCGCTGAAGAAGGGATAGAACACGGTGATGAACAGCACGAACAGGAACGCGTACTGCACGATGGTTCCCGACGAGCCGTAGATCGCCCACAGGCAGTAAACGACGGTCAGGCTGGTCAGGGTCCAGAACGCACCGGTGTGGACCAGGGTGTGCGAGCGCTCGACCACGAAGTAGCAGGCCACGCACGAGTAGATGTAGGGCAGCAGGGTCAGCACCACCGCCGCCGATGTGATCACGTCGAACTGTGCCGACGCGGTTTCCGAGGTGGAGGTGACCAGCACCGCCAGGGTCATCAGCACGGCCACGATCAGCACGCCCTTGACCGGCACGTCGTCCTTGTTGGTCTTGCTGAAGATGCTCGGGAACAGGCCGTCATCGGAGGCCGCCTTGGCGCTCTGTGCGGTCAGCAGGATCCAGCCGCCTAGGGAACCGGCAGCGCCGATGAAGGCACACAGGCTGACCAGCGCACCGCCCCAGCCACCGACGGCCTTGGCCGCAGCCAGTGCGAACGGCGCATCGGAGGTCTGAAGTTCGCCATTGGGCACCATGCCCATGATCACCGAGGAGCTGGCGATATAGGCGATGGCAGCCAGGAACACGCCGGCCAGGGTGGCACGGGCCACGTTCTTTTCGGGGTTCTCGACCACACCAGCGGTGACCGAGGCCGACTCGACGCCAATGAAGGCCCACAGCGTCAGCGCCGCGGCGCTGGAGATCGCGCCGAAGTTCGATTCGCCGGACACGTTGTAGGCGCCCTTGAAAATGTCGGCATCGAAGAAGAACCAGCCGAAGATGGCGATGCCCAGGATCGGCACCAGCGCAAAACTGGTGGTGACGGTCTGCACCCGGCTGACGAACGCCGGACCGATCACGTTGGCGAAACTCAGCGCCCACACCAGGATCAGCACCGCGATGCAGCGCACCAGCGGCTCGGACAGGATCGGGAAGAAGTAGCTGAAATAGCCCACTGCGGCGATCGGAATGGCGACGTTGCCGATCCAGTTGGCGAACCAGTAGATGGTGTTGGTCTGGAAGCCCATGTACGGCCCGAACCAGTCGCGCGCATAGGCGTACGGGCCGCCCGCCTTGGGTGCCAGCTTGCCCAGCTTGGCGAACACGAAGGCCAGCAACAGCGCACCGGCGGTGGTGATCAGCCAGCCCCAGATCGAGGCGGTACCAATCTTGGCCAGGCTCGATGGCAGCAGGAACACGCCTGAGCCCATCATGTTGCCGGCGACGAGGAAGGTGGCTCCGACCACCCCGATTTTCTTTGCTTCTGCCATGACGATCTCCGGTACTGGCATGAGCCCGGCAGCACCGGGCGTGGGGACGGTTGCGCTGGCGTACGACCGCTGGCGCCTATTTGATGAAGTTGTATTGAAGGCTGCCCTGCACCCGGACCGTGTCGCCGCGTGCGCCGCCCTGCTGTTCCAGGCGGCCGTACAGCAGCTCCATGCCCATCGTCCACGACGGCGCGGGGCTCCAGATCAGGTTGAATACGCCGTACCGGCTCTGTCGGAAGGCATCGGCCGCCAGTGCAGCGTTCCGCTCCAGGGTCAGCTGGCCGAAGATCAGGTTCGATCGCCACAACTCGGACCAATAGTGGGTATAGCCGACGAAGCCGCCGTGCAGGTCCAACGCGTCGAGGCGGCCATCGGCACCGACCACCGCGTCCAGCCCGGAGCCGGTCAGGTCGGCGGTATAGCGGCTGAGGCCGCGTCCTCCCAGCGCACCGAACAGCAGCAGGTCGCGCTCGCCCACCGAGGCCGAGCCACTCAGCTGCAGGCCGCCGGCCATTCGCCGGTCGCGCTCGCCATCGCCGTCATAGGCCAGGCTGCGCGCCACCGCGCCCACCTGAAGGTGGCCCCAGTCGCGCTCCATGCGCGCGGTCACGGTTACGTCCGGCAGACGGTTCACCGCAGCCCGCTCATCACTGGCACCGGCAAGTTCAGTCTTCGGGTCTTCGGCCGCCACGGTCAGCGTGCTGCCCTTGCCCATCGTGAAGCTGTGGTGGATGCCGGCCACCAGCAGATAGCCGGCGCCACCCGGCCCGGCGAAGTCCAGCGTGTCGGGCAGGCTGTCCGGGTCCATGAAGCTGGAGTAGCCATAGCCGGCATAGGTATTGCCGAGCTGTCCATACGCATGCCGCAGGCGGAACTCGTAGCCATCGCTGCTGCCGAAGAAGTCGTTCTCCAGATAGAAGCGCAGGTTGCCGTGCGTGGTTGGACGCCGCGCCTCGAAGCTGAAGCGGGTCTGCTTGGCGTGGATGTTGAAGTTGGAGACATCGCGGTGGCTGCCGCCCACCGGCATCGACGAGGGAATGAACTGATCCTCGTCGCCGGCCGCGCGCGAATCGGCGATGGCATCCAGCTTGGCGTAACCGCCGATGCGGATCACCGTATCAGTGCCGGGTATGGCAAAGAACCCCTTCAGATCCGGGTCGGTCGGGCCCGCCGCACTGTCCGGTCGCGATGCCGCAGTGGACGGATCAGCGACCGAATCGCGCTGCGGCAGTACCGGCTGCGCCACACCCGGCACCTGGGTGCGATGGATCACGTCGGAAGGGGCGGCAGAGGCCATCGGCGCCATTGCAGGCGCGGCTGTTGCCTGCGCAGGCGCAGCATCGCGCTGCTCAAGCCGGTCCAGCCGTTGCTGCATGCCTTCCAGCGCCTGGCGCATGGCGGCCATCTCGCGCCGCAATGCCTGCGCATCCTCTGCATCACCCTGTTGAGCGTACGCCGGCGTGATCGCCAGTGCCCCCAGGCATGCCAGACTCAGTACGGCCAAACGCATTGCATCCTCCCCTGACGAACACTCGCATCACGGTTCCGGAGCGCATGCATGCGCCGCCCTGGCTTCGCGTTGCCGTTGCTGGAAATGCGGGTACTGCGTCGACGACATCGGCCAGCCTGCGCACGGCAGGCAACAGGACGATGACACTGCCCCGCCTGCACCCATGTCGACTCCATCAAGGCCGCGCTGCCAGAGAGGTGGCGACCGCAGCGGTCTGGGTAACAAGCACAGAGTGAGAGTGTCGTGAATGGCTGTGCCGGCCGACCCTGATCAGGGCGTGGCGAGCGCGGCATCCATCGCGCATTGACGCTGTATTCCATGCGTCAAAGGCTAGTCCGTTTGTCGCTTTTGGCCTTGATTGGAATCAAGGCACGATGCTTGATCTCAGTCACGATTCAGACGTGACGACGAACAGACAATGCGCAAGCGGTTGTGTTCGCCTGGGGCAGGAACGCAACAGGCCCGCATGTCACCATGCGGGCCTGTGGTCTACATCATCATGCAGGCGTGGATCAGCGCGGACCAAGCACCGTCTGCAGGTCGTCGCCCTGCGGCAATCCGGCCCGGCGCTGCACCTGGCCCTGTGCATCCTGGAACAGGATGCCCGGGGTGCCCTGGAACCCCATCTCCAGCATCAACACCTGGTTGGCGTCAAGCTTGCCGGCGATCTCGCGGCTGATGTTCGGCAGCGCTTTGATGCCGCCACGGTCGAACTGGTGTTCGTTCTCCAGCAGCGCCGCGCTCGGATCACGTGCGGAGAGGATGGCTGCGGCCTTGGCCGGACTGTCCTCGCGGATCACACCCACCATGATGTGGCGCAGCTGTACCTTGCCGGCGTCGACCCACGGACGGGCCGCCTCCCAGAACTTGTGGCAATACGGGCAGTTGGCATCGCTGAAGGTATAGACCACGCGGGGCGCGTCGGCCTTGCCATCACGCACCCAGGCGCTGGCTTCGAGCTTGGTCCACATTTTGGCCGACATCGGTGCGGCAACCAGCTTCTCGACCGCTTCGGCAGCCACATCATTACCTTCGGCATCGAACAGGCTGCCCACCAGTACGTGCTTGCCATCGGCCGTGACATAGGCCGCTGCAGGCTGCTGCCCTCCCACCACGCCAGCAAAACCGCGCAGGCCGTCCGGCGCATCGAATTCGGCAACGACCTCGAAGCCGTGCTTCTCGATGCCCTTCAGCACGGCTGGACGGTCGCCCTTGGCGGCAGATGCCGGAGCAGTCGTCGCCGAAGCCGTAGCGGCCTTGCCCGGCGGCGTCTGTGCCTGGCTGCAGGCGGCCAATGCCAGCATGACCGGCAGCAGGAGCACCGCCGGGGCGGTGCGCAGGGAAATCGACAACATGGGAACTCCGTAGTGAGATGCCCGCGCAGGCTACCGCAGCCGGCGCAGTTTGTGTTCAAGGCCGGCCGCAGTCAGTTCGCCCAGGTGCAGTTCACGCAGGCGCCCATCGGCGTCGAAAAAGAGCGTGGAAGGATATGCCTGAACGCCGAGCACGGTGGAAGCAGCAGCGTCATCATCCAGCAGCACGTTGCCCAGCATCAGTCGTTCGCCGGCCAGGAAACCCTGGACCTCATCCAGGGTTTCAGCCTGGTTGAGGAATACGAACTGCACGTCATCATGTGCCTGTTGTGCCGTCGCCAGCACCGGCATCTCACGCCGGCAGGGCCCGCACCATGTGGCCCACAGATTCAGCACCAGCGGCTTGCCGCGGAACTGCTGCAGATCGATACGATCGCCTTGAAGGTCCGCCACCTGCAGCGCCGGCAACGGCATCTGCCGCTCCTGCCATGCCGACAGCAACTGGCCACCAGCGACCCAGAACAACACGCCTACCAGTGCGCTCGTCAGCACCGGTGCACGCAACTGACGCCACGGCCGCAGACGCCATAATCCCCACGACAGCCCGGCCACCAGCACCACCATCAGGTGATAGCCACCATCGGTGACCTGCAGAATGCTCCAGGGCTCCGAACGATAGAGCGCGAAATTCAGCACAACAAAACTGACACGACCACACAGCAGGCCGATCAGCAGCATGTCCAGCACGATGCCTGCTGCCGACGGCAGCGGCATTCCCACTGCCCTGCGCGGCCAAAGACGGGCAACGGTCATGGCCAGCAACGTGCACATCAGGATCAACACCACCGGCATCGGTACCGGTCCAACACTCGACATCAGCCCACCTGTTCAAGTTCCACTGCCTGCATGGTCAAAGCGTCACGCCCAGGTTGCAAGCGCTCGCCCGCCCCCCATGGTCAGGCCGCACTGCGCCCCAACTGCATTCCGGGGGACGCCTGCAGGCCGCGCAGACTTCCGGCCACCGACGGCATCAACGGTCGCTCCCGCCGCTTGCAGTTGACGTGGCGGCGATAGTTGGCCGGTGTCATGCCCACGATGCGGAGGAACAGTCGCCGGAATGCGCTCTGATCAGCGTAGCCCACCCCCCAGGCCACCTCCTCGATGCCTGCGCCCTGCTGCAGCAGGGTCTGCGCCTTGGCAATGCGCAGCCGTTGGCAGTATTCGATCGGCCGCAGACCGGTCGCTCGGAGGAAGCGCCGCTGCAGGGTGCGCGGTTCCAATCCGGAAACCTCGCAGATTGCGGCCAGAGTGGCTCCTCGTGCGGCAGTGGTATGCAGCCAGCGCTGGGCCTTCAGTACATCGCGGTCACCGTGGGCGAAGTTGGCACTGAAACGCTCAAGATCCTGCTGGATCCCTGCGGGCACGACGATCCCGAGCTGTTGCGCGACCGCGCTCGCCACGCCCTGCCCGTGCAGCCGGTACAGCAAACGCAGCCCGAGGAAACGCCAAGCCTGCGATCCGCCAACCGTCAGCAGATCGCCATCGTCGACCAGCGCCCGCTCACTGGGCACCCAGCTCACCGCCTGCGCCTGCAACCCTGGATGTCGCCCCAGATCGGGGCCGCTGACCGTTCTTCCGGCCAGCAGTCCCGCACGGGCCAGTACACCGACCCCGTCGCTGGCAGCAGCCAGCAGGCTGCCCCCGTCGTAGTGGGCCCGCAACCAGTCCAGCAGGACCTCTTCGGCGCGCAGACAGGCTCCGGGGCTGATCTGGCCGGGAACCGCGATCACCGCGGGAATGGCGGCGTCGAGCATTTCAGCACCCGCGATGCGGTGTACACCGGTCTGGCTGGCGGGAACGATCCAGCGGGTGACAAGCACACGCTTGAAGGGTCGGCGCTGCTGTTGGGCCAGGCGGTTGGCGACGTGGGCCATTTCGGCCAGCACAGAGGCGGCGGAGGGGTCCCCTCCCGGATATTCGACCACCGCAACCTCTACGAATGCTTCGTTCCTGACTCCCTCCACAGACCACCTCCTCGGTTCGTTGCAGGCCATCGAACGGCCGGTTCAGGCGAAGGGTAGGAACAGGCCCATCTGCGGGGCTATGAAGAAAGTTGCAAAGTGGGCTGAATGCGCGCACCGAGCTGAAGCCTTGACTCTCGACCAGACTCCAGGCTTCACAATGGCCGGCAGGATCCGCAGGAAAGCTGCCATGAACATTGGACAACTGGCCCGTCAGGCGGGCGTGCCGATCGATACGGTCCGCTATTACGAACGGCAGCAGCTGCTGCCGACGGCGGCGCGCTCGGCCGGGGGTTACCGCATCTTCGGCGAGCCGGATCTGCGCCGGCTGCGCTTCATCCGCCGCGCCAAGGCACTGGGCTTCAGCCTGGAGGAAATCGGAGAACTGCTCGCGCTCAGTGATCACCACCAGCAGGACATGGGCAGCGTGCGTGACACCGCGCAGGCCCGCCTGCAGGACATCGCACAACGGATGGCCGAACTGCAGCGCATGCACATCGCGCTGTCGCAGCTGGTCGACGCCTGCCCCGGCCATGGCGCGCTGGACCAGTGCCCGATCCTGGCCGCTCTGACCGACGACACCACGGCCGCAGGCGACTGACATCGGCTTCGCAACACGCGTGAAGAAAAGTGCAACAAATGCTTGCCAACCCCCTGGGGCAAGGCTATTATTTCGCTCCTCAGCGACGTGGGGCCATAGCTCAGCTGGGAGAGCGCCTGCATGGCATGCAGGAGGTCAGCGGTTCGATCCCGCTTGGCTCCACCAATCTTTCGGCATTAGGCCGTCGAAAGGTCGCTAAAGAACATTGATGAGAATTGCGTCCCCATCGTCTAGAGGCCTAGGACATCACCCTTTCACGGTGGCGACCGGGGTTCGAATCCCCGTGGGGACGCCACTCATCACGAACAACGAGGACCCGGCCGATAACCGGGTCTTTTTTGTTCACCGCCTACCGGTATTCAGGGTGTGGCGTTGCGGTTCCCCTGCCCTCGTGGCTGCGGTTGAACCGGAACGAAAAAAGTTCAAAAAAGACTTCCACAAACGTGAACACGCAGGTATGATAGGCGGCTCGGTAACACGGGGCCATAGCTCAGCTGGGAGAGCGCCTGCATGGCATGCAGGAGGTCAGCGGTTCGATCCCGCTTGGCTCCACCACTTTCGACATTAGGCCGTCGAAGGTTCTACAACTTGAAGTTTTTCGTGCGTCCCCATCGTCTAGAGGCCTAGGACATCACCCTTTCACGGTGGCGACCGGGGTTCGAATCCCCGTGGGGACGCCAGTTTCAAAACGGACTCTGCTCCCGGCAGATCATCCGGAGTTTCATGGGGCCATAGCTCAGCTGGGAGAGCGCCTGCATGGCATGCAGGAGGTCAGCGGTTCGATCCCGCTTGGCTCCACCACTTCGACATTAGGCCGTCGAAGGATCTACAACTTGAAGTTTTCGTGCGTCCCCATCGTCTAGAGGCCTAGGACATCACCCTTTCACGGTGGCGACCGGGGTTCGAATCCCCGTGGGGACGCCAATTCTTGAAAACCCTGGCTTCGGCCGGGGTTTTTCTTTGCCTGAGATTCCCGGGAAAGCCCTGTCCACGCATGGCGTGGATCTACTGCAGGGCCGGGATGGATCCGGCGGCCGGTTGGCCCAGTAGATCCATGCCACGCATGGATGGCCTCAGCCTGAACACACCTCAGAACCGGCGATACATCCCGATCGATGCAGGTGCGGTGGGTGCGAAACCAAACTGCGCGTACAACCGGTGCGCTTCACCATCGGCCAGAAGGCTGACGTATGCAGACGGCGGCAGGTTCGCCTGCATCCAGCCATCCAGGCGACGCATCACTTCCTTGCCCAGGCCCTGCCCCTGCAGGCGCGGCAGCACGGCGATATCACAGACCTGCAGGTGGCACCCACCATCGCCGACGATGCGGCCCATCGCTACCAGCTCATTGCCCTGGTAGGCGCACACGCCATACAGGGTATTGGGCAGCGCGCGTGCCGCCGCCTCCTGGCTCTTGGCACTGAGGCCCGCCAGCACACGCAGCTGGCAATAGTCTTCGACCGTGGGGACAGCCTCGCGGAACTGGCAGCTGACGGAATCATTCATGCGGTATCTCCCTGTAGGTCGGGCTATCCTGCCGCATCCACGTCGCAACGACTGCGACCCAGGCCTGCAGAGTTCCCATGTGCTATTCCGCCCTGATCCGCGCTGACTACGCCAAGCTGGTCCGCGAGTTCGGTGCCATCCTGTCGCTGGAGGAGTTCGCCGAACTGTACGCGCACGATCCCGGCAAGAAGCGGCCGAAAACCCCCAAGGCCATGGACGACGGCTTTGCCGGCGCGCGCACCGAACAGGGTCGCGACATCGTCGCGAAGATCCAGCAGTGGCATGCGCAGGAACGCCAGGCTCTGGAGGCGGAGCTGGCCCGCCAACGCGAGCGCCGCGATATCGCCCACGCGACGCTCGCCACCCGCCCCACCCAGAAGGCACGCAACGACCTGCGCGTGGCCGGCAACCGCATCGAGCGCGCCCAGGCCCGGCTTGAGGACCTGCACCGGGTACAACTACTGCCGCGCGACAACCGCATTTTTCCCGGCACCTACGCGCCGGTGATGGTCAGCGAGAGCGGCCGACGGGTGATCAAGCCGATGCGCTACCAATGCCGGCTGCCGGACAAGCCGGCACGCAACGACGTGCTCTACCCCGGCACCTACAACGCACGACGCGACAGCCTGGAAGGCTATTGGCGCGGCGCGTTCGGCCTTCGCCACGGCGTTGTCGTGGTGCAGGCGTTCTATGAGCACGTACCACGCCACGCGATCGCAGGGCGCGCGCTTGGCGCCAGTGAAAAGGAACAGGATGTGGTGCTGGAGTTTCGCCCGGACCCGCCCCGCGACCTGCTTCTGGCCTGCCTTTGGGCGGAATGGGAGGGACCGGAAGGACGCCTGCTCTCATTCGCCACGATCACCGACACCCCGCCACGCGATGTCGCCGCGGCAGGTCACGATCGAGGCGTGATACCGATCCGCAGGGAGCATCTCGATGCGTGGCTCAACCCCGATCCGGACAACCTGGCCGGGCAGTACAGCATCCTCGACGACCGCGAGGACATCCGTTACCTGTACGAAGAGGCCGGCTGAAGCGCCGTTCTCACGCCGTTGCGCTGGAACGGCCCACCGCACGGCTCAGCGCCCGGGTCAGGTCCGCCGACAGATACGGCTTGACCAGCAGTACTCCGGACAGCATAGACTCGGGCAGCTGCTCAGCCAGCATTCCGGTGGCAAGCACGAACGGTACGCCTCGCGCCGACAATGCTGCCGCCACCGGCTCGCTGGTCTCGTTGCGGGCCAGGCGATAGTCCAGCAGGGCCACATCGGGAACCGAGTCTTCCAGCACGCGCAATGCTTCAGCCACGCTCGCCGCCAACCCGACCACGGTCGCGCCGGCATGCACCAGCTGCATCTGCAGCAAGGCTGCGCTCATCTCGTCGTTCTCGACCACCAGCACCCTCAGGTCCTGCAACACTGTCATCGGCTATGGCTCCTGGAGGCATTCAAGCCGGCGCAGTATAGCCATCGCAGAGCCGATGCCGACAGGAAACGCCTCGATCTGCCTTGCCCCTATGAAAGCCCTGCCCTCCTCGGTTACACTCACACGCTGCCTGCCGGTGTGGCGGAATGGTATACGCAGCTGACTCAAAATCAGCCGGGGGTGACCCCATGAAGGTTCGAGTCCTTTCACCGGCACCACAGCATCAAAGGCCAGGTCCATGACCTGGCCTTTTGCTTTTCAGGCGATGCAGGCCCATGTAGCCGCTCCGGTGTCACTGTGCTGACGCAAAACTGCGACCGTTGACAGGGTTGCCGCAAGACGTAGTGCACACTTTTCTTGCCAGCCTCACGTACATCTGCCTATCGTGATCCCGCCGGATCCGGGGGTGGGGGACTGCATGACGTTGCGTGCTGCACTGTTTTTTCTCGTCACGCACGCGCTCGTCATTGCCTTTGTCGGCCCGCAGGACCCGGTCGGCTCCTACCTGATGCTGATCACCGCCCCGCTGCTGGCTGCACTGGCCTGCGTACGGCGTGCACGTGTCAGCCAGGCGGCCTGCCAGTGGCGACTGCTCGGCGCGGCCGTCGGCCTGTTCTCTCTCGCGCTGCTGGCCCTGCTGTACCGCAATGTGGCCGGCCTCGCCCCTGCGCAGATGACCGCCTCAACACTGATCCTGTACGTGTTCTACCGGATCCCCCTGACCTACGTCGCTGCAAGCCCGGGCGGCGGGAACCGCTACATCCGTGCGGTGGACCTCGGGATCATTGCCCTGCTTTGGCTGCTGTACTACCTGCATGCGCGGGCGATGGCGCCGCTGAACACCGCCTTGTGGACGCAGTGCCTGAACACCATGAGCGGCGTGCAGAACAGCCTGGTGTTCTGCTTCGCACTGATCCGTTTCCTGGCCGAGGACGATCCGGACCGCCGCGATTTTTTCCGGACGCTGACGATCTACGCGCTGGGCTACTTCCTGCTGGCCTTCTACATCAATACCTATCAGCCGCAGGTGCCCGACGGCAATTGGGGCGACCTGCTGATCAGTGGACTGTTCGTGCTGCTGGCCACCCTGGCGGGCAGCCATCGTCGCTGCCCGGCAGTGGAGGTATCCCGCAGCCTGCGGCGCATCGTCGATGCCGGCGTACCACTGATGCTGCCCTTGCTGCTGATGCTGGTGGCGCTTCTGGTCGCGCGCCTGCAGCCGACCCTGGCCACGGTCGGCTTCATCGGCTCCCTGCTCGGCTATGCGCTGCGCAGCGTGCTGAGCCAGATCGAGATCCAGCGCCAGCGCGATGAACTGGAAACGCTGGCGCGGCGCGATCCGCTGACCGGACTGGGCAACCGGCGCAGCTTCGATGAATCGCTGGATCGGGCCCACCGCCGCGCGCGCCGCCAGGGCCAGGGCCTGGCGGTACTGATGATCGACATCGACCACTTCAAACGGCTGAACGACACCTACGGCCACCCGGAAGGTGATCGGCGCCTGCGTGCCGTCGCCGGCATCCTCGATGGCTGCCTGCAACGGGGCGACGATCTGCTGGCCCGCTATGGCGGCGAAGAGTTCATCGCCGCCCTGCCCTCGCCCGATGCCACCCACGCCCTGGGCCTGGGCGAACGGCTGCGCGCTTCGGTCGAAGCCGCAGCCCTGCCCGCCCCCGTTTCCAGCGTCACCATCAGCATCGGCGTGGCCTGGCAGGCACCCGGCGAAGACGGCGATCCGCGCGGCCTGGTCGAACGCGCCGACCAGGCCCTGTATCGCGCCAAGCATGCCGGTCGCAACTGCGTACGCGGCGACACCGAAACCAAGGAAGAACAGTCCGGTCGCCGCGCCTAGACCGCATGCAGCGCCGCCGCTCCGTGCCGGTGCCCGGCGCCGCCCTGCAAGCGGAAGCTGGCCACCGTCTGCAGCAGCTGCGCCGACTGCTCTTCCATGCTGCGTGCCGCCGCCGACGCCTCCTCGACCAGGGCCGCGTTCTGCTGGGTGCCCTGGTCGATCAGATCGACGGCCTGGTTCATCTGCTGGATGTCGTCGCTCTGCTGCTGCGAGGCAGTGCTGATTTCGGTCATCAGGTCGCTCACCCGGCGCACGTTGGTCACGATCTCGTCCATGGTGCGGCCCGCGCTCTCAACCTGCGCCGTACCGGCACCCACATTGGCAACCGACTCATCGATCAGGTGCTTGATCTCCTTCGCTGCGCTGGCCGAACGCTGCGACAGCTCGCGGATCTCGGTGGCAACCACGGCAAATCCACGGCCGTGTTCACCGGCACGCGCCGCCTCCACCGCTGCGTTCAGCGCGAGAATGTTGGTCTGGAAGGCGATGCCGTCGATCACCCCGATGATGTCGACGATGCGCCGCGACGAGGCATTGATCACCGCCATCGTTTCGACCACCTCATGCACCACACTGCCGCCGCGCGCAGCGACATCGGCGGCTCCACCGGCCAGCTGGCTCGCCTGGCGCGCGTTGGTGGCGGTGCGCTGCACGGTTTCGGCCAGGCCCTTCATCGACACCGCGGTTTCCTCGAGCGAAGCCGCCTGCTGCTCGGTGCGCTGCGAGAGGTCGCTGTTGCCCTGTGCGATTTCAGTCGCGCCGACTGCGATGGTGTCCGCGGCGAACTTGATCTGGCCGATGATCGCGGCCATCGCCTCGACCAGCGAATTCACGCCTTCGCACAGTTCGGCGATCGAGCCATTCTTGTCGGCGGTGGCCACACGCTGGGTCAGATCGCCCTGCTTGGCCGCGGCCACCACCTCGCGGGTCTGCGCCACCGCGCGCTGCATGGCCTGGTTTTCATGCACCTGCGCGGTGATGTCGGTGGCGTACTTGACGACCTTGAACGGCTTGCCATTGAGGTCCAGGATCGGGTTGTAGGATGCCTGGATCCAGACCTCACGCCCGCCTTTGCCAAGGCGCCGATACTGGCCGGCGTCATATTCGCCGCGCCCCAGTTTCTCCCAGAACCGGCGATATTCGATGCTGCTGCGATGCTCGGGCTCGACAAACAACGAATGGTGCTGCCCGCGCACTTCGTCCAGGCTGTAGCCGGTGGCGGCCAGGAAATTGTCGTTGGCCGACAGGATGCGGCCATCCATGCTGAACTCGATCACCGCCTGCGACTTGGTGATCGCGGCCAGTTGCCCCGCCGAGTCGGCCGCCTGCAGCTTCTGCGCGGTGATGTCGGTCGCGAACTTGACCACCTTGTACGGCCGCCCCTGGCGGTCCAGTACCGGGTTGTACGAGGCCTGGATCCAGATCTCGCGCTGGCCCTTGCCGAAGCGGCGGTACTGTCCGGCGTCGTATTCGCCGCGCCCCAAGCGCGCCCAGAAGTCGCGGTATTCGGCGCTGCGCGCCAGCTCGGGGTCGACGAACAGGGAATGATGCTTGCCCTGGATCTCCTCCAGCCGGTAGCCCATCGCCTGCAGGAAATTGTCATTGGCCTGCAGGATGGTGCCGTCGAGCGCGAACTCGATGACGGCCTGCACGCGATGCAGCGCGGCCACCTGCGCTTCCAGCTCGGTGCGCTCGGTCATCGCCTTCTCTGTGCCGGTGCGTTGCTGCGGCGCCAGTGCGCCAAGCAGCGCACGCCACGGCGACCAACGGGTGTGCAGCTCGGCCGGCGCCTGCGCGCCTGCCGTGAAGCCTGGAATGAGCATTGTCTGATCCTCGGTGTCCGGTAAGCGGTTGTGACCCGACGGGCGGGATGCCCGGCGGCAACATCAGTTGCCAGGGACTACAGGTGCCAACGGCACCTCTCGAGCGACTGCCAAGAACGTCTGCTGCGGGTGCGATCGGCATCTGGGAGCGGCGGAACACACTGCGCGGACCGCCCATCGGGGGCAGCCTGGGGTCCTGCGGCGGGTGACTGGAGCGGGATCCAGAGGGAGTATCGGCGATGCCGTCAGCCGCTTTAGCGGGATTCCGCGACGTCCGTCGCAACTCCGTGCATTGCAGCCGGAATGCGGTAGACGATTGCCGTGCACTTCACGCCCTGCTCACGTGCTACAGGCAGTCCCCCGAGGGACTCAGCGAGGGAACGGCTGGACCGGTTCTGCTCGGCCACCGGATAGCGGAACGCAGCACAGCGCAGGCGCCCTGAGGCGGCCGACCACACCGCCGCCACGGCTTCGCGACCATAGCCGTGCCCATGCATCATTTCTGCGATCCAGATGCCCAGTTCGGGTTCTGCATCACGGGCTCGATGCAGGCCTGCCAGGCCAAGGAATACACCATCCTCGCGCCTGCGGATCACGAACGTGATGTCGGTCCCGTCGGCGATGGTGGGCAGCCACGTTCGCCAGACAGCAGCAAACGCCTCCTTCGACGGCGGCGGCTCGAAGGACATGTAGCGGGTCAGCCCGGGGGTGATTCCCGCAAATGCCTCGTCGGCGTCAACGGGCGTGAATGGCCGGAGGTGCAGCCGCGGACTGTCGATGGTCCAGTCGTCGGACGTCATGTTCTGCATTGCCTGAGCGCTGGGTACAGCATCGCTCAGCAGAAGGATGCAGCTCAAGGCAAAAAGGTTTACATGACCAATGCGGGATTCCGCGGCAGGAGAATATGACCAGCATGAAGGTCCCGCAGGATGCTCATCGACATGGAGATCGCATGTTCCCTCGCTTTGCCAGCCTTCTCTTCCTGGCCGTGTGCAGCAGCAGCGCGCTGGCCAACGACACCGCCTATCGACCGGCCTTCCACCCGGACCAGCTGAAGGGACCGCCCGCAGGGCGCCCGAACGAAGTGCTGGTGCTGGGCAGCCCGCACCTGTCCAGCCTGCCGGAGACCTTCACGCCGGCGATGCTGGAACCTCTGCTGCAGCGTCTGGAAGCCTGGCGGCCCACCGCGATCGCAGTGGAGAACCTGTCCGGCCTGCAGTGTGACTTCATGCGCCGCAATCCGGCCCGATACGCCGACAGCGTAGCGGACTACTGCGTCGATCCGGCACCGGCGCAGGCCGCCACCGGCTTGGACGTGCCCAGCGCCAACGTGGAGATGGAACGCCTGCTTGCGGATTGGCCGAAGGCGCCAACCGCTGCCCAGCGACGCCGATTGGCCGCAGTGTTCCTGGCTGCGGGCGAGAGCAGCTCGGCAGTCGTCCAATGGCTGCGGCTGCCCAGCGAAGAGCGACGTGCCTCGGACAGCCTGACACCGGAGCTGGTGCAGTTCCTCGACACGCGCATGGCACGCCGCAACGAGGCCGGCCTGGTGGCCGGCGTCCTCGCCGCGCGCCTGGGGCTGGAGCGGCTGTGGGCGGTCGACGACCACACTGCGGATTCGCCTACACCGGAATCGCAGCAGAAGGCCTACGCTGCCGCCATACGCGGTGCCTGGGACAATTCCTTCGCCAAAGCGCGCAGGGCGGCCGATGAACGACTGGAAGCCAATCTTGCTCAACCGGATGGGTTGCTCGCGATGTATCGCGCCTACAACGCACCCGAGGCCGCGATGCTGGCCTTCAACAGCGATTTCGGCGCGACGCTCGTCGAACCCTCGCCGGAAGGCTTCGGCCGCAACTACGTGGGCTACTGGGAAACCCGCAACCTGCGCATGGTCGCCAACATGCGCGACGTGCTCGGCCAGCACCCGGGCACCCGCATGCTGACCATCGTCGGTGCCTCGCACAAGGGCTACTACGAGGCCTACCTCAACCAGATGCACGATGTGCAGCTGGTCAGTGCGGACGCAGTATTGCGTTGACGGGATGGGTGCCGGCCACCCGCCGGCACTATCCTGCAGGGCCCCGTCCAGAGGTGCCTGCATGCTCAAGGTCATCGCCGAAGACTTCATCCATCCCGATGCCGTGGACACCGTGCTTCCGCTGTACCGGGAACTGGTCGCCTGCACGCAGCGCGAGCCGCTCTGCCTCGGCTATGAACTGTTCGTGGACCAGAAGGATCCCGGGCACTTCGTCTTCATCGAGCAATGGCCTGACCGCGCCGCCCTGGACATCCACTGCGCCAGCGAACATTTCCAGCGGCTGGTGCCGCAGATCAATGCCTTCCAGCGCGCGCCATGCCGGTTCCTGCTGATGGATGCTGCGCCTCTGTAGTGCCGGCATCAACGCGACGGTGATCCCGGCGCCTGTGCCGCCACAGCACCAGGCTGGCCGCCACCGTGCACGCCAGGGTGAGGGCCAGCAGCGCCACCACGCTCGCCTGCAGCACCGGCAACATTGCCTGGGCGAGACGGTCCTCACGCACCTCCTCCAGCCGGAGCCCGGCCGCCAGGGCCAGGCACCAGCCGACCAGGGCCGGGGCGAAGGCACGCACCGCCATCGGGTTGCAGACATTCATGGGATCACCTGTAAGAGAGGAGGTGCGCGGAGTATTTGCGCCCGCCCTCTCACAGGCTGAGATCAGCCCTCGACGACCTCGGAATCATCGCCCGGCAGCTCACTGGCCTCGCCCTGCACCTGCACGTTGTTGCGGCCCATCGCCTTGGCCCGGTAACACTGGGCATCGGCCGCGGCCACCGCCTGATCCACGCTCATCCCTCCGGCCAGCGGCGCGATGCCGATGCTGGCCCCTACCCGCAACCGGTCCTGGTCCCACGGAATCGACAGCGACGCCAGGGTATGCAGCAGCTCGCCGCCAATGCGCGCTGCACGACGCGGCGTGCAACCGGACAGGATCACAGCGAACTCATCGCCGCCCAGCCGCGCCACCACATCCGAATCGCGCACCCCGTGACGCAGAACGCTGGCCACCGCCCAGAGCACCGCATCGCCAGCCAGATGGCCCCAGGTATCGTTGATCGGCTTGAACCGGTCCAGATCGATGTACATCAGCGACGCGGCCTGGCCGGTACGTTCGACACGGGTGATCGCCTGCTGCAGATGCACCTCGAAGCCACGGCGGTTGCTCAGTTCGGTCAGCGGATCGATCTCGGCCAGATGACGCGCCTCGCGCTGGCGGGCACGCTGCTGGGTATCGTCGCGCAGCACCCAGACCGCGCCTCGCACGTGGCCCTCGTCATCGCGCAACCAGGCGCGGGTCAGGTCCACCGGCACCGTGGCGGCACCCAGGCGCAGCAGCAGGTCGGCATGCAGGTCGACCGCATTGCTGTCCGGATCCAGCAGTACCGACACGTCCAGCACCGAACCCGGCGCGTATTCGGTGGTCAGCGCCAGCACATCCTGCACCTTGTGTCCGGCCAGCGACAACGCGCCATCGCCGGCCAACATGCGTACTGCAGCGGCATTGGCGTAATCGATACGGCCATCGAGGCTGACGCTCAGCACCAGGTCGGCCACGGCATCCAGGGTGATGCGGCTGCGCTGTTCGCTCTCGAACAGCCGCTGCTCGCTGCTGCGCTGGGCGGTGATGTCCTGGATCTGCGACACGAAATGCAACGGCTCGCCATGCTCGTTGCGCACCAGCGAGACCGACAATCGGGCCCAGATGACCTTGCCATCGCGATCGAGATAGCGCTTTTCCAGGTGGTAGTGGCTGCGACGCCCGGCCAGCAGGTCCTGCACCAGGGCCAGGTCGGTCTGCAGGTCATCAGGATGGGTGAGACGCTGGAAATCCACCTGCAGCAGTTCTTCCCGCGGATAGCCGAGGATCCGGCACAGCGCATCGTTGACGTCCAGCCATCGCCCTTCCAGTGACACCAGCGCCATGCCCAGCGCAGCCGAGGTGAACGCACCGGCGAACTTCTCCGCGGACAAGCGCGCTTCGGCCCTCGCCTGCAGGATCTCGGTGATGTCGATGGCCATCCCGACATAGCCGATGCGTACACCGTCGGCACCGTCCATGCGGCTGATCGAGAGGCGTACCTGGCGTGGCTGGCCGTCCTTGCGCAGCAGCGTCCATTGCCGCGAATAGGTCTGGCCATCGGCACGCGCACTGAGTGCCTCGAACACATCTGGCAGTTGGCCATCGGCATCGGCCAGCGGTCGCAGCCAGGCATTCAGTTCCTGCGGATCGTGGAAGGCATCCAGCCGGCGCTGGCCGACCACATCCGCCGCGCTGTAGCCCAGCAGGCGTTGCGCGCCGGTGTTGAACAGGGTGATGGTGCCATCGATATCGGTGGCGATCACCGCCACCTCGTCGGAGGCATCGACCACGGCCTGCAGGCGTTGCCGTGTTTCGGCCGCATCCTGTCGGGCCTGCTGCAGCTCGGTCACGTCGGCATGCGCGCCGGCCATCCACAATGGCTTGCCCTGCGCGTCCCATTCGAAGACGCGGCCACGGTCCTGGATCCATATCCACTGGCCATTCTTGTGGCGCATCCGCAGCAGGCACGCGTAGTTGTCGGTGCGCCCCTCGAAATGCTCGTCCAGTGCCGCGTCCGACAGCGCTATGTCATCGGGATGGACCAGCTTCAGGAAGGTCTTCTGGCAGACCGGCTCCAGCTCTTCCAGGCGGTAACCGACAATCTCGGCCCAGCGCGCGTTGACCCGCATCTCGCCGTTCTGCACGTTCCATTCCCAGGTGCCTGCGGCGGTGCCATCGATGATCATCGCCAGCCGCCGACGCTCTTCGGCCAGCGCCTGCAGGCGGCGCTCCAGCAACCCGTTGCCGTTGGTGCCCTGGCCCGCCATCACCGCTGCCCCCGGCCCGCGCAGGCAGGCAGCGGCCGCAGCGCGACGCTGCAGACCTCAACGAAGACGACGGGTCCTGCTGGCGTCATGGCCCTCCCCAGCGACAGCGGGGTGGCCGGACGCCTCCCCTCAAGCGCAAGTGTGCGCAATCACGGGGAAAATCGACAAGTCCCCCGCCACGAATCAAGCGTGACGGGGAACACGGTCCTCAACTACGCTTGGCGCGGGCGAAGGCCTCGGCCAGGGCGTTGTTGGCCGGGGGCGTGGACGCGGCGGGACGGCCACCATTGCCCTGGCCCCGGTTCGGCCCGCGGTTCTGGCCGCCTGCATCCCGGCGCGGACCCTGCCCATGGCCGCGCTCATCACGCTGGCCCGGGCGGCTGGTGGCCTGCCCGGGGGTATCGTCCAGACGCCGGGTCAGGGCAATGCGCTTGCGCGCCACGTCCACCTCCAGCACCTTCACCTTGACGATGTCGCCAGCCTTGACCACGTCACGCGGGTCCTTCACGAAGGTGTCGGACAGCGCCGAAATGTGGATCAGGCCGTCCTGGTGCACGCCGATATCGACGAAGGCACCGAAGGCCGCCACGTTGCTCACCACGCCTTCCAGTACCATGCCCTCGCGCAGGTCCTTGATGTCCTCGACGCCTTCGGCGAAGCGCGCAGCCTTGAACTCCGGACGCGGGTCGCGGCCCGGCTTCTCCAGTTCCTTCAGGATGTCGCGCACGGTCGGCAAGCCGAAGGTGTCATCGGTGAACTGCTCGGCCTTCAGGCCACGCAGGAAGCTGCCATCACCGATCAGCGCCTTGATCGGGCGTGCGGTGCTGGCCACGATGCGCTCGACCACCGGATAGGCTTCGGGGTGCACCGCCGAAGCATCCAGCGGCTGGTCGCCGTCGGCGATGCGCAGGAAGCCGGCGCACTGTTCGAAGGTCTTCTCGCCCAGGCGCGCGACCTTCAGCAGATCCTTGCGGCGCTTGAACGGGCCGTTCTCGTCACGATGGCGCACGATGTTCTCGGCCACCGTGGCCGACAGGCCGGACACCCGCGACAGCAGCGCGGCCGATGCGGTGTTCACGTACACGCCCACGGCGTTCACGCAGTCCTCCACGCGCGCATCCAGCGCCCGTGCCAGCCGGTACTGGTCCACATCGTGCTGGTACTGGCCGACACCGATCGCCTTGGGTTCGATCTTGACCAGTTCGGCCAGCGGGTCCTGCAGGCGACGCGCGATCGACACCGCGCCACGCAGCGACACGTCCAGCCCCGGGAACTCCTTGGCCGCGAACTCGGAGGCCGAGTACACCGAGGCGCCCGCCTCGCTGACCACGACCTTCTGCAGCTTCGGACTGGCGGCAGCCTTGATCGCTTCGCCGGCCAGCTTGTCGGTTTCGCGGCTGGCGGTGCCGTTGCCGATCGCGATCAGTTCAACGTTGTGCTTGGCGCACAGTTGCGTGATCGTCTGCACCGACTGGTCCCACTGGCGACGTGGCTCATGCGGGTAGATGGTGTCGGTGGCCACCAGCTTGCCTGTGGCATCGACCACGGCGATCTTGCAGCCGGTGCGGATGCCCGGGTCCAACCCAAGCACGGTCTTCGGGCCCGCCGGTGCGGCCAGCAGCAGATCCTTCAGGTTGTCGCCGAACACCGCGATGGCCTCAGCCTCGGCCTTCTCGCGGGCCTGGTTGAACAGGTCCAGCAGCAGATGGGTGTGCAGCTTGGCGCGCCAGGTCAGGCGGCAGGCGTCCAGCAGCCAGCGATCGGCGGCGCGGCCCCGGTCGGCGATGCCGGCCCTGCGCGCCACGCGGCCTTCGGCGTACTGGTGGCCGGCCTCGGCATCGCTGCCCGGGTCCAGTTCCAGGAACAGGATCTCTTCGCGGCGCGCGCGGAACAGCGCCAGCAACCGGTGCGAAGGAATCTTCGCCAGAGATTCGGCATGTTCGAAATAGTCACGGTACTTGGCGCCTTCGGTTTCCTTGCCCTCGGCCACGCTGGCACGGATCACGCCGGTCTCTCCCAGCCAGGTGCGCAGCTCGCCGACCAGCGCGGCGTCCTCGCCCCAGCGCTCCATCAGGATCGCGCGCGCACCTTCCAGCGCGGCCTTGGTGTCGGCCACGCCCTTGTCGGTGTTGACGAAGGCGGCCGCGAAGGCCTGCGGGTCCTGCGTGGGATCGGCTAGGAGGCCATCGGCCAGCGGCTCGAGACCGGCCTCGCGGGCGATCTGGGCGCGGGTACGGCGCTTGGGCTTGTACGGCAGGTACAGGTCTTCCAGCCGGCTCTTGGTGTCGGCGGCCAGGATGTCGTTGCGCAGCTCGTCGCTGAGCTTGCCCTGCTCGCCGATGCTGGCCAGCACCGCCGCACGGCGCTCCTCCAGCTCGCGCAGGTAGGTCAGCCGGGTTTCCAGGTTGCGCAGCTGGGTGTCGTCCAGGCCCCCGGTCACTTCCTTGCGGTAGCGCGCGATGAACGGAACGCTGGCGCCCTCGTCGAGCAGGCCGACGGCGGCGCGCACCTGGGCGGACTGGGCACCGATCTCGTCGGCGATGGTCTGGGCGATCTGCTGGGCGAGCGCGCTCTGGGCGTTCTTGGCGTCGTGCATTGCTTCAGGTCTGTGCCGCGGTACGGGAAGATCCCATTCTGGCAATCCACGACGGAGCCGGACAAGGCATTGACAGGGGGCGAGGTTCAGCGGCGGGGCCGGAGTGGACGCCGGCATCCTGGCGGAGAGAGGGCTCGGACTGGCCCTGGGCTGGGATGCCGGCGCGGGCGCGCGATGGTGGGCGCGCCCTGCCGCGTGTTGCGAAGGTCAGCGGTAGTGGCGGGCGGCGCGCTGCATGACGATCTCGTCACGCATGCCTTCCAGGGCCATCAGGCGGACCTTGCCGACACCCTGCAGTTCCATGAACCGCTCCGTGTAGAACTCCGGCCCCAGCGCGGTGTCGGCGCGGGATTTGCTGAAGCCGTAGGGCACCACGCCCTTCTCGCCATCCTTGCTACCACCGACATAAAGAACGATTGCCATGTGATGTATTCCTCCAAATTGCTACTGCGTACTGCACTCGATGAACGATGCTGCGAGCTCATCAAGGGAGAGCTTACCGCGTCGAACCTGACTGGAACGTCACGAAGGCTAATGACGATCGGTTGCATGCAGATGACTGCGGGATCGCAGCAGAATGCTTACGGATCTTTAACTTCCGGCTAACGAATCCGTGGGGGATTCCCGCCAACGGCGCAGCCCCTCGTGGGTGGTTTGGTTGTTCGCGGAAAGCTGGTTTCCCGGGGGCTGGCCGGGAGGGTGGGTAGTGCGGGGACGCCGTGAACCCGTCCTTGGGGGCTTGGCCGCGGCATCCATGCCGCGGACACCCCGCCCCACCCACCCTCCCGGCCGCTGACAGGTTCCTGATGCCTGCCTCCCCCCACGGAAAAGAAAAAAGAAGATCAAAAGCAAAAACGGCTTGGCCGGCTGATTTGTTGCTTCCTGTAGAGACCAGCCAAGCCAAGCCATGCCCCGCTCGCGAGCAAGCGCAGCGCGCGACCCGCTTCTGCTGTTCTATTTCTTCTCCGTGGCTGGACGCGCACGGAAACTGTCAGGGGCGGGGCGGGGTGGGTTCGCGGGACCGTTGGCGCCATGGATGGCGCCATCGAGCCCCCAGGGACGGGTTTACGGCGTGTCCCGCGAACCCACCCCGCCCGGCCCAATCGCATGAACGCATTCCGCGACCACCCACGAGGGGCTGCGCCGTTGGCTGGAAACTACGGCCACCAGCCACGCCCGAACCGGGCGAAATGATCGGCCGCGCGCTCGAACGGGTTGCGCGCACTCACCCCGCCGCACAGCAGGTACACCGGCAGGTACAGCGGCCCCAGCACCATGTACTGGTACACGTGCGCCCGTTCGTGATCATCCAGCCGGATCAGCGGCTCCGCGCCCCACCCTGCCTGATGCGCATAGGTGCGGCAGGAAATGCCCAGGTCATGGCCGGTATGCAGGATCACGTTTCCCAGAGTGATCGCCCCACCTGGCCCCCACGGCCAGCGGTCGAACACCAGCGCGCAGTCACGGCCGCTCCACCGCAATGTCGCGCCGCCGAGCATGCCGGCCAGGCCGCCGATCACGCCGAGCAGGGAATTGGGTGACGTCCACACCGCGCCCAGCACCTGCAGCGCGCGCAGCCAGATCGGCCAGGGCGTTGCTCCAGTCTTCAATCGGCCTCGTTGGGGATCAGGAGCCACAGGATCAGGTAGACCAGGATGCCAGGAAAGGCGGCGGAGGCCAGCGAAACCAGCACGTAGATCACCCGCAGCAGGGTTGCATTCCAGCCGAAGCGATGGGCAATGCCGCCCATCACGCCGGCAATCATGCGGTCGTTCAATGAACGCGACAGCGTTTTGGGCGTGGTGTTCATGGCGGCAGCTCCGGGAAACGGACAAGGCAGTCGAACATGGCTCGACTCTACACCGCCCCCATGTCTACGGCGTGCGGTGGCGCAGGGCCTGCAGGCGTGCGCCGAACCAGGCGGCTGCGGTCTGTTCAGGCTGCCCCGGACACTGGATGCGGTAGGGTTTGCCACTCATGCTGCTCTGGCTGGCAGCGCGCTCGATGAACTGCTCGGCGCTGTCCACCATGCCCTTTTTCAGCAGGTAATCGTACTTGCGCTGCAGGTGCGCGCGCGCGTCGCTGCCGTCGTACCAGCTGCCATTGCGCTGGAAACGGCACTGGGAGCCGTCCAGGCTGGCGATCAGCTGGGCGATCTCCCGGCGTGCATCCGTACTGGGTGCGGCGTGGGCAAGTGGTGCTGTCAGCAGTGCCGCAAGAATCAACAAAATCCGGTACATCATCACCCCCAAGTCAGTCGAGCATGGCTTGACTCTACAGATCGCGCGCCTTCAACCAGCCATCGATCGTGGCCGGTACTTCGCGCTGCGCGCGGCCGGAAACGTAGATACCAATATGCCCACCACGGAAACTGGACTCGGTGTAGTCGTCCGTGCCCAAACGCCCGCGCATCGCGCGCGAGGCATCCGGCGGCACCAGATGGTCCTGCTCGGCATAGATGTTCAGCACCGGCAGCGTCACCTGCGACAGATCCACCGCTTCCTCGCCGATCCGCACCGTGCCATTCACCAGCCCATTGCCCTGGTAGAACTGCTTGATGAAATCGCGGAACGCCTCGCCCGCCAGGTCCGGCGAATCGAAGATCCACTTCTCCATGCGCAGGAAATCCTCCAGCGCGGCCTTGTCATCGAGGATGTCGAGCAGGCCGACGTACTTCTGCACGTTCAGGCGGAATGGCTTGAGCATCAGGTAACTGGCATTCATCAGGTCGGCCGGGATGTTGCCCAGCGTGTCGACCAGCAGGTCCACGTCCACCTGCCGCGCCCAATGCGAGAGCATGTTGTCAGCCGTCTGGAAGTCGACCGGGGTGACCATGGTGATCAGCTTGCCCAGCTTCTGCCGGCGCAGCGCGGCGTAGCAGAGTGCGAACACGCCGCCTTGGCAGATACCCAGCAGGTCCACCGGGCCACCACTGCGCGCACGCAGCGCATCGACCGCGCCGTCGATGTAGCGCAGCAGGTAGTCCTCCAGGGTCTGGAAGCGTTCTGACCTGTCCGGGTAGCCCCAGTCCAGCACGTACACGTCCTGGCCCAGCGCCAGCAGCTTCTGCACCAGCGAACGGTCGGCCTGCAGGTCGACCATGTACGGCCGGTTGACCAGCGCGTAGACGATCAGCAGCGGTGTGCGCCGGGTCGGTGCCTGTTCGCCGACGAAGCGGTACAGCACCACCTTGCCGTCACGCCAGACTTCCTCGCGTGCGGTCACGCCATAGTCCACGTCTTCCACCTGCGGCAGCAGCTTCAGCCCTTCCATCAGCTTGCGCTGCATGGCCAGGGTTTCCTGCATCAGGTCATCGGCGTTGAAGCCCAGCGGTCCTTTCATCGGTCACGCGCCCGAGTGGAAGCGCGAGACGCAGCCTTCTTCGCAGACACCTTCTTCGCAGACACCTTCTTTGCAGGCGCCTTCTTCGCCGGCGCGGCCTTCTTCGCGGCTTTGCGCGCGGCCGGCTTCACCTTCGCCGGTGCCGGCTGCGACACCGGATCGACCGCGGCGGTCCCCGCCAGCACCGCCACCTGTGCCTGCAGGCGGCGAAGGCTGCGCTCCAGTTCGGCAATACGGCGATGCGCGGCGTCCATCTCGCTGCGGGTCGGCAGGCCGATACGCTCACTCATCTGTTCCACCTCGCGCTGCAGGCCGGCGCGCAGGCGCATCTGCGCGTTGCCCAGCGAGGCGTACACCTGCTGGAACGGTTCGGACATGGCGACCTTGGCGTAGGCCTCCTCGGCCACTTCGATCCACAGGTCGAACATCGCGCGGGCGCTGGTCAACTGGCTGCCGGGCTGTTCGTGCTCGGCCAGACGCTGCTCGAACAACGCGAAGGCCTCGTCCAACGCCTGCCCGATCTGATCAACGTAGGCGCGCGAATGCTGCTGGTACTCCTCCTGCGCCCGCAGCAGCGCCTGCCAGCGCGCCTGGTGCTCGCGGCCGGGGCCGAATGCCGGGCTCTGCAGCCACGGGCCCGCCTGCAGCTGGAACTGCTGCAGCCATGCGGCGAATTCGGGCGCGGTGGCGCCGGCGTGGGTGCTGCCACGGGCGCCCTGCAGCATCCACTGCAGCATGCCATCGCCTTGCCCCTGCACTGCCTCGCGCCAGGCCTGGGCCACCTCGGCGCTGCTGGCATCGCGGCCGGCGAAACGCGCGGCCACTTCCTGCATGGTGCCGTACCAGCTGCCGGCCTGTTCGCGGAAACGGCGCACGGCATCTTCCGGCGCGCCCTGCCCTTGTTCGGGCAACAGCTGGCCCCACCAGTCGAACAGCCGTTGCCAGCTGCCGGGGTCGCCGCCGGCCGGTGCACCGGGCGTGCTCGCGTGGCGCAGGGCATCGCCCCAGGCACCGAAGTACTGCCGCGCCAGCGTTTCGAAATCGCTGCTGCCGGCGTCGTGGGCCGAGCTGGTCATCGCAGGCCTCCGCAGGGCTGGCTCATGGCTTGGGGATACGCAGGGTCTTGCTGATCATCAGCGACCCGGACAAGGCGAACAACAGCACCATCGGGTGCAGCTGCCACGGGCCGATCTGCCACTGGCCGAACCAGATGTTCTGGCCGATGGCATCGGTACCGGCGGCAATCGCCAGTACGATCACCAGCACCAGGCTGGTCGGGATCGGGGTGCCCTCGAAATACGTGACCTTGCCCTCGTCGCCGGCCAGCGCCTCGGCAGTGACGTTGTAGCGTGCCAGGCGGCTGACACCGCAGCAGACGAAGTAGCTCAGCACCAGCCAGTCCCAGCCGCCCTGCATGCCGCAGGCATAGGCCAGCGCCGCCGGCGCCACGCCGAAGGAGATCACGTCCGACAGCGAGTCCAGCTCGCGGCCCAGGGTGGAACTGGACTTGCGCCAGCGCGCGATGCGCCCGTCGAGCGCGTCGAAGATGAAGGCCAGCGGGATCAACGCCATGCCGAACAGCAGGTAGCCACGCTCGCCGTCCTGCAGGAAGCGCATCGCGGCAAAGACCGCACCGGTGCCGCAGAAAGCATTGGCCAGGGTGAACCAGTCGGCCAGCTGGAATTCGCGCAGCATCGAGAAGTGACGTTTCATGGGGTCTCACGGAGCATCAAGGCCCACAGGTTACCGCGAGCGCCGCCGCTGGCGACAGCGCTGGCAGGCCCCGCCTTCACCGCTCCCTCACCTGCCCTCACCGGCGGTGAATTTTTCGCCACCCATCTTGACAGCCTAGGGGGGTGGCGCCTGTCGCGGCTTATCCACAAAGTTGCCCACGCGTAATCCACACCCCCTGTGGACAACCAGATCTCACCGACTGCGACGCTGGACATTTCCTCATCACCCGGAAGCGGGGTTTCCCTACTTCCCAAGCCACAGGGTCGGCGCTATGGTCACCGGCGGACCCGCCGCCGCCACGTCCGAAACTCTGCAACGGACGATGATGATGCTGGATGCTCCCACCCTGGCCGCACAGCTGCGGCAGCCCCACGGCGAGGCCGCGCTGGCGGTGGCCGACTCGATGAACCACAGCAACGGCGCACTCAACCTGGCCGCAATCGGGCTGCTGGCCGTCGGTGCCGGCGAACGGGTCCTGGAGGTCGGCCCGGGCAATGCGGCCTTCGCGCCACTGATGCTGCAGGCCACCGACAGCCACTATCTGGGCATCGAGCTGTCCACGGCCATGGTCGAGGCCGGCAACCAGCGGCTGGCCGACGCCGGGGTGGCCGAACGTGCGGCGATGCGACACGGCGACGCCCATGCACTGCCGGTCGCCGATGCCGCGATGGATGCCGCGCTGGCGGTCAACACCCTGTACTTCTGGCCGAACCTGGCCCCGGTGCTGGACGAACTGGCGCGGGTGCTGCGCCGGGGCGGCCGCCTGTGCCTGGCCTTCGGCGATGCCAGCTTCATGCGCAGCCTGCCATTCGCCGCCGACTTCCAGCTGCATGAGCTGGACGCGGTGGAGCTGGCGCTGCGGGTATCGGGCTTCCGCGTCTCGGCCTGGCGCAGCCACCGCGAATCCGCAGCCGGCAATGACGGCCAGACCCGAGAAAAGCACTTCCACCTGCTGCTGGCACAGCGGCACTGAAGTGGTAGAGCCGGCCGCTGGCCGGCTGCCCCGGCCATTGCGGATTGCCGGCCAGCGGCCGGCACTACCCAACCTGCACCTGCCGCCAGCGAACAAAGCAGAACACCTGCATCCGCGCCGGATGCGATCCGACCGAGTGGTAGAGCCGGCCGCTGGCCGGCTGCTCCGTCCATTGCGGATTGCCGGCCAGCGGCCGGCACTACCCTGCCTGCACCCGGCCGCCAGCGAACAAAGCAGAACACCTGCATCCGCGCCGGATGCGATCCGACCGAGTGGTAGAGCCGGCCGCTGGCCGGCTGCCCCGGCCATTCCGGATTGCCGGCCAGCGGCCGGCACTACCCAGCCTGCACCGGTCGCCAGCGAGCAAAACAGAACACCCGCATCCGCGGCGGATGCGATCCGACCGAGTGGTAGCGCCGGCCGCTGGCCGGCTGCTCCGGCCATTGCGGATTGCCGGCCAGCGGCCGGCACTACCCGGCCTGCACCGGTCGCCAGCGAGCAAAACAGAACACCCGCATCCGCGCCGGATGCGATCCGTCCGAGTGGTAGAGCCGGCCGCTGGCCGGCTGCTCCGGCCGTTGCGGATTGCCGGCCAGCGGCCGGCACTACCCAGCCTGCACCCGGCCGCCAGCGAGCAAAACAGAACACCTGCATCCGCGCCGGATGCGATCCGACCGAGTGGTAGAGCCGGCCGCTGGCCGGCTGCTCCGGCCATTGCGGATTGCCGGCCAGCGGCCGGCACTACCCAGCCTGCACCCGGCCGCCAGCGAGCAAAACAGAACACCTGCATCCGCGCCGGATGCGATCCGATCGAGTGGTAGAGCCGGCCGCTGGCCGGCTGCTCCGTCCATTGCGGATTGCCGGCCAGCGGCCGGCACTACCCGGCCTGCACGCGGCGCCGCCAATGCGCGAAACAGAACACCTGCATCACCAGCATGGCCAGCAACCCCAGCGGCCATGCCCACCACAGCCCGGCCAGACCGTGCCGGGATTGCAGCCACATCGCCAACGGCAGCTCCAGCAGCAACACGGCAGCCATGCCCAGCAACGCCGGCAACAGCACCGTGCCGCTGCCGCGCATCACTCCGACCAGCACCGCACTGCCTCCCATCGCCAGCACGCCCCACACCACGGTGCGCAACTGCAACGCGGCCAGTTCGCGCACGTCGGTCGCCGCCAGGATCAGGCCGGTCAGCCAGGGCGCCAGCGCCACAACCAGCACCACCACCCCGCTCAGCATCGCCAGTCCAAGCAGCACGCCTGTGCGTGCGATGGCCGGCAGCCGTGCCGTACGCCCCGCGCCCATCGCATGCGCCGCGAGGATGGTGGCAGTGATGCCCAGCGACATCGCCGGCAGCTGCACCCAGCTCATCAACTGGTTGACCGCACCGTAGGCGGCCGTGGCCGTGTAGCCATAGCGGTTGATCCAGCCCAGCAGCACGATTTCGGCAATGGCCAGGCTGAGCATCTGCAACGAAGACGGTATGCCGATGTGCAGCATCGAACGGATCAGCGCTCCATCAAAGCGGATGGCTTGCAGCAACTCATGCCCCGGGGCCAACGGGTGCCCTATGCGCTGCCACCGCCACATCAGCCAGGCCAGGGCCAGCAGCGAGGCGAGCGCCGCCGAGACTGCCGCACTGGCCGCGCCCAGCTGCGGCAGGCCGGCCCAGCCCAGGATCAGCAGCGGCGTGCACAGCAGGCCGACCACCGTGGCCAGCAGCAGCGCATGCAGCGGCGTTTTGGCATCGCCCACCGCACGGCTCACCGCAGTGGCCAGCCACAGCAGGAAGAACGCCGGTGCCGCCAGCAGCAGAACACGGGCATAGACGATGGATTCGCCGAGGATCGGCGCTGGCGTGCCCAGTGCCGCCAGCAGCTGTGGCGCGAAACCGCCGCCCACCGCCATCACAAGCACTGACAACAGCAGAATCAGTGCCACCGCACTGCCGGCGACCGCGCGAGCCTGTTGCGGCCGGCCCGCGCCCCAGGCCTGGCCGATCAGCACCATCGCACCGGTGGCCAGACCCATTACCAGGGCCAGCAGCAGGAAGAAGACAGGGAAGAACGCAGCGGCGGCGGCCACCGCCTGCGTACCCAGCAGATGGCCGAGGTAGACGTTGTCCAGCGTGCCTGCAGCCAGCTGCAATGCGTTGGTCAGCAGCATCGGCAGGAGCAGGGTCAGATAGGTGCGCCAGAGGGGCGGCGCGACCGGGGGGATGGGATGTGCGGGGGTGTCCATGGGGTTCTCTGGGCAAGGCGCTGCCCTGCCCGGCGTTTCCGCCAGCAAAGCAAGCACAGGGGAGCGGGCCGTGGCCCGCGATCAGGTGGCGCCGCCGCTCAGTAGCGGCGCGGTGGCTCAGCCGTCTGCGTGGTCCGAAGAATCATCGAAGGCCAGGCGCAGGGCGTGATTGCGCACATCCTCGGGCCAGCTGCGTAACGCCATTTCCAGGCCCGCCCGGTCGTGCGCGAACAGGACACGGATCGCTTCCTCGAAACCCGGCAGGTCTCCGGCGACGGTCTGCAGGAAGTGATAGGCACGCTCGCTGTGGCGGCGCTGCCGGTCCTTGTCGGCACCAGCACGGCTGGCCGCCTCCACCAGCTTGCGCAGCACTACCGAGGCCCCGCCGGGCTGCTCGGCCAGCCACGCCCAGTGGCGCGGCAGCAGGGTCACTTCGCGTGCGACCACGCCCAGCTTGGGGCGGCCGCGGCCACGCGGAGTTGCCGGCGCCTCTTCGGCAGTAACGTCGGCATCCGCCTCGACGGCGGCGGGAAAGGCTTCGACGACCCGCGCCAGCAGTTCTGCGTCACTGCCGCGCGTATCGAAATCACGGGTGCGGCCGGTAGCGTTGTCGAACACAAGCAGCGGACCGGCAGCGTTGCCGGCACGCAGCTGCTTCAGCGCCAGCGCAGCCACTTCCGGGGTACCGGAGGCGACCAGCCGGTGGCCGTCGAAGCAACTGAAGGGAGGGAGTCGGGACGCAGGCATGGCAATGGCATCGGAGGTGATGCGCGAATATTGCCCGGGTAATTTGCGTTCGTCAATATTGCCCGGACATTAATGAACCGGAAGAGCGTGCCAACCAAGGTTGGCACCCACCTGGAAGGTTGATCCCCACTCGAAAGATCGCCCCCCTCCCGATTCGCCGGCTTACAGCCGGCTGTAGGACCAGCTGACCATGCGGCCGTCCTGGTACGGCATCACGCCGTGGAAGGGGCGCGGGTCGGCGTCGAACACCAGTGGCAGGAAGTTGCGGTCGCCCTCCCACATCGGCAGCGTGTCCAGCTTGTCCAGGTCCACCCACTCCAGCGTGCCTTCATGGTTGCCGCCGTGCGGGGTGCCTTCGAAACTGTCGATGACGAACACGAAGCCCAGCCAGTCCTCGCCATGCTTGCCGAATCCCGGCCAGCTGATGGTGCCGCGCAGCCGCATGCCGGTGCAGTCGATGCCGGCTTCCTCGGCGATTTCGCGGCGCATGCCTGCCGCAACGTCTTCGGTCGGTTCGATCTTGCCGCCCAGCCCGTTGTACTTGCCCAGGTGCTGGTCACCGGGCCGGGTGTTGCGGTGGATCATCAGCACCTGGCGACGATCGGGCGACAGCACGTAGCCCAGGGTGGCGACGATCGGGGTGTACGGCATGGGCAGCATCCAGCGGCAGGTCAGCCGTGGATTATGGCCGATCAGCGCACCAGCGACAGGCGGCGTTCGGCAGCCGCAGTGGCGCCATCAGGATCGCGGCGCAGGGTGGCCACGCCGTGGCCGCGCTCGGCGAGGTATTCCAGCCACTTGCCGAGGAAGGTGTTCATGCGCATGCGGTGGCTGATCAGTTCCGCCGGCGGCGGGTACAGGCCCATGGTGTCCTGCCAGCGGCGGCCGACATAGCAATGGGTGGTCTCGGCCTGGCGCGCGTCACGGTACAGGCGCACGTAGGCCGACGGATCAGGCTCGCCGGTGACCGGGTCGGCCAGGTCGTAGGTCAGGCGAAGTTCCACCGTGTAGCGGTGGCACTCGATCACGTCCAGGCGGACATCCAGGCCGTCGCCGATCGAGGAAATGTAGCTGCCCGCCGCCAGTCCGGCCGGTTCGAACAGGCGCACCAGATGGCGATAGTTCTCCGCGTACAGGCCCATGAGCCAGCTCAACCGGCTCAGGCGGGGAATGCGTTCGGTACGGGGCAAGGCTCGGGCCATGGGTCGATCCTACACGTTGGTGCTTCAACGTGGGGGCGGGATCACCCCGACCAAAGGGCTCGGTATCGACCAACGGTCGATACCCACCGTGCAGGAGGGTCGATACCCACCGTGCAGGAGGGTCGATGCCCCCGCGCAGGAGGGGTATTGCCCCGGGAGGTAGGCCACGACCGTTGGTCGTGGCGCACGGATCAATACAACTCGCGCTGCAGCCCCAGCGTGGCCAGCACCTTGCTGGAAATCTCCTCGATCGAGGTATGCGTGGTGCTCAGCGTCGGGATCCGCTCCATCTGGAACATCACCTCGGCCGCGGCCACCTCGCGCTTGCAGGTCTCCAGGTTGGCGTAGCGCGAGTTCGGGCGGCGCTCCTGGCGGATCTGCTGCAGGCGGTCCGGGTCGATGGTCAGGCCGAACAGCTTGCGCCGGTAGTTGCGCAGGCGCGGCGGCAGGCGGTCGCTTTCCAGGTCCTCGTCGGTCAGCGGGTAGTTGGCCGCACGCACGCCGTAATGCAGGGCCAGGTAGATGCAGGTGGGCGTCTTGCCGGCGCGCGACACCGCCACCAGGATCACGTCGGCATCGTCGTAGTTCACCGCGATACCGTCATCGTGGGTCAGGGCGAAGTTCATCGCGTTGATGCGGCGGTGGTAGGTGTCGAAGTCGACCATGCCGTGGGCCTGGCCGACCCGGGCCAGGCGCGGGCTGGCAAGTTCACGCTCCAGCGGCTCGATGAACGGCGCGAACACATCCAGCATCAGCGCCCCGCTGTCGGCCAGGATCAGGCTTAGGCTCTGGTCCACGCAGGAGTTCACCACGATCGGCCGGACCTGGTACCGCTCCCCCGCCGCCTGGATCCGGGCACAGGCTTCACGCGCTTTTTCGGGGTCGTCGACAAACGACATGCGGTCGGTAATGAAGCTGAACCCGGAGAACTGGGTGAGCAGGCTATGCCCAATGGTTTCAGCGGTGATACCGGTTCCATCGGAAACGTAGAACACCGGGCGGATGGTCGACATGCGCGCTTTTACCCCCTACGAAGCTTAAAAAGGCCGCCAGCACAAGCTTGTGCCGACAGTGGTCTGCCCGGCATCATATCGGCTTCTTCCTACGGACGCGGCCACTCAGCCCGCCTCGGGCGATGGCCAAACGGAGCATCGCGCTTGAACGAGAACATCCTGTGGTTGCACGAACTGCGTCTGGCCGATCTGGCCCGCGTAGGCGGCAAGAATTCGTCCCTGGGCGAGATGATCGGCAACCTGGCCGGTCTGGGCGTTTCGGTGCCGGGCGGTTATGCCACCACCGCTGAAGCCTTCAAGGACTTCATCGCGCACAACGATCTGTCCAAGCGCATCTTCGACAAGCTGGCCACGCTGGACGTCGAGGACGTCAACGCGCTGACCGCCGCCGGCAAGGAAATCCGCAGCTGGGTGATCGATGCGCCGCTGCAGCCGCAGCTGGACCAGGACATCCGCACCGCCTACGCCAAGCTGAGCGCCGAAAACGGCGGCGGCGACGTGGCCGTGGCCGTGCGTTCGTCGGCCACCGCCGAGGATCTGCCGGATGCCTCCTTCGCCGGCCAGCAGGAGACCTTCCTCAACGTCACCGGTGCCGACGATGTCGTGCACAAGGTCAAGGAAGTGTTCGCCTCGCTGTACAACGACCGTGCGATCGCCTACCGCGTCCACCACGGCTTCAAGCATGAGGACGTGTTCCTGTCCGCCGGCGTGCAGCTGATGGTGCGTTCGGGCGTCGGTTCCTCCGGCGTGCTGTTCACCCTGGACACCGAGTCCGGCTTCCGCGACGTGGTGTTCGTCACCTCTTCGTTCGGCCTGGGCGAAATGGTCGTGCAGGGTGCGGTCAATCCGGACGAGTACTACGTCTACAAGCCCACCCTGCAGGCCGGCAAGCCGGCGATCCTGCGCCGCTCGCTCGGCAGCAAGGCGATCCGCATGGTGTATTCGGATGTCCCGGGTGAGCGCGTCAGGATCGAGGACACTCCGGTCGAACTGCGCAACACCTTCTCGATCAGCGACGAGGACGTGCAGGAACTGTCCAAGCAGGCGCTGGTCATCGAAAAGCACTACGGCCGCCCGATGGACATCGAGTGGGCCAAGGACGGTGTCAGCGGCAAGCTGTTCATCGTGCAGGCGCGCCCGGAAACGGTGAAGTCGCGCAGCCACGCCACCCAGATCGAGCGCTTCGCGCTGACCGAAAAGGGCGGCAACGTGCTGGCCGAAGGCCGCGCTGTGGGCGCCAAGATCGGTTCGGGCGTGGCCCGCGTGGTCAAGACGCTGGACGACATGAATCGCGTGCAGCCGGGCGACGTGCTGATCGCCGACATGACCGACCCGGACTGGGAACCGGTGATGAAGCGCGCTTCGGCCATCGTCACCAACCGTGGTGGCCGCACCTGCCACGCCGCGATCATCGCGCGCGAGCTGGGCGTGCCCGCCGTGGTCGGTTCGGGCAACGCCACCAAGGTCATTGAAGATGGCCAGCTGGTCACCGTCAGCTGCGCTGAAGGCGATACCGGCTTCATCTACGAAGGCAAGCTCGGCTTCGAGCGCACCACCACCGATCTGGGCAACATGCCGCCGGCCCCGCTGAAGATCATGATGAACGTGGCCAACCCGGAACGTGCCTTCGACTTCGGCCAGCTGCCGAACGCCGGCATCGGCCTGGCCCGCCTGGAAATGATCATCGCCAGCCACATCGGCATCCACCCGAACGCACTGCTGGAATACGACCGCCAGGACGCGGCGACCAAGAAGAAGATCGATGAGAAGATCGCCGGCTACGGTGATCCGGTCAGCTTCTACGTCGACCGCCTGGCCGAAGGCATCGCCACCCTCACCGCCTCGGTTGCACCGAACCCGGTGATCGTGCGCCTGTCGGACTTCAAGTCCAACGAGTACGCCAACCTGATCGGCGGCAGCAACTACGAGCCGCACGAAGAGAACCCGATGATCGGCTTCCGCGGCGCCAGCCGTTACGTCGACCCGAGCTTCTCGGCCGCCTTCGCGCTGGAGTGCAAGGCCGTGCTGCGCGTGCGCAACGAAATGGGCCTGGACAACCTGTGGGTCATGATTCCGTTCGTGCGCACCCTGGAAGAAGGCCGCAAGGTCGTCGAGGTGCTGGAACAGAACGGCCTGAAGCAGGGCGAGAACGGCCTGAAGATCATCATGATGTGCGAAGTGCCGTCCAACGCACTGCTCGCCGATGAGTTCCTGGAGATCTTCGACGGCTTCTCGATCGGCTCCAACGACCTGACCCAGCTGAGCCTGGGCCTGGACCGCGACTCTTCGATCGTTGCGCACCTGTTCGACGAGCGGAACCCGGCAGTGAAGAAGCTGCTGTCGATGGCGATCAAGGCAGCGCGTGCCAAGGGCAAGTACGTCGGCATCTGCGGCCAGGGCCCGTCCGATCACCCGGATCTGGCCGAATGGCTGATGCAGGAAGGCATCGAGTCGGTGTCGCTGAACCCGGACACCGTGGTCGATACCTGGCTGCGCCTGGCCAAGCTGAAGGCCAACGGCTGATGCCGTGATGGCCACGGGCTGACGTCGTGTTCATCGGCGTCGGCCGATACTGCTGCTGCATGCAAGCCCCGCCTCTGCGGGGCTTCGTGTTTCTGGCGTGCACGCACGCCCTGCCCCACGCAGACACCGTTTCTCAGCAAAGGACTTCCGCATGATCGCCGCAGCAGCACCCGCCGCCCCCGCCGCAACGCCCTGGTTCCACTCGCTCGACTGGGAACGCCTGCTGGAAACCTACGGCGTGCCGTTGCTGGCCGCGATCGTGGTGCTGCTGGTGGGCCTGTGGGTGGCACGTCGCTTGTCCAATGCAATGCCGCGCGCCACTGCGCGCATGGGTGTGGACCCGATGCTGGGAAGCTTCCTGCGCAACGTGGTGTATGCCGCCTCACTGGTGATCGTGGTGGTGCTGGCCATCGGCACGCTGGGCGTGCAGATCACCCCGCTGCTGGCCGTGCTCGGCACCGCTGGCCTGGCGGTCGGTCTGGCATTGAAGGATTCGCTGTCCAACATCGCCTCGGGCGTGATGCTGGTGACGCTGCGTCCGTTCCGCGTGGGCGATGTGGTCACCGTGGCCGGCCAGACCGGCACGGTGCGCGAAGTGCGCATCTTCCAGACCGTGCTTACCGGCGCCGACAACCAGCACACCACCATTCCGAACACGCTGATCACCGCCGCGCCGATCATCAACCTCACCGCCGAGCCGACGCGCCGCGTCGAACTGGTGATCGGCATCGGCTACGAAGACAACATCCAGCTGGCACGCGACACCGCGCTGGCGCTGATGAAGGCCGATCCGCGTGTGCTGCAGACCCCCGCACCGGACGTGGTGGTCTACGAACTGGGCGCACACGCCATCAACCTCGGCATCCGCTGCTACGTGAAGTCGGCCGACTGGTTCGGCACCAAGGTCACGCTACTGGAGCAGCTGAAGCTGGGCTATGACAAGGCCGGCATCAACATCCCGTACCCGCAGCAGGACATGCACCTGTACCTGCACGGCAAGGATGGTGGGGTCATGGAGGCTGATGCGCTGGTGCGCGACAAGCCGTGATCCATGCCGGTAGTGCCGACCAACGGTCGGCACCCACCCATCGGCGATACGACATTGAAATGCCGGCCAGCGGCCGGCACTACCCCTCGCCCACTGGTAGTGCCGGCCGCTGGCCGGCAGCGCCCAGGATCAGGCAGCTACGCTCTCTTCCAGCGCCGGGTAATCTGTGAAACCCTCCGCACCACCGCCAAAGAACGTGGCGCGATCCGGCGGATTCAGCGTCGCACCCGTACGCAGGCGCTCGGGCAGATCCGGGTTGGCGATGAACGGCCGGCCGAAGCCGATCAGGTCAGCCCAGCCTTCGGCCAGTGCCTGCTCGGCGCGCTCGGCGGTGTACTTGCCGGCGTAGATCAGCGTGCCCGGGTAGACCATGCGCAGCGCCTGCTTGAACGCCACCGGCATCGGCGGTGCATCGTCCCAGTCGGCCTCGGCAATGTGCAGGTAGCCCACCCCCATCTCACCGAGCAGGTGTGCGGCAGCCAGATAGGTCGCCTGCGGCGTATCGTCCACCGCCCCCTGCAGCGTGGTCAGCGGCGCCAGGCGCACGCCCACACGCTCGCCACCGGCAACCTCGACCACCGCCTGCACCACCTCGCGCAGGAAGCGCAGGCGATTCTGCAGTGAACCGCCGTAGGCATCGGTGCGCTGGTTGGCCTGCGAATCGATGAACTGGTTGATCAGGTAGCCGTTGGCGCCGTGCAGTTCCACACCATCAAATCCCGCGGCCAGCGCATTGCGCGCAGCCTGCGCGTAATCGGCGACGATGCCCGGAATCTCGTCCTCGCGCAGCGCGCGCGGCATCGAGTGCTGGATCATCTCGCCCACACCGGCTTCGGGACCCGCCCCAGTCGGGTCGACGAACACTTTCACGCCTTCGGCGAGCAATGCCGAGGAAGACACCGGCGCCGCGCCATCGGGCTGCAGGGCCACATGCGAGACACGGCCGACGTGCCACAGCTGGGCGTAGATGCGGCCACCGGCGGCGTGCACCGCATCGGTCACCTGCCGCCAGCCCTGCACCTGCTCGGCACTGTGGATGCCCGGGGTCCAGGCATAGCCCTGGCCCTGCTGGCTGATCTGGGTACCTTCGCTGACGATCAGGCCGGCGCTGGCGCGTTGCGCATAGTAGGCGGCCATTTCCGCGGTGGCGACGTTGCCATCGGCGGCGCGCGAGCGGGTCATCGGCGGCATCACGATGCGGTTGGGCAGCGTCAACGCGCCCAGGCGGTGGGGGGTGAACATCATGGCGGCAATCTCTTGCGGGGGGAGTGCCGCAAAGGATGGGGATGCCGGCTGCCAGGCAACAGGCATGCACTGGCAAAACAATTGTTCCCTCGAGGCAAGGATCACCCGCCACGAGGGCTCATCCACGCATGGCGTGGCTCTACTCCAGCCTTGGCTCGATCCTTACCGCACCATGCGCCACGCGGTCATAGCAGGCGCGCACCACATCCTCACCGTACTTGCGCTCCAGCCGGCGCACGATGAAGTGGCCGCGCGCCATGTCCTGGTAGTAGTCGGTGAACATGGTATTCAGCGTTGCACCGGCGGCAGCACCGACGATCGGCACCGCCTGTGCGGCGAATTTCTCGGTGACCACCACGCCGAAGCGCGCCGCCACCTTCTCCACCATCTTCGCCAGCAGCTTTCCAGCTTCCTTCGGTGCCACGCCCAGGGTCAGGTCGCGGCCGGTCACCACACGCCCAGCCAGTTCGGCCGAAAGATGCCGCATCACGTCGGTGGTGAAGCCGCGGGCCAGGTAGTAGCCGGTCTCGCTGGCGTCGTCGCGCGGCGAGTTGCCACCCAGCGCGAACACCTCCAGGCACGCCTGCCGGGTGCTGAACTCGGACAGGTCGAAGCCCTCGCTGCGGGCCACGTCGGCCACGGCGCGCATCATGATGGTGGTCGACACCGGCAGTTCGATGAACAAGGCCGCGAAACCAAAGGCCCCGCCGACCGCCCCCGAGGTGGCTGCCGCCAGCTTGTGCCAACGGGTCGACGCTCCCTTGCCCGGCGAGTTGTCCATGCTCCACAGCGCCGCCTGAGCGGACTTGGACAGCGCCGCCTGCACCGCACCGTGTATGCGGCCGGAGACCGCCTTGGGCAGCGCCTTCACCGCGAACTCCAGCGGCGTGCCGACCAGATTGGCCATGCGCGCGGTGAGGGTCGGCGCTTCCAGCAGGGCCACCGCCCGCTGCAGGTCGGACCAGTCGCGGGCGTCGTGGGCAATGTCGCGGGGAAGCAGGATGGGCTCGTTCATGGCGCCGATCTTAGCGCCGGGGAGTTGAACGGTTCGTCGCGAGGCACGACAGAGGGGTCAGAGCCCTTGCCGCGGGAAGGGGTTCGGCCCCGACGCCTTGCCGGCCAGCGGCCGGCACTACCAGTTCGCGTGTCACCCGGTAGCGCCGGGCCTTGCCCGGCGTTGTTGTTCAGGCCGTGGGCAAGCCCGACAGCGCGCCCATGAACTGGCGGTAATGGCGCAGCTCGGCGATCGAGTCGTGCACGTCGCTCAGCGCGGTGTGGTTGCTGTTCTTGCCGACGCCGGCGGCCACGCTCGGCGCCCAGCGCTTGGCCAGTTCCTTCACCGTGGACACGTCCAGGTTGCGGTAATGGAAGTACTTCTCTAGGCGCGGCATCTGGCGGTGCAGGAAGCGGCGATCCTGGCAGATCGAGTTGCCGCACATCGGCGAAAGGCCGGCCGGGATCCACTGCGCCAGGAAGTTTACCGTCTGCGCCTCGGCCTGGCCGAGGGTGGTGGTGCTGTCCACCACGCGCTGCCACAGGCCCGAACGACGATGCTGGTTGCGGTTCCACTCGTCCATCGCCTCCAGCGTTTCCAGCGGATGATGGATGGCGAATTCCGGACCTTCGGCCAGTACGTTCAGCTGGGCGTCGGTGACCACGGTGGCGATCTCGATGATCGAATCGTTGTCGGTGTCCAACCCGGTCATTTCCAGGTCGATCCAGATCAGTCGTTCGTTGGCCGCGCCGGTGTCCGCCATTGTGTCGCCTCGTTGCTGGGCAGGCGCGCGGCCTACCGGTGAAGGAAAGAGGCGCCCATCATACCCGTTCGCCCCTCAGCCCTCGCCGACGTGGTCTTCCAGCAGCAGCGGCGGCTTGCCACGCTTGGCGCGGAAATAATTGGTCAGGCGCGTACTGGCTTCCTTGGCCAGCACCCCGCCGTGGATCTCGACCCGGTGGTTGTGGCGGGCATCGCCGAGCAGGTCGAACACGCTGCCGCACGCACCGGTCTTGGGGTCGCTGGCGCCGTAGACCAGGCGCGAAACGCGCGCATGCACGATCGCCATCGCGCACATCGCGCACGGCTCCAAGGTCACGTACAGCGTGCTGCCAAGCAGGCGATGGTTGGCGAGCAGCTTTCCACCGGCCCGCATGGCCACGATCTCGGCATGCGCGCTGGGGTCGTGCGAGGCGATGTTGAGGTTCCAGCCCTCGCCCAGCAGCTGGCCGTCGGCGCCCACCAGCACCGCCCCGACCGGAATCTCGTCGAACTCACGCTGCGCGCGCTCGGCCAGGGCCAGTGCATGGCGCATCCAGTGTTCATCGGCGTCGTGCACCGGTACACCCAGGACATTGGTCATGGCGGTTCTCGCTTTTCAACTGGGCCAGGATGGCCGCCGGGGGCGCATTGTACGCCCGGGGCCGTGCAGGCGCCGCTAGCGCGCGTCGAAGCGCTCGCGGGCCGCATCGAGCGCCGGGAAGTTGTGCTCGGCCCAGCGATCCAGGGCGGACAGCGTCTCGACCAGGCCGCGCGCGACCTCGGTCAGGCGGTACTCCACATGCAGTGGTTTGCTGCCCCGGTCACACCGCTCGACCAGCCCATTGCGCTCCAGCTGGCGCAGGGTCTGGGTCAGCACCTTCTGCGAGATGCCTTCGATCTTCCGCAGCAACGCGCCGTTGCGAAGCGGGCCCTGCGCCAATGCCGGCAGCAGCAGCATCACCCACTTGCCTGAAATCAGCGCAAGCGCATCGCGTGCCGAACAGTCGGCGGCATAGACATCCCCGGGAAAGGCCATGGTTACCTCAAGGTGCGTAATTGCCGGCGCATGCCGGCACCGCGAGGATGGTCGCACACTCCTCGAACACCTCGCCCCATGCGCGCCCTGATCCTACTTGCCCACCCCGAGCCCCGCTCCTTCAATGCACATCTGGCCGCTCAGGCCGCCGAGCAGCTGCGGCATGACGCGCTGCAGGTGGACGTGGTCGACCTGTATGCGGAGGGCTTCGATCCGCTGGAAGCGGCTGACCACCATCCGCATCGCCTGCATCCCGGCCACTTCGACGCCCAACGCGAACAGCGGCACAGCGCCGAGCAGGGCCAGCTGCCCGTCGATGTGCAACGTCACCTGCAACTGCTGCGGGCCGCAGACCTGCTGATCCTGCAGTTCCCGCTGTGGTGGTTCGCGGCGCCGGCCATCCTGAAGGGCTGGCTGGACCGCGTACTGGTGTACGGGCCGATGTACAACAGCCGCCTGCGTCACGAGCACGGAGCGATGCGCGGCAAGCGTGCGTTGCTGAGCGTCACCACCGGCTCATCTGCACGGGCCTGCGCAGTCGACGGCCGCGAGGGAGATACCCGGTTGCTGCTGTGGCCCTTGATGTACAGCCTGCGCTACGTCGGCTTCGACGTGATGGAACCGCACGTGGTGCACGGCGTGCGTTCCGGGCTGGCACCGGAGCGTGTGCAGGCCCACGACGAGGCACTCGCTGCAGCAACCCACCACTACCGCGAACGCCTGGCGCAATGGCCGCAGTGGCCCACCGTGCCCTTCAACGACAGCAGCGATTTCGAGGACGGCGTTGTGCTGCGCGCGGAGGCCACTACCTACAGCCCCTTCATCCGCCATCGCAACGCCGGATGAATCCACATCTGCGCGCTGGATCGGGACGCGCCATACTACGCACTCTTTGCAAGCACCTTGGCGAACCCATGACCACCCTCCGCCCCTCTCGCGCCGACGACGGCGCCGCTCTTGTCGACCTCTGGCGCCGCGCCGTCGACGCCACCCACGACTTCCTCAGTGCCGAAGACCGCCAGGCCATCGATGCCGAAGTAGCCGGTTTCCTGCCGCAGGCGCCGATGACCGTTGCTGTCGATGCGCAGGATCGGCCGCTGGGCTTCATGCTGATCGATGGCACGCACATGGAAGCGCTGTTCATCGATCCGGACGTACGTGGCACCGGCATCGGCCGGCAACTGCTGAAGCATGCTCTGACCCAGCATCCGCAGCTGAGTACTGACGTCAACGAACAGAACGCACAGGCCGTCGGCTTCTACCTGCGCATGGGCTTCGTCGAAACCGGACGTTCACCGCTGGATTCGCAAGGCCGTCCGTATCCGCTGATCCACCTTCGGCACAACGGCTGACATCCGTCGGCAGCAGCCACGTGCTAGCGTGGCTGCTTTCGACCAAGGAATGCCGCATGGATGGTGCAAAAGCCCTGTTGACCCTGTTTGCGCTGGGCATCAGCCTGGTCTGGATCCTGGTGCCGTTCGCCATCTTCGCCGTGCGCAACCTGCTGCGTGAAGTACTGGTCGAGCAGCGCCGTACCAATGAACTGCTTGAACACATCGGCGGTTACCGCATTCCGAAGCCGCAACCCGAACCGACCGCCTGGCGCGCGCCCTGAGCAGAAACGTGCCAGGCCCGGATCAGGCCGTCGCCTCGAAGGCCGGTGAGTACTGCACTTCGCCCTGTGCCAACGGAGGCTGCAGGCAAAGTGCCTGGAAGTACTCCGGCGGCACACCCGGCAGCACCAGGCCCGGCTCGGCACAGAAGCCGAAGCGACCGTAATAGGCCGGCTCGCCCAGCAATACACAGCCATGTGCGCCCTGCTGACGCAGTGCTTCAAGTGCGGCATGCATCAGGGCCGCACCGATGCCCTGCCCCTGCCAGGCAGGCAATACCGAAATCGGCCCCAGGCCAAACCAGCCCGTGCTGCCATCGCTGATCGTCACCGGCGACACCGCCACATGGCCGATCACCTTCCCGTCCATCTCGGCCACCAGCGAAACGCTCAGCTCCCCGCGCGCGCGAAGGGCGTCGACGATGAACTGCTCGGTATGGCTGCTGTGCGCAGCGTTCCGGAATGCGGCCTCGGTGAGCGCATGGAGGGTGGCGTGATCATCAATGGCTTCGGCACGGATGGTGTAGTTCATGGCGTAATGCTCGCTTGCGTGAGAGTCGCGTGAATTGGCGACCGTTGTCACAAATTGGCGGCGAAATGTCGAACGCGAAGCGCAATCGCCTGGCCAACCCCGAATCGCCTGTGCCGCAATCGATTCGGCGACGCTGCCGAACGCTGAATGCGTCAAAATTCCGTCACCGACACCTTGCCGTAGCTGGCGCCAGGTTTCCAGAACACTCCATAATCGATAAACCTGTCACCAGGGAAGGATATATGGACACGGACGCACGATGCAGGATGCCGCCATGGATGTAGCCACGCCGACACGCGATGGACGCCATCTGGTACCGATGGGCCTCTTGCTGGCGCTGACGGCCTGCTCGCCTTACGCGGACGCAGAGCGTGACGTTGCCGCAGGTGGACGCGGCCTGGCCAAGCTCAACCCGTCACCGCAGCAGGGCTACGAGCTGGTACTGACCCTGAAGGATGCCCCCGGTCCCTTCGCGGTGGTCGAGGGCGTTGCCCAGTACGACGTCAGCAACCACAGGGACTGCGGCCGGGTCCTGTGGGCGACCGGTACCGCCAGCCGCATCACCAGCCAGGAGTTGGTGGAACTACACAAGGTCGACGAGAACGAATACCGCGGTACGTTCTACCTCGACCGCATGCAGGACGAGGATTACTACGGGCGTGGCGTCTGCCATTGGACGTTGACGGGTGTCGGTGCGATGTTGCGCGCTACGACCGGCGAGGCGGATACGCGATTCCTTACGTTCGTCGACAAGGAGCGCATGGAGAGCGACTCACCTCTTACGCTTTATTACCCAAACCTTATCTATCCGCGCGCCGACACTGTCGCCAACTTTGGCGCCAGTGGCGAGGAAGATCCGTCGGGGTACAGCGAAGATCTGCGCGACGCGCTGTTCTCAACCACCACCACTGTGCAGAAGCTCGTGCCATGAGCTGCCAGTTCAACAACCCCTACCCCCAAGGAGGCCGACATTGCGCCACAAGATGATTCCGTGCCTTGCTCTGCTTCTATTGACCGCCTGCAACCCGGAGACCGCCATGAACCAGGAACGTGCCGCTGCTGAAGCCGATGTCGCCCAGGGTGGGCGCGGCCTCGCCAAGCTCAACCCCAGCCCGCGCAAGGCCTATGAACTGGTATTGCGCCTCAAGGATGCACCCGGCGACTTCGCACTGGTCAAGGGCGTAGCGCAGTACGACGTCACCAACGAAGACCAGTGCGGCCACATCGAGCCGGCCACCGGCACAGCTGCACGTATCACCAGCCAGGAACCGGTGGAGCTGCGCAAGGTCGCTGAGGGCGAGTACCGCGGCACGCTATATGTGGACCGCATGCTGGATGAGGACTACTACGGTCGTGGCGTCTGCAAGTGGGAGTTCACCGGTGCCGGGGCAATGCTGAAGGCGACGGGTGCCGAAGAAGAGACCCGCTTCCTCACCTTCGTCGACGCCAAGCCGCTGACCGAAGGTGGCGCCCATACGCTCTACTATCCGGATCTGGTCTATCCGAAGGCAGATCGCGTTCCCAACTTCCCAGCCAGTGGCGAGCCCGATCGCAGCAACTACGCCGCTGATCTGCAGGACAAGCTGTTTACGATCACCCTCTCCGCAAGTGAGGTCGCGCCGTGACCATCACCTCTCAGGACTACGCCGCGTTATCCAATGACGCCTACAAGGATCGGGCCGTCGGCCGACGTGAACCCGGCCAAGAAGAAAAAGTCACGTTAAACGGCCATGAGTACAAGATACTTGAGCATGTCAACAATCGTCTCAACGGCTATCAGGGCACCGTCTATCAGCGCGTAGACACCAAAGAGATCGTCATTGCGCATCGTGGCACCGAGCAGATCGCTCGCGATGCGATTCTGACCGACGGCGGCATGGTGGTTGCGCGCACCAACGTGCAGGCGCCTGACGCGATTGCTTTGACACAGAGGACGCTCGAAGGCGCCGCGCTTCAATCCCGCTTGAACGGTGTGCCCGCGCCCCAGGTCACCGTCACCGGTCACTCCCTCGGCGGCGCTCTTGCCCAGATCACCTCGCACCACTTCAACGTCAAGGGCGAGACATTCAATGCCTACGGCGCGGTCAGCCTCAGCTATCGCATTCCGGAAGGCGGCAACACCATGATCAACCACGTCATGGCCTCCGATCCGGTCAGCGCCGCGTCACCGCATTTCGGCCAGGTACGCATCTATGCCAAGCCCGACGAGATCAAGACGCTCGCGGCAAACGGCTTCAGCAATCACGCCCTGCGTGATCTGATTCCGGACCGCCCGATCATCGCGGCCACCAGCTCGTTCGGTGCGCACAAGCTGGGCAACTTCCTCAACGAAGGCTCGGTACTGAAGCACCCGGAAACGCAGAAGCTGGCGAAAGACAACGCCAAGATGATCGAGGAGTATCGCGACGACGTCGAGTCACTGCGTCGCGGCGTCACCCGCGCTGCACGCGGCATCCCGGGCGGCGCCATCGATCTGTACGACCACATCCGCGGCCCGCTGCAGCCCGGTGAACCGGCACGCCGCGAAGCGGAGAAGAATGGCCATCACACCAGCATGCTGCGCATGGACGATGCCAACCACCTGGGTAACCCGCTGTTCAACGACGCGATCCGCGGCGTGCACGCACATGACGTGCGCGTTGGCCGCGTGCCGGACGTGATGAGTACGCAGCTGGCGGGCAGCCTGGCGGCGGAGATGCACGCTGCAGGCGGCAAGCGCATCGACGAAGTGGTGATGAACGCCGATGCCTCGCGCAGCTTCGCCGTGCAGGGCCAGGGCGGTGACCCCGCCCACCTTCGCGTGTCGGTGGATACGGCAGTGGCGATGAACACGCCGCTGGAACATAGCAGCCAGCGCATCGACCAGCAGGCTGCAGGCCAGCGCCTTGCGCTGGAGCGCGACCAACAGCTGGAACAGCAGCAGCATCAGACCCGCAGCCTGCAGGCCTGATGGACAGCGCGGGAGCCGGTCATTCCGGCTCCCGCCTCAGCACCGTGACTCAGGGGCTGGTGGCCGCGACCGGCGCAGATGCACTGGCGGTCACGAACAGATCCGGCCCGGAATCCGGGAAGCCGCCGCAGGCGCGATCGCCCGGCGCGACCGGATCACACGGCCACTGGCTGCGCGGGACCTTGTCGCGCAACTCGAAGCGATCGCCGGTCCAGACCACGAAGGCAAGATGCTCGCGGTTCCAGTCACTGAACGCACGCGCCCCACCCTTCGGCACCGTCTCCGGATACTGCACGAACCAACGCATGGCCGGCCCGAACTGCAGCTTGCTGTGATCCAGCGTGATCCTGCCCTCACGCGCCAGCTGGCGTGCGCGATCCGCCTCGGTCACCTGTGGCATGGCCGGCATCGCTTCGGCGGTAACATCCCTCGGCGGCGCATCGCCACGCACCTGGTACACACGCTGGCCCACATAGGCCTCGCGGCAGCTACCCGCTGGCACACGTACCGGCTCCGCGCTGTAGCCATCGCGGTTGGCGACCTGGTCGCTGCAGGTGAACGGCGCGGACACCAGGTAGAACGTGCTGTCGGCGTCGCGCCCTTCCAGCGAGCGCACCCAGACGTCGCCCATCCGCACGATGAAGTCCGGGCGCTGGCCGTACCCAGGCACCGCCTTGAACCAGGCCTTCTGCTGTACCTCTCGCTCGCGCCAGTTGCGCGGCAGGTGGATGTCCTGCTCGGGCAGCGCAACCAGCAGAGCGGCCAGATGCGCCGGCATGGTGCCCTGGCAGGCGCCGGTCAGCAGGTCGCCCTGGGTCGCCAGTCGCCCGGCCAGATCCACCGGGCAGCGCGCACCGAGCGCCCGCTCGGCCGCCCGTTCGGGCGGCAATGGCACGATGGCCAATGCGGGCGGTGCGGGTGCTACCGCCGGAACGGTTGGCTCGGCGGTAGCAGGCGGTGCCGTTCCTGCGGGCGCATCAGCGATCGCCTGTGCCGCGGCGGGCGTTTCCGCGACGGGCGGCGCTGTCTCCTGAGCCTGTGCCGAGGCTGCGGCAAGTCCAAGTGACAGCAGCCAGAGCGGCGGCAGGCGGCGCGCGGATGCATTGCAGTGGGCGGCGGCCTGCAGGGCATTCAAGGGAACGATTCGCATGTGGTGTCCTTACGGGTGGGTTTCCATGTCGGCGCCACAGGGCGCCACGCGTCGTACGTAAAGCGCCAGCGGGCACCCTGCCCGCCGGCACCAAGTGCTACAGGGATCGGGAACGCTGCTCCTGCTCGCGGGCGAGCGCGGCCGTCGGATCCTGCTGCGCAACGCTGGCCGCCAACTGCTGGCTGCTCTGCGCCAGTGGCTGCTGGGAGGCCTGCTCCCGGTCAACAGACGCACGCAGCATGGCCGGATCACCCAGCGCGCCCTGCACTGCAAACAGCGTACGGCCGTCGTTGCCCGCCAGCAGATGATCGATGCGCGACAGGCCGGCCTTCTGCGCCCCCAGCGCCAATGCGCCAGCGGTATTGTCGAGCTCCTGTGCACTGCGCAGTCCACTTTGCGGCCCCATCTGCCGCAGGTGCTGGCGCGCATCCTCGAACAATGCGTTGCCGGGCTCACCGGCATGCGACATGTCGCGTGCAACGGTCTGCGCCGGCGCACCGACTTCGCCGCGATCCAGTCGCGCCATCACGTCCGGCGTCAACTTCTGCTGCCAGACCTCAAATCGTTGCCGGCGCGCCTCGATGCCATTGAGCGCGCCGTTGAGCGCATAAGTTGCTTCGCGCACATCGTGGCGCGCCCCCTCCGGCACCCGTGTCTGCCACTGCCATACGGCAATACGGCCTGCGTGCTCGGGCTGCGCTGCCAGCTCCGGGTGATTCACCAGGTCCAGATCCAGCGCCTTGCCGGCACGCTCGTAATTCTCCTTGCCGACCAATGGCAGATAGCCGCGGCCGTGGTACTTCAGCGCGTCACCAGGCGCGTCGTTGCCCATGCGCCCGCCGTACATCAACTCAGCCAGGTTTTCCGGGCGACCACGCAGCGCTTCCTGGCGGGCGCTCTCCAACGCGGCGTTGCCATTGCGCCACGCAGCCTCCACCGGGATCTGCGAGATTCCCCGGGTGAAGTTGAAGCTCTCGTTGAGCCGGCTCAAGCCGCGCGACTCGTGCCCTGCCTGGGCCATGAAATTGGCCAGTTCAAGCGGGGAGTCGATGCCGGCTTTGGTCGCCTGTCGCAGCAGCTGCGACTCTCTATCGGTCGACACAGTGCAACTCCTGAATCTTCATCAGCGCGGATTCCCTTCCGCCGGTTGGAGCTTGGCTCATGGAAGCGACACCTCGGCAACACTGGATGGGTCGAAGTCCTCGAACCTCACCCTGCCCAGCTCCGCCGCCGAGTAATCCCGGATGTTGGTCGCTTCGGTCTCGATATCCACGACCTTGCGTCTCACCCCGTCAACCCAGCAGGCCTTGTCCGCGGGCGCATAGCGGAACCGGTAGGTGCTGCTCCAGCGCTCGCGGCTACCGCCGTTGGTGATCACGCTGAAGGTGCCCTTCTCGACCATTGCATACGCAAAAGGGTCGCCGGCCAGGCCACCTCGGGTGGAACACGGCACCAGCTTGTCGTTGCGCGCGGCCAGCTGCCAGCGCCCGCGCCCATCACCGCGCAGCAACAGCAGCACCCGGTTTGGCCCGTGCTGGCCGGGCACCAGCCCTTCCGGCGTCGGCTGGTCGATGACCAGCAGCTGATACTCGATGCCATCGCCGTTGAGTTCGCCCCTTACGGCTTCCAGCAGGTTCGCACCGGACGGAACAAATGCCAGGGCATCGTCCATGTGTGCGCCAACCCTGTCTTCCATCCCCTCCCACTCCTTCAATGTGGTCATGCCGATACCCGCCTCCCTGCCCAGCCGGAACGCGTTCCGGCTTATCCGCGCCTGCGCGGACAGGAATCATAGCCTTGCGTACGGCAAGACCGCGATGATGGCGAGCGTCACCCGACGCAGGGGCTGACAGCGTCCTCATTGGACGGAAGAACCCCTGCATTCGGCGGCACTGGCGCGTCATTTTCATGACGCGTGGGGAGCTTACCGCGAGGCGTTCTGCCGCGTCGAAGTGCGAGGAAATCGAAAAGCGGAATTGATCACAGAAAACGGGGCTTAGCGTGAATGGCGCCTTACCTAATGAACAGATCCGCCGTGCAGGCCGTTCTGGCGATCCCGCATTGTCCCTGCGGCAGCTGCTTCCATGCCGCCTTCGCGTTGCATTGCTGCATCGCGACAATGACCGCTCCCTGTTCGGACATGGCGGTGGCGACGCTGGTGGTTTCAGTGCCCAGGCCCGCGTGGGCGACCGCCACGCATTGCGCCTGGAACAGGGTCGCCAACGTACATTCGCCTTTCCCGAACTCCTTGCACTCCTTCATGGATGCACGCTTGGCCTTGCCCCGCGAGCGCATCGAGTTGCTGATGAAGGTGTCGCCGCGGGCATCCATCGCCACGCCACGCACGGTCTGCGCCCAGTTGGGGCGATTGTTGTACGGGGAGCCTGAGCTGCTCACCGGAATGGGCGCACAGCCCTGTACACCCTGGCCACCGATGGGATACATGCCCTGCGGGCAATTGCCTTCGGCAAGCGCGGTGAACGGCAGCAGGCCTGCAATCAGCAGGCACGGGAGAAAAGCGAGGTGGATTCGTTTCATGGGGAGACCCATTCCTTTGCTGCCCATTGTGAGGGGTGGGATGACCTGAGCGGACGATCGTTGCCCACTGTCGATGCTGGAGCCAAGAGAACAAACGGAGCTGCGCCCAAACACATGAAGCTTTCCGCCGCCATCGCGAGTTGCGCTGACTACCAGTCCGACAATCCGATCAACGGGTCAGAATGACTCATAGACCGGCTTCGTACAGTCCTCGTATGCAACCTGACACGCCTTTCCATCGGTGTCGACGCACGACTGCTGGGCAAACTTCCGCGCTTCGGCGGAGTCCTTGGCGCTGGCAAAACCGGCGCGGGAAGCCCCGCCCTGGCTATTGGGAACCTACCATGCAACGCACTGGTTTCTATACGTGTAGATGACTCGGCAATCGGAAGCACCGCGCCTACCGTAGTCTGCCAGAGCAAACTGCTCCGCGTTCTCCTTGCTCGGCCGGCCCGTCGCAACACCGGCATCTGCGGTCGCGTCGGACGACGCAATTGCCCCCCACGTCTTATGCCACTGACCCGCGGGCCCGGGTTCGCGGGCAGTTACCCCTGCCCCAGGAATCGGGGCGCACCCACCAACCCCTTGATCGCCGATGGGGTACTGGCCGGACGGGCATCGGCCCTCGGCACTGGCGTTGCTGGCAACAAGTAATGCAGCGAACAGCAGAGCAGAAATCACGAAAGCTGAATCACCACGCAGAGATTTGAAGTCGGCCATTGCCTTGAATCTCCGTGTGATGTCACAACCGATCAGTCTTGCTGGAAGAACGGCTTGGTACAGTCAGAATGGAAAACGGAGCAAGCCTGACTTCCCAAATCCTTGCAGTCCTTGATTGCCCGCTCCTGCGCCTGTTCTTTCGTCGCCCCGGTGTTGAATCTCATGCCATTGTCCGGTCGTGCAGCCCGGACAACCGCATAGCACTGGTTGTAGTAGGTAAAAACGACTGTGCAGTCGGTAGCTCCGCCCTGCCGGCATCGCTCGACCGCTTGGCGCTCTGCCGAAGCCTTGGCCTGATGCCCAGTGGCCGAACCTGCATCTCCTCCAGGCGAGCTGGCGACAGCACCCCATGTCTTGACCCAATACCCGGGATTCTCCTGCGGGGCGCTCTGAGCCGCGCCGGGTATGGGTGCGCAGCCACCAACGCCTTGGTCGCCAATCGGGTACTGACCCGGAGGGCAGCGCCCTTCAGCGAACGCCGAACTGACGTGCACAGAGCCCAGTAGGATCAGGGACAAGCACAGATGCTTTAGAGAGGCGCTTACGTTCATCAACTGAATCTCTAGTTTCCATGACTCGGATTTGCCGCACCACGCTGACCGGGAACCGCTGAACCCGGGCCTCCGGTTCCATCAAACATCTTCCCCATCGCCGACTGCTGACCATGGGAGTTTGAGCCAGAAGACGACTCCGGAGCCGCCGGCGGCGGAGCCGACATGCCCGGCGGACGACCATCGGCACTCGGCGAGGCACTTGCACCACCGCCTATCTGCGAATATGCCATGAAGGTGCCCAGGGTACCCTGGAAGAACATCGCTGCCATTGGGGGTGTAGTCAGGATCAACGCGGTGAGGATCAGGCCCATGCCTCCCTGCTGCATTGCCTGGCTGGTCATGCCGTCGGACATGCTTTCCTTGAGGATGAATTCCTGCACCAGCGCTGTGGTCCAGAAAGTGGCCGCCACACGTACCACCATGTCCAGTGCGATGGAAACCATCGCTGCAAGTACGGCCATGGAGAACATCGTGCCAATGCCGTAGAACAGCCAACGTTGGAACAACTGCTTGGTCTGGTCGAACAACAGGCAGAGGATGAACAGGGGGCCAAAGCCGATGAACAGCGCCATGGCGATTTCATACAGCATCAGCATCGCACCAGCGGTGATGGCTGGACCTGCGGTGCCCATGCCGATGAAGAACAGTGCCCGCTTCTTGTCCTCCAGCAGCTCCCCGTCATTCATGATCTGGATGGCGTCGATACTGGAAAGCGCCACCTGCATCCATGCCAGGCTCTTGTCGATCTGAGCTTCGGGTGACTCGTTCGAGCCTGTCACGACCTTCGTGATTTCTGCCTTGACGTCGTGGGTGAGGAAGCTCTGAAGGTTGGTGCCGAAAGCGCCCATCGTGGTGGCCGCGCTGACGATCAACGCCGCACGCGCCATATTGGTCACCAGCACCATCATTGAGTCCCGGCTGCGGCCGGTCACGATGCGGAAGCCCTGCACCAGCACCCACAGGGTCATGAGCGTGAGGGCGATGCCGCCGACCCACTGCATCATTTCCCCCATCATGTCGATGCCGAACTTGTTTATCTTGCTTCGCAGGAAGTCGAAGATGAACTTGAAGAACACGAAATCCCCGATCGATTGGACACGTGCAACGTGCCCCATCAAATCCTGGAATCCGCCATTGAAATCAAAATTGGCAATCGACCTGATCATTTCCGCAATCCCTTGATGTATCCCTACCGGACAACCTCGTGGAGCGGGTGCCTATGCACCTGCCCCAAGCGGCGTCAGTCGACGTGCAAAGCGCGTTCCAATGCGGCCGTCTTGACCAGCTGCGAGATGACGCCCGGCTTGCCCTTCAATGCCACGCGCGCCAGCACGCGCTGATTGGCCATCATTGACTCCTGATAGGCGTCGTAGGACCGCATGCGCGCCTCCCACTCCTGCTGCAGCTTGGAAATATCGTTTGCCGTACGCAGGGAGTCACTGTTCACGGCCGAAAGAGTTCCCGCAAGATTGCCATCGGCGCCGCCTCGCCAGCCCATGATCTCAGACAACGACGCGTTGATGCTGGGAATGGTCTTCTCGATGAAATCCACCGTCTCGTTGCGCTTCCGGTTTTCCATCATCTGGATGTTGACGCACAGCTGCTGCTGCTGCGCGTAGAGATCACCGGAGGTATCCAGCACAAACTTCTTCAGCAGGCTGCCAGCGCTGAAGCCCGCCGACGTACGGCAGAGGTCGGCGACCATATAGTCGTCTGGAACCCGCTCCAATGTGGCGCCTGGCGGCAAGCCGAAGTTGTTGATCATGCCCTGGATCTGGACAAGCGCATTTTGGTACTCCTGGAACGTCCTTCTCCACCGAGTTACCTGAGCCGCGTACTCCAGCCCGTCAGCCTTCATTTGCGCCTTCCCTTGGGCAAAGTCCTTCAGTGCCTGCATGAGATTACTGAGGTCGAAGACAGGGTAACCACCGGCCGAAACCGACGTGGTGGAGAACATGACCATGCTCCCCAGCAGGATGGCTGCCAGGCGCTTCTGACGCAGACCGCGGTGGCGCTTGTGATTTCGGGATGTCATGCTCATGTTCTTCTCCAGGGGAATGGATTTCATTCGGCGCTGTCTGATCCAGGGCTTTCAAGCCGCATCGGTTTCGGCAGAGGCCTTGGCTTTACCAGAGCCCTTTCGGTTCTTGTAGAAGTCCTCCAGCCACTGTTCCGGCGTGAGTTCGTCCACGGTGATCCGATTGCGGACTGCAGCCGTCTGCAGCACCCGATGCATGATGTCGATGTTGTCGGTCGAGGCCGAGATCACCGACAGGATGTCGTCCATGCCACGCAGGTTGAGCTGGCAGACACTGGAAGCATGGCCCTGCTTGACCAGGAAGCAGCGCGAGCGCTCGTCCAGTGCCGTGACCACCTTGAACTCCGCCTCGGTCAACTTCAGGCCATCCATGTAGTCGCTCTTGCTGGCGTTCGGGTTCGGCAGCAGGATGAGCGTGGCGGTCTGCTCGATCAGGGCAGCGGAGATATCACTCTTCAGCGCGTCTTCCGGGCTCTGCGTGGCGAAGATGCCCAGGCCGTTCTGCTTACGGATGGTCTTCTGCTTGTTCTTCGCGAACTCCTTCAGGCCACCCTCGCCGTCCAGGATCTTCCAGAATTCGTCCATCACATAGATCAGCGGTCGACCGTCGATCAGCGATTCCAGGCGGTGCAGCAGGTAATTGATGACCGGCACGCGCACTTCGGGATTGTCGATGATGTCGGTGTAGTCGAAGCCGATGATGTTGGCCTTGCTCAGATCCACCGTATCGATCGGATTGTCGAAGACCCAACCCAGCGAATTGCCCGAAGTCCAACGGCGCATGCGCGCATAGAGGCCGTCGTCGCCCATGTTGGGCAGGCTCTTCTGGAAGTTGGTCATGCTGCGCAGATGCATCGGCGTATCGAGCATGCTCTCCACCGCACGGTAGATGTCCTCTTCCTCGCGGGCGCTGTACTCGCGCTTGCCGGCCAGCACCTTGATCAGGTCGGCCAGGAACTGCACGTTCGCTTCGTTGTTCTCGCACTGGAACGGGTTGAAGCCAGTCGGCGCACCGTTCTCCAGGGCCAGATAATTGCCACCGCAGGCACGCACGAAGATCTCCGCACCACGGTCCTTGTCGAAGAAGAAGATGGTCGGTGACGGCTCGTACTTCTGAACCTGGCTGAGCAGGAAGTTGATCAGCGCGGTCTTGCCGGTACCGGACTTGCCGATCACCATGGTGTTGGCGATCGCCTTCTCACCCAGCGAATTCTCGGATGGATGGGTGGCATGGAAATTGAAGTAATACGGCTGACCGTTGGTGGTCTGCAGCGTGGTCACGCAGTCGCCCCACGGGTTGTTGTGCTGCTTGCCGGTGGCGAAGTTGTGCAGCGGCGACAGGCCGAGGAAATTCAGCGAGCTGACGTTGGCCAGCCGCGTGCGGAAGCGCCAGTTGGCCGGCAGCTGCGAATAGAACGACGAGGTGACTGCCAGATCCTCCTTGGTCGACACGAAACCGGCGTTGGACAGCTCGGCACGGGTCGAGGCCACGTTCTGCGACAGCTTCGCCTGGCTGTCGCCATACACCGCGATGATGAAGTGGTATTCGCCCAGCACGAAGTTGCCTGACGACAGATGATCCATCGCCTGGTCGAGTTCGACGATCTGACTGACCGCCTTGTCGCCCGAGGAGATCATCATGCCCTTGGTCCGGTCCAGCACCTTCAATGCGTCCTGGCGTCCCATCGGGCTGAACGAATGGGTGATGACGTACTCGTAGTCCAGATACTTCAGACCATTGAGGATGCCCGGATAGGTGCCCTCGGCATATTCCTTGATATTCAGGATCGCGCCGAAATGGTTGACGCCATTGGGCGTATTGATCACGAAATCGCCGGTCTTGGCCGAGAACATATGACGGCTGACCGGAAGATAGTCTTTCACAGGCGCCGACAGCACCGGTACCGGCTCATCGATGCGGTTGATCAGGTAGCCGAACAGCTCAAGCGTTTCGGAAAACACCACGCCGTTCTTGGCTTCGTACATACCGAGCCGGTAAGGCGCGTAGTCGCGGATCACAGCTTCGACGTTGCCGGCGAGCTCCATCAGCTTCTCGACGGCCTGCTCCTGCTCGGCGCGCAGCTTGTCCACGTTCGCGGACTTCTCCACGAAGCGCTTTCCCGCCACCACCGGACGATAGATCATCGTCAGGTACAGCTCGTTCTGCATGATGCGCTGGGAGGACAGCATGCCCATGTACTGGTCGGACACATCCTGGTTGAAGCGCTGCTTGTAGTAGCTCTTTCCCTTCAGGGTGCGACGGCGCCGGATGTCATGCACCCAGAAGGCAACGTTGACGAAATCCGGCGCGCGCAGCGTCTGCAGCAACCGGTTGAAGGTGTTGTGCCGATGCTCAAGCTCCCATTCTTCGCGCCCCACGAACGGCAGCCCTTCCAGGTGCCACGTCAACAGGTAGTCGCCGCCCGTGGTCTTCACCACATTCGGAGCCACGTGCGACGACAAGGGGATGAATTCGCTGATGGAGGTATCTGGGTTGAACATACGACTGCTTCCAAAAGGTACTGCCGACAAAGATGCGGAGTTGGCCAGGCGGGCGCTCAACGCCCGCCTGGCCGGATCCAGCCCTCAATCCCTGGGGGCTGGCTTGTTGCGGTAGTGATTCGGGTTGAACACCCACATGCCATCATGCTCCTGCACGTTGCGCACCTTGAGCTTGAACATCAGGCGCAGGCCCAGCAGGCGGAAGATCATCTCGTCACGCTTGGCCATCTGCCGCATGATGAAGATGGCCACCGGGATGGTCAGCAGAAACCAGAAGTTCGTGTACATGCTCAGCAGCAACAACCCACCCGCCACCATGAAAAATGGCAGGTAGGGAACGCCCAGGAACATCGCTGGGCGCGTGCATCCCCGGAACAGGACGTTCTTATGCACTGTAGTACTGGACGGCGTGCTTGATCATTTCAAACGCCATGCCAGCGCCGTCGCCACCACCGACCTTTTCGCAGCTGCCAGCCTCCTTGCCGAGCAGCATGCGCGCGATCTGGCCTGCCGCGCCGATCAGCACACCGCCGATGAGGATCGGGGCCACGTCACCGATGCGCTTGTGGGCAAACGCAATCTGGTAACCGGCGAAGATCACGGCGATCGTGACCACGGCGATCGAGGCCATGTTCAGCAGACCGTTGATGTTGGAGAAGAAGCCGCAGACCTTGCCATCGGTACCACCGAAGTCAGTGCCGGCCAGGGCCTGCGGAGCGAACACAGCACCGGCGAATGCGACGGCCATCAGCATGGTCTTCAGCGTGCGCTGGGCCTGGACGAGGTCGAGATTGAATCGCTTCATGGATTGATTTCCTTGTTGATGGACTAACACAACTGAATCGACCAGCCGGGGGACCGGTCGCACCACGACTTCGTCAGAACACGAAGGCCGCATCCCCTGCGGGAATCTGCTGCACCGGCGCACGGGGCGCCGGTGCGTTGTAGAAATTCTGGGTGTCCGCTGCCGGCGCGTTACGCTCATTCCACGGGCGCAGCATCACCGGCGCGTTCGCCCCGGCAGCCATCCCGGGAAGCTGTTGCGGCATGGCGGCCCCGCCCTGCGCCGCACCAGGCTGCTGATACGGCTGTGGAGCCTGCTGCGGCATGTCGTTTCCACCCTGTGCCTGTGGCTGCATCATTCGATCGACCGAGCCCAGCACCACGCGCGATACCGCCTGGTCGGCGATGTTCAGCAGGCTGCCGCGGGCCATCGCACCGGTGGATGGGTAAACGGTGTAGGCCCGGGCCGGGTCATTGGACGGCACGTACACCGGCGCACTGGCCTGGGCGACGATGCGTGCCTGGGCCGGCGAGGCCGTCTGCGGATGATGTTCGACCCTGACCACCCGACGCTCGCCGCGGCTGACCACGTCAATCGGCGCGACGCCGTTGCTTGCGACCTGCTGACCGCGGCGGATCGAGTCATAGATCTTCTGCACGTACCCGTGACGGAAGCCGGTCTCGAAGTTGCCCGAGTAGTAGCAGCTGAACGACTTGCCCCAGTCACCACCGGAGCGCTTGTAGCAATCGGCGAGGATGCGCGAACCAGCCTGCAGGTTCGGGCACTGCTGGAAGGCCTTCTCGTAGGAATCCAGCCCGTACTTGCCCAGGTTGTAACGGTTGACCTGGGCCAGGCCAATGGAGAAGTTGTAGCCCTTCTCCTCCAGCATGCGAACGGTGGCCAGCGCCTCGTCGAGGGCCTTGGGCTGGCGCACCAGGGCGCCGCCGACCACGCCGATGGCATAGGGGTTGCGCGACGATTCCACGTTGATGACGTGCTGCATCACGTCCATCGAGACGGCCATTTCCGGGCACGCCATCATTTCCAGTCCTGGCAGCATTGGTCAGCCCTCCTGCCCCTGGGCACGCCCAGGATTGAAGTCGATGCCGGTGATGTAGCGCGAGCCGGCATGCGCCTTGATATGCACGACGATGTCGATGGTCATCATCAACAGTCGCTTGATCACGTTGAACTCCAGGCCCGAACCCTCGGCCGAGGCCTTCACCATCAGCGCCAGCTGATCCCAGGTCTGCTCCGGGCTACCGGCATGGCAACTGGTGATCGAGCCCGGGTGGCCCGATGCGCAGTTGCGGATGAAGTAGAACGCCTCGTCACCGCGCAGCTCGGCCAGGATGATGCGTTCTGGCTTCATGCGCAGGCAGGCTTCCATGCAACTCTTTGCGCTGACATTGCTGGTGCTCTGCCCGCCCTTGGAGTACAGCAGGTGCACCACATTGGGTTGGGTCAGAAACAGCTCGCGTGCGTCCTCGATCGTGACCAGGCGCTCGTTGTCCGGGATATGATTGACCAGCGCTTTCATGAAGGTGGTCTTGCCGCTACCGGTCGCACCGGAGACCACGATGTTCTTGCGGTACATCACCGCACGACGGAAGAATTCTGCGTACTCGCGCTGCTGGCGCAGTTCCAGCAGCTCGCGGTCCTGCTCGCTCAGACTGCCATCCTGTTCCAGGATCTGGTTGAAGAAACCATCCTCGTGGTACTGGGTGAGCGACTTGGTGTGCTTGGACGGCAGGCGGATCGTGATCGAAACCTTGCCGGCATCACAGGCAGGTGGAATCACGAACTGCGCACGCTGGCCGGTGGGGAACGTGAGCGACACCACCGGATCGGCATCGGTGATGCGCTGGCCGGTGTTGCTTTCGTTCACTACGGCGGTGCAGAACTGCCGGGCCCGCTCGAAGGTCAGGCCCGGCACGTCCACCCGCTGCCACCCGGCCCGGGTTTCCAGGTACAGCTCACCGGGACGGTTGATGCAGATTTCCGTCACTTCCGGGGATGTCATGTACTCGGCGATGCCCAGCACTTCGTACTGATAGCGCAGGAAATCGCTGGAAACGAGGGCGAGGGGTGACACTTCGGCGTCCATGGTTGTTCTTCGGGTTACCGGCGCGGGTTGAGCACGTTGGTGAAGTCAACGTCCTTGGCGACGTAGACGTTCACGATGGTGCCCTGGTTGATGGTGACAGTCGGCGGGCGATTCGAACTGGTGAGGGCTTCGTTGGCGAGACGCTCCATCGTGCGCGCGGTGGCGCTTTCATAGGGCGAACGAACGGCGAAACCATTGCTGGAAACCGTCGTCGACTCTGGGCCATGTTCGGCTGCGGCGTACTTGAAGGCGTCGGCGATCAGGCTGATCATCAACGCCGACGCAATGCGACTACCCCAGTGCGCGCTGTACTGGCCAGGATGACCGGCACCACCCAGCTGATCCACGCCCGGGCTGGACATGGCCACGTCGATGCCATTGGGCGTGGTGATGCGATCCCAGATCACTTCCACGCGCTTGCCCTTGGGACCGCCACCGTACGCACCATAGATCTTGGACCCCTTGGGCAGCAGCAGGCTGCGGCCGTTGATCGAGTAGACCGGCTCGGTCAACAGGCACGACGTATAACCTGCAAGATCGGTGATGATGCGGGTCTCGAGTACACAACGCAGATAGGTGCCACGCACCAGCAGCGCGTCGGGGCTCCGGATGTAGGAAGCATTGGACACATCCTCCACATCAGGCCCGCGGCGCACCTTGGCCGGCGGAGCATTGCCGTTCTGCGCCTGCAGCGCAGCCAACGTGGCCTGCATGTAGGGATCGTCGTTGTCCCCTGCTGCGGCCTGGCCGCCAGCGTCGCCCGTGCCCACGCCTGCGCCACCACTACCGGCAATGCGGCGATCCAGCAGACTCGGGCCACGCTCGACCTCGCGCTCGGGTTCGGCACGAGGAATGAACGTCGGGCCCATCGTTTCCTGCGGCGGTGGCGGCAGCATCGGAATGGGCTCGGCGGCTTCCCGGGCAGCCTCGCGAATCGCGGAGGGTGCAATGATCGGCAGGTCGGGGGTGCTCGAACGTGCAACCTGCGGCGGCGCCTTGGCTTCTTCAGCGTCTTCCTTGCCCTTGCGCAGCAGCAGGAAGCCCATGGCCAGCAACAACACCAGGATGCCGCCGAGGAACAACAGCGCCTTGCGGTTCAAGCGCTGCTCTTCCGCAGAGCGAAGCTGTGGGGCACTGGCATCCAGATCCGGCGCCGCCTCTGTCTGCGCGTGCCCGTAGTAAGGGTTCGCCGATGGCTCCTGAGCCGCAGGCCCCTGTCCGTACGGAGACGGATTCGGATCGTTTTCGGGAGTGTTCTGCTGGCTCATTTCTTCACGTTCCTTCGCAGGCCGACGACGAAGTCGCCGTGGCGGATGACCAGGTACGGGTACGTCCCGTGCACGATCAGCGTATTGCCCTCAACCGTGGTGTTGACCACGAAATCCTCGCCATACTCCTTCTCGCGACCGAATACGGCCGGGAAGATACCGGTCTTGTACTCGGGCGAGTTGGGCAGTTTCAGATAGGTGAAACGGCCATCGTCGTAGGCGTTGACCGGGACCAGCCATCCCATCTTCTTGGCCTTGCTGGTCGAATAGGAGTAGTTGAAGTTGTATTGGCGATCCTTGGCCAGCTCGGTACTGAGCAGCGGCTGCGCCTCCTCCTCGACCGCCGACTGGGCAGGGCCAAACACAGTGTCATTCGGATAGACGAATGCGATCTTGTACTGCACGCCGGCGCGACGGGCCTGCTCAAGCTGGCGCCAGTCGGTGGCAACGACCTTCAGCTCGAAAATGTACGAATGGGTCTCGGTACGCACCATCATGTTGGTGTCGACGTCGACGTTCTTCGGCTTGAGATAGAACACGTTCTCGCGACGGGTGAGTTCCCAGCCGCTGCTGAAGCCGGTGCTGTAGTCGAGGATCTTCTCGTTCGGGCTCAGCTCGATCTGGGTGGTGAGGCCCAGGCCGGTGCGAACCGGGTAGATGCGGTCCTTCTCATACTCGTAGTGGTCAACTGCCTGTGCCATCGCCGCGCTGGAAAACACCAGCGACAGCAACGACAGCAGCGCCCACGCGCTTCCCCTGATTTTTCGACTACTCATCGGTTGCTTGCTCCATCAGCATTTCCGGTGGAATGGTTCGGTGCCGGCATCATTGCCGGCTGTCCCGGCGCGCCCTGCCCCGGCATCGGCTGCCCCTGGACCGGCTGCCCCTGCATGGGCGCACCCTGCATCGGCTGCATCTGCCCATTGGCCGGCACTGCGACGGGCTGACCGGTGGCGGGATCGATCATGGTGGCAGCGGCCGGATTGTTCGGAACGTACATGCCCTGCGCCTGCTGTGCGGCGAGCTGTGCCTGTTGCGCGGCATCCTGGGCCTGCTGCTGCATGGCACCGTCATCCGGCACGGGCACGCCGCGCGCATAGTCGTTGTCGACACGGTACTCCGTGACCTGGAACGCCAATGGGTTGAGCACGCGGTCCTGTTCGGAGAGCGCCAGATTCTGGTTGTACTGGAAGCGCATGGTGACCAACTGGTTGTCCAGATAGGTCGATGCACCGCTGCGCTTGTCGAGCAGGCTGCGCTGGATGCGCACCGACGCGCCACGGAAGCTGCCGTTCGCCTGCACGCCCAGCGGGGTGATGCTGAGGATCTTGACCCTGATCGCCTTGCCCCGGCCGTACATCACGAACGGATTCTGCGGATTATTGCTGGCATAGCGCTGCTTCATGCTTGCGGCCACGGCATCACTGGACATGACGAACACCAGCTCCCAGTCGCGCAACCCCATCACCGCGGAGTCGTACGACTCGCGCGCCAGCACGTACTGGGCGACATTGCTGCGGTTGACCGCTTCATTGGTGGTGATCGTCTCGCCCTGGAACGTGCCCCTCAGGCGCGCCACCGTGGCGGTACCCGTGTAGGCATCAGCCATCACCAGGAACGGCACCTTCTCCTTCAGCGGCAGCATGTAGTAGTAGCCGCCAGCCAGTGCCAGCGACATCAGCAATGAGCCGGTGGCGACCCACCAGGCACGGCGCTCACTGCGACGCGCCATGTCGGCCACGGTGATCTCGTAGCTGACCGCCTTGGCGACCGACTGCTCGACCTTGGGACTATTGCCGGGATCCTTCTTGCGGAACATGGATTCTTCCGTACTGCTGAAACATCAATGGGCGTGGCACCCCTGCGACAGGCGCGGGGAGCGGCACGTTCGATGATTTCGAGGTGGACTCAGGTGCCGCTGTTGGAATCAGCGCCCTGTGCCGACGCGGTCGGCGTCGAGCCAGCGCTCTGCACAACGATCTGGTTGCCAACGATGGAGACGGAGATGCCCTGCGCTGCATAGGCCGCCGTCAGATCGATCACGGCCTGCTGAGCGTTGGTGGTGTCGATGTTGGAAACCGCGCCGTACAGGGTGAAGTCCGAGCTCAGGCGGTAATCCAGCGTGCGTCCGGAATCCTTGGCCCAGCGCTCGAGCATGGCTTTGAGCGTGCCATCCATCGGCGAGGCTTGGTAGACGTAGCTGGAGTACAGCGGGATCTCGGTGGTTGCCGCAGCAAAGCGGTTCACCGGCTTCCAGCGGCCTCCGAAATCGGGAGCGGACTTGGTGGCGCAACCGGCCACCATCAACGCCGCCACTGCGGCGATGGACATTTTCGCGATAAACGCCTGATTCATACGGGCTTCACTTTGACGTACGAAAAAGCAGTCCCGAGCATTGGTCCCCTGGTCGTCCGGCGCTGCGTCGCGCACGCCGGAATCGGAGCGACGCACTGACTGGCAGCACACCCACTCCGGCTCCCCTGCAGCCAACGGCTGCCAACCAAGTCGCGGGGCCGCCAGACACTCCCGGCGACACACCCGCATACCTCACCAACGTCGAAACCATCCATGTTTCATGGCACAAACTCCTGGCCACCCTGCTCTACAACATCTGCCATCCATCACACATTTCTGAACGGCATGCACAGGGTCGCACAACCACGCGTCAATTCCATGTCAGACAAGTCTGAAAATCTATGAACAAATGCCGAATTCTTGACTCAACTCACGTTTTCACGTCAGTGAATATGAATCTACGTCACAAATTTAACGACGTGAATTAGACGTTAAGCATTGGAACGTCGACTTTCGGCAGCAGCCGCGAGGTGAAGTAGCGATCCTTGTAGTAGCGGATCTTGTCGCACTTCACCGGATGCGGTATGCCCTCGTACAGGAACACTTCCTTGTCCGGCCCCATCGCCTTCAGCTCCTGCGGCAGCATCAGTGCCCGCCGCTCCTCGGTGAAGCTGTGGGTCTTCTCGCGGGCGTGCGTGACGTTCTTCTTGCGGATGGTGGTGTAGCCCAGCATGTCCGAATAGTCGTTGGCGTCCTGCTGCTCGCGCGGCGCGTACAGGATCTGCAGCGCGTGGTTGGTGATGATCGTGCGCGAGACTTCCCGGCCGTAGGTGGCATCGAGCTGGGACATGCTCTGGATGATCGGCAGCAGGCGGATGTTGTAACCGGCCATGTAGGACACCGCCGAGGCGATGATCTCGACCTTGCCGATCGAGGTGAATTCGTCCATCAGCAGCAGGCACTGGTACTTCAGGTCCGGGTTGGACTTGGGCAGTTCCTTGGTGTTGAGGTTGATCAGCTGGCTGAAGAACAGGTTGATGATCAGCCGGCTCTCGGCCAGCTTGTTCGGCTGGATGCCGATGTAGATGGTCATCTTCTTCTTGCGCACGTCGGTCAGCAGGAAGTCGTTGCTGCTGGTGGCCTTGTCCAGCACCGGGTTGATCCAGGGATTGAGCGGTTCCTTGAAGGTGCCCAGGATCGAGGCGAACGTCTCGTCGGCCTGGGACAGCATGTTGGCGAACGCCGAACGCGCGTTGCCACTGAGGAACGAACGCTCCGACAAGGCCTTGAGGTACTTCTTCAGATCGGTGCCATCGCCGGATGACAACCGGTAGACAGAACCCAGCGTCGGCGTGCCCGAGCCGCCCGGGAAGCCACTGCTGCGCTCGTCGTCCCAGTTTTCGAACAGATACAGGGTGAAGGCCATGAACGCGTTGCGCGCCTGGCTGACCCAGAACTTCTGGTCCTCGGCGCCGTCCGGATACAGCATCGCGGCGATGCTCATCAGGTCCGACACCCGGAATGCCGGATCATCGGAGACATAGCTGAGCGGGTTCCAGCGGTGCGTGCGCCGATCCTCGGCGAAGGGATTGAACAGGTAGATCTCCTGGCCCTGGCTGGCGCGCCAGCCGCTGGTCAGGTCGAAGTTCTCCTGCTTGATGTCCAGCACCACCAGCGATTCGCCGTATTCCAGCAGGTTCGGGATGACCACGCCCACGCCCTTGCCTGAACGGGTGGGTGCCGCAAGAATCACGAACTGCTGGCCATCCAGCCGCACCAGTTTGCCGCCATGGCTGCCGACCACGATGCTCTGGCCGGTCTTCTTGAACATGCCATGCCTGGACAGGTCGGCGCCGGTGGCGAAGCGCGCGTCGCCATGCAGCGAGCGCTTGTCCTTCTTCAGCAGCAGCACCAGACCGGTCACCAGCAGGACCAGCAGCGGCAGGCCGAAGCCCACGTAGCCGGCCCACTTGATCTTGCCCACGAACGGCGCAACCTGCGGCTGGCCGATGGCGTGGTAGTACTGGTAGTACGTGTTCCAGGTGAACAGCTTGGTGTCCAACCCCAGGAACAACAGGGTCAGGTAGCCGGAAAACACGAAACCAAGCAGCAGGGTCGCCAGCGTGACGATGGCGATGAGCAGATACTTCTTACTGGGCAACACCCGAATCCTCCATGATGCGCACGAGGGCGCGACGGCCTAGCGGCGGCGCCAGCGCGACGCCTTCTTCCGCAGGTTGTTTTCGTTCTCCAGCCCGGGCTCTTCGCCCTCTTCACGCACCCGCTGCAACAGCAGTTGGCGCGCTTCGGCCAGTGATACCAGGTCGGTCAGACGATCCCCATCGTCGGCGACGACCGCATGGCCGACCACATCGCCCGGAGCGTACACCGGCTCGTAGGACACTGCTACCAGCTGATAGCGGCCACGGGTTTCCAGCACATGCCTGAATTCCTGCATCGCATTCCTCCTTGTCGGGGCAACACTGCGTCCCCTGCCCCGCCATGATGCCCATCGCAGTGTCATCGGCGTATGCACAAGCGCTACGGCTTCTGCGCGAAACTGTCTGCGGATATCCAAGGAGATTGCAATGGACTGGGTAGCACTTGCACGCACGCTGGCCACCGAGGCCCACACGGGCCAGACGGACAAGGCCGGCCAGCCTTACATCTGCCATGTGGCGCGGGTGGCGGCCGCGGTGCGCGGCGACGATGACGCCGAAGTGGTGGCCTGGCTGCATGACGTAGCCGAAGACTGCCCGGCGTTTGCCGCACGGATCGAGGTCTTTCCCGCCCCGCTGCGCGAGGCGGTCCACCTGCTCAACCGCGACGCGGCCCCCGACGCGGACAGCTACTACGCGCGCATTGCCGCCCACCCGCTGGCACTGAAGGTGAAGCAGGCCGATCTGGATGACAACGCCGATCCGCAGCGCCTGGCGATGCTCGACGCGGCGACGGCCGGGCGCCTGCGCGGCAAGTATGCGCACGCCCGGGCAGCGCTGGGCATCTGATCGCGCCGCGCGATGGCGGGTGGGCGAACGTGTCACCGATCAAACGCTGATTTACCCTGAGTGCTGCTGCCCTTGTTGCGGTGCAGCAGTACAATGACCGGCTCCCCGCCCCCATCGCGCCCCGCATGAGCCCCAACTCTTCCCTGGCTGCGCGGCTGACGCCCCGTCAGCGCACCCTGATCATCCTTGCCTTGTCGCTGGGCGGCTTCGCCATCGGCACCAGTGAATTCGCCAGCATGGGCCTGATGCTGGAGATCAGCCGCGGCCTGTCGATTTCCGAAACCCAGGTCGGCCACCTGATCAGCGCCTACGCCATCGGCGTGGTCGTCGGCGCCCCGATCCTCGCCTTCGTCGGCGCCAGCTTCCCTCGCCGCAAGCTGCTGCTGGCACTGATGGGCTTCTATGCCGTCGGCAACCTGGCCAGCGCACTGGCGCCGAACTACGGCACGATGCTCATTGCGCGTTTCGTCGCCGGCCTGCCGCATGGCGCCTACTTCGGCGTGGCGATGCTGGTTGCCGCCGCGATCAGCCCGGCCGGCCAGCGCGGCCAGGCGATGTCGCGCGTGTTGCTGGGCCTGTCGATCGCGATCCTGGTCGGCAATCCGCTGACCACCTGGCTGGGCCAGCAGCTGAGCTGGCGCACCGCCTTTGCCCTGGTCAGCGTGCTGGCCATCGCCACCGTGGCGATGATCGCGCGCTTCCTGCTGCCGGACCCGGACGAGGTCCGTACCTCGCCGATGCGCGAACTGCGCGCCTTCAACACCACCCAGGTGTGGCTGGCGCTGGCGATCGGCGCCGTTGGCTTCGCCGGCATGTTCTGCGTGTTCACCTACCTGGCACCGACCCTGGTGCAGGTCACCGGCGTGGCCGAATCGTGGATGCCGCTGGCGGTGGGCGTGTTCGGCATCGGCGCGATCATCGGCAACATCGCCGGTGGCTGGCTGGTGGACAAGTTCCACTTCAAGGCCGCCGCCGTGGTGCTGCTGTGGTCGATCGTGATGCTGCTGCTGTATCCGCTGGCCGCGCAGTCGGTGTGGACCATCGGCCCGATGATCATTACCGTCGGCACCATGGGCGCGCTGGCCGCAGTATTGCAGACGCGCCTGATGGACGTGGCCGGCGAAGCACAGACCCTGGCCGCCGCCTCCAACCATGCCGCCTTCAATACCGCCAATGCACTCGGCCCGTGGCTGGGTGGCATGGCGATCAGTGCCGGCTTCAGCCCGGCCAGCACTGGCTATGTCGGTGCCGCCACCGCCATCGGCGGCCTGCTGCTGTGGTGCGTGGCGGTGATGCTGGACAGGAAGCGCAAGACAGCCGGCGTGGGCAGTCACTGACCTTCGCGCCGGATTGTCAGCTGCTGCCCGCGCGGCGGCGGCGATCCGGCCGCAGCAACGCCGTATCGCCGGCCGCAAGTGTCGGGCGCGCCAGCTCACCGCGCTTGACGCGCTCCAGCACCCGCCGCGAGTTGGCCGCGCAGTCGATGCCCTCCGGCCGCGCCTGGATGTCCTCGATCAGGGCCAGCAGGTGCGCCCGGCTCTCTGCCAGCCGCAACTGCAGCGCCTCGATGTCGGCCACCTTCTGCTGCAGCATCGAGATCAATGCGTCGTGCTGCCACTGGCCCATGTCCGGTGGCAGCAAGGCGCGTATCTCCTCCAGGCTGAAGCCGGCGCGCTGCGCACCGGTAATCAGCTCCAGCAGCAGCACCGCCTGCTCCGGGTAGTCGCGGTAGCCGTTGGCCTGCCGCTGGACGACCAGCAACCCTGCCTCCTCATAGAAGCGGATGCGTGACGCCGCCAGGCCCGTGCGGCGGGCCAGCTCACCGATCTTCATCTGCCTGAATCCTCGACATCGGAACCCATTGACCTTCAATAAAACTTGAAGGTTAGCGTAGCGCCATTCCCCTGTCCTGGAGCTGTCCCATGTCGCTGTTCTCGCCCCTGGCGCTGCCTTCCGGCGCCCTCATCCGCAACCGCATCGCCAAGGCGGCGATGGAGGAGAACATGGCCGACGCCGACCACGCCCCCTCCGAAGCGCTGCTGCAGTTGTACCAGCGCTGGGCCGACGGCGGCGCCGGACTGATCATCACCGGCAACGTGATGGTTGATAGCCGCGCCATGACCGGCCCCGGCGGCGTGGTGCTGGAGGACGATCGCCACCTGGAGCGTTTCATCGCCTGGGCCGACACCGCGCGCTCGCGCGGGGTGCAGATGTGGATGCAGATCAACCACCCCGGGCGGCAGATGCCGGCCGCGCTCGGCCAGCCGGCATTGGCGCCTTCGGCGGTCCCCTTGGACATGGGCGCACTGTCCAAACAGTTCGCGCCGCCGCGGGCGATGACCGAGGCGGATATTGAAGACGTGATCGCCCGCTTCATCCGCAGTGCCGAGCTGGCCGAGCGCGCCGGTTTCAGCGGCGTGGAGATCCATGCCGCGCACGGCTACCTGCTCAGCCAGTTCCTGTCGCCGCTGTCGAACCGCCGCGATGACCGCTGGGGTGGCAGCCTGCAGAACCGTGCGCGCCTGCTGCTGGAGATCGTGCAGGGTGTGCGCGCGACGGTGGCGCCCACGTTCGTGGTGGCGGTGAAGCTCAACTCCGCCGATTTCCAGCGCGGCGGCTTCTCGCCCGAGGACGCGCGCGACGTGGTCGAGATGCTGGCGCCCCTCGGCGTGGATCTGGTCGAACTGTCCGGCGGCAGCTATGAAGCACCGGCCATGACCGGCGCCGCACGCGACCAGCGCAGCGTGGCCCGCGAGGCGTACTTCCTCGAATTCGCGCGCGAGATCGCCACGGTGGCAAGGATGCCGCTGATGGTCACCGGCGGCATCCGCCGCCGCGAAGTGGCAGAGCAGGTGCTGGCCAGCGGCGTGGCCATGGTCGGCATCGCCACCGCGCTGGCGATCGAGCCGGATCTGCCGCAGCACTGGCAGCAGGGCCGCGATCCGGTGCCGACACTGCGCGACATCAACTGGCGCAGCAAGCCGCTGGCGGCCAGTGCGCACATGGCCGCAGTGAAGTATCAGCTGGGCCGGTTGAGCCGGCGCCGCCCCACCGCACCCACCGTTTCACCAGTATGGGCCCTGCTGCTGGCACAGGCGGCCGCAAAGTGTCGGACCCGCCGCTACCGGCGCTGGATCGGCGCCCGCGCCCTCGCACACTGAGCCGCGCGGTCTTCTCATCGCCGCAGCGATGCTCCACCATCTGCAGGATCGGCGGCAGTTCCGCCGCCGGTCACAGCATGGAGACGGAACCCACGTGGCAGCAGGATCGACCAGGAACCGGGAGAAGCTGCTCGATGACCTGCTCTCGCTGGGACGTAACTGGGCGCTGGCGATCGCCATCGCAGGTGCCGGGGCAGCAGTTCACTACAGCGAGTCGGTGTACGAAGCAGGACTCTGGCGAGGCCTGCTGCCCACGCTCTGCTTCCTGGTCGCGATCATCTGGATCGTGCTCAGCATCATCCGCTTCGACCTGACCCTCCAGCAGCACTTCGAGCGCAAGCGCACGCGCTGGCTCAGCCGCCTGCTCTATGTCGTGCTGCTGGGTACCGGCATCACCGCCGTGTTCTTCGTGACAGAACTGGCGTCCAACAACCACATCGCAAGGATGTGCGACGCCGTGGCCAACGAACCGGCCAGCCGGATCCACCGGTCCGCCGAGTGCCAGCGCCTGTACCAGCATCGGGCGGCGTACCGGCAGCGGTTGGAATCGGCCGAGGGCGAGTTCGACTGAGCAGATGCGTGGGCGAAGGCGCACGAGGACTCACACAGGGGTCCAGCAAGGGTGGATTCGAAATAGTTGTATGGACTTCATTGCAACGCGACGCCACGCTTTCTTGCCGGAAAGCCGTGATCGAACGCAGTCCATGAAGTCACCCACCGCCCGCTCCCGTCTCCCCGCCCGGCCGCGGAAAATCGGCAGCGAAGTACGCATCTTCAGGCGCTATCACCAGTACGCCATCGTTGCCGCCGGAGCCGGACCACTGGCAATACTCCTGTTTGCCGTCGCACCCGAACTTGGGCCGCTTCCGGCACTGGGCGCGGCAGCGATTTTCACGCTGTCGCCGCTGATTCTCGGCTTCGTTGTCTATTCCCCACAACGGGACCGGGTGGTACTGGAACAGGATCGTCTGGTATTCCAGCACCGTCCTCCTCTCCCGTTCAAGCAGATCCGGTCCTACAACCTGGACGATCATGTCGATCTGATCCTGATCGATGGACCGAGCGTGCTGCTGCAGCGCACGCGGGCATCGATGCATGATTTCCCAACCTTCCGGGACGCACTGGCAGAGGCGCTCGCAGATCGGCCCGCCAACGCTGCCGCGGCTCCGCAACGTCGCCACTTCTTCGGTGCCTGGCCCGCACGCGTTTGGGGTGCGGGCCTGTTGCTGGCGACGGCGGCACTGGTGATCACGGGCGTACTGCATGGCTGGCCGTTGTACAAAGCACCGATCCTTGGGATCGCGCCCGTGGTGGGCATTGGGCTATTGCTGTCGCGCCGCCGTCACTGATCGCGCCGTCGGCGAAGTACACATGGCGTGGATGTATGTTCGGGCACAGTACGCGCGCCGCTCACGCTTGGAACCATCCAGCCACCATGCTCCACGCGCCTGCCCCCGCACATCACGATGCCATCGCCCTGCAGGCGGGCGTGCTCGGCAGCGTGTTGGGCGTGGCTCTGTACAAGGCCATCGCGTTGTCGGCGCTGGCGACCGGATCCTTGATCGTGATCGGGCTGTGGCTGCTGGCCTGCGCGCTGCTGGCTGCCTGGGCACTGGCCGCCTGCCTGGCCTGCCTTGCGCTGAGCCGGCGCGTATTCGTGCTGATGCTGGCGCTGAGCATGATCCTGATGATCTGCGTCGCCTGACAGCAGCAGGCGCCGGACTATCGCGCATCTGTTACAGAATAACAAGTGCGGTTGGACGGATTGCTCGTGCCCGGGGTCACGGATTTGAATTCCATGGCCAGCCCGGCACCACCCGAGACTCCCCATGATCCTGCAGCCCCTGCTTCGCGCCTCCCTCACCGCCTTTGCCCTGGCCACGCTCAGCGCCTGTGCCACGTATGACGACAGCAACATGCACCAGGCCTGCCAGGAGTCGCCGCATCTGAAGGACCTGCCGCCCGAAGTGGCTGCCCGCGAGAGCCGCTGCAACAAGAGCATGGAAGTGTGGTCGAGCGAGCGCAAGGGCAGTGACAGGCCGATCGACCTGAGCGGCAAGAAGAAGGATCTCTGATCCGCCGGGCATCTTGATCGTTCCAATGCATGCGGATGACCAGCCCGTCACGATCGGGGGGGGCAGGATAAGGCCTCCCCATCACGACGACTTTCCCGATGCCGGCCACTGGTCACCCTGTCATCCATGCCTTTGAAGCTGTGTTCGACCTGTCTGGCGGGGTGGAGCGCATTACGGCGCTCACTGTCATCTGCCGGCATTGCTCTGAAACCCGCTCGGCCAGCGAAGACAATCTGGTCCAGCTGCCGGGCGGCGCCTTGTTCCGCTGCGACGGATGCGGCAGTCATCAGGCGGTGAGCCATGCGCGGGTTGCCGATTGGCAGGTGAATTCGCTTCTGGGTGTCTGAGGCTGCAATACGACGGTGCCACGACGCAGGCTGTTGGCGCAGGGATGATGGTGCAGTCAGAGGGCGCCCCGTGAGTCACCTCGTGCGCCGCGCAGGGCCGATGACAGCCAGGGCAAAGGAGCTGTGCAGGGCGCAATGACATCACCTCGGCTAAGCTGCGGCACCTTTCTTCGCGCACGGCCATGCATCCCTTCCCCCTTCCTGTCTCGGCACCCGATCAACTCGCCTACCGACTGCTGCAGGACAGCGACTGGGCCCGTTCCACCGACGCGATCAACGCTCCTCCCGAACTTCGCGCTCTGCTGGCGATGATCCTGGATTCTCCGGAGCCTCTGTGGATCGCATGGGGCCACGACAACAAGGCGTTCTTCTTCAACGATGCCTACCTGCCGATGCTGGGCGGCAAGCTGCACGGCGCCATGGGCAGCCGATTGGAAGACGTCTGGGCGGACGTCTGGGCCGACGTCGTCGATGCTGTCAACGACGCCTTCGGCGGTACAAGCCGCAGTTTCAAGAACATGCCGTTGATGATGGACCGTGATGGCACGTTGCGCGAGACATTCTGGACGTTCTCCTACTCGCCGCTGCGTGCCGGTTGCGGAGGCGTGGCCGGCATCATCTGCATGGTCAGCGAGCAGACCGAGCGGGTGATCGAACGCGACCGGCACACCCGCCAGGTGGCGGCCATCACCGAGCAGGCACGCGAGGCCCATCTTGAACTGGTACGCGCCCGCGAACAGCTGCGGCAGTCGCAGAAGCTGGAGGCCATCGGCCAGCTGACCGGCGGCGTTGCCCACGACTTCAACAATCTGCTGCAGGTCATCACCGGTTCCGTGGACATGCTGCTGCATACCTGGCCGGCCGAAGATGCGCGCCTGCGCTATGTACAGGCGATCGAAACCGCCGCTGACCGCGCCACTCGCCTGACCGCCCAGCTTCTGGCGTTCTCGCGCAGGCAGAGCCTGTCGCCGCAGGTATTCGACCTTTGCGAGAGCGTACGCGCGCTTTCAGACATCATCACCACAGTGCTGGGTGCACGCATCTCCGTGTCGGTGAACCTGCCCGACGCCCCGTTGCCGGTGCTGCTGGACCGGACCCAGCTCGACACCGCACTGATCAACATCGCGGTGAACGCGCGCGACGCCATTGACGGCCACGGCAAGGTGACGATCGATGTGGAACAGCTGACATCGGTGCCTTCCGTACGGTTCGCGGCGCCGATGAAAGGCAACTTCGCTGCGATCAGCGTCAGCGACACCGGTGCCGGTATCGATCCGTCCGTGGTGGACCGGATCTTCGAGCCATTCTTCACCACCAAGGGAGTGGGCGCGGGCACCGGGCTTGGCCTCAGCCAGGTTTTCGGCTTCGTCAAGCAGTCCGAGGGCGAAGTGGACGTACAGAGCCAGGCCGGTGTCGGTACGCGCTTCACGCTGTATCTGCCCCTGGCGCAGGCAAACGCCTCCATCGAGCTGCCGACCGCGCAACCGGGATTGCTGCATGGTCACGGATTGTGCGTGCTGGTGGTGGAAGACAATGTGGATGTGGCCGAATTTGCAGTCGGTGCGCTGCGCGAGCTTGAGTACAACGTCGTACTCGCGCGCAATGCCGACGAAGCACTGGCGGAGCTCGAGCGCGACGCTGCGCGTTTCCACGTGGTGTTCAGCGACGTGGTCATGCCCGGGACCAATGGGCTGGATCTGGCCCGCACCATCCGCAGCCGCCTGCCCGATCTTCCGATCATCCTCACCAGTGGCTACAGCGAACTGCTGGCCCGCGATCCAGGCCACGGTTTCACGCTGCTGCGCAAGCCCTACTCACTGAAGCAGCTGGCCTTGGTGATGACCGAGGCCAGCTGTCGCTCGCAGACGATGGTGACTGCGCATTAGCGGGCAGATCACCGGGTCGGACCGGTCCAGGAAGCAAGCGCTGAATCGAGGCCGGACATATCCCCCCGTGTGCCACAGGCCCAGGCAACGATGCCATCCGGGCGCACCAGCACCGCCCCCAGGCCCGACGCCACATCCCCGGTATCTGCGGCGCAGGCGATGGAAGGCTGCCAGCGTTGGCCATGCTGCGGCGGCGAAGACGCCGGGTCGAAAACAAGCAGCGCCCCCTGCCCCGCTCTCAGCAGTTCGCCCAGGCGGCGGCCATCGACCAACCGGAAGTCCGGCGCGCTCCTGCCGACCAGCGGGTGGTCCCCGTCAAGATCCAGCTGCTGCGAAACACCCCAGATCCGCTCGGCCAGATACGTGGCCCCATCGCGGGTGCCGGCCAGGTCGGCCATGATCGCTGCCAGTGCGCGCGAACCGGCCCCGGGTCGCATCAGCGCAACCTGCGCGCGCGACCAGTCCAGCACCTTGGCGCCCACCGGATGGCGCTCAGCCTGATAGCTGTCCAGCAGCGCCTCATCGGCCTTGCCCCGCGCCACGGCGGCCAGCTTCCAACCGAGGTTCATCGCATCGCCGATGCCGAGGTTCAGTCCCTGGCCGCCCAACGGCGAATGCATGTGCGCGGCATCACCTGCCAACATCACACGTCCGCTGCGATAGGCCGTCGCCTGGCGCGCAGCATCGGTCCATGTCGTGGCCAGGTGCAATGCAGTGATCGTTGCCTCGCAGCCAGACACCCGCCGCAGCAACGCTTGCGCGGTGTGCCGGTCCAGTGGCGTGCGATGGCCGGCGCCACCATCGAAATCGGCCAGCGCCAGCATGCCTGGCGGGTTGAAATTGCACATCCCGTGATCGGTGAACTGTCGGCCTGGTGTGAGTACACACCCATCTGCCAGTTCGACCAGCAGCGTGTAACCGGTGAACTCTGGCCCGGTTCCAGCGAAGAGGAAGCCCGATTGTTTGCGTACCGTGCTGCGGGCCCCATCACAACCGACCAGCCAGCGGCCGTGGACCCTGCCGGAGCCGGTGTGCACGGCAACCTGCGCCTCGTGCGCATCCACCGCCTGTACCGCACGCCCGCGTTCGATGCGCACGCCCAGCGCAGCCGCACGTTCGGCAAACACCGCTTCCAGGGCCTGCAACTCCACCGCCATCTGGGTGCCCACCGGTGTCGGCAGGCGCCAGCTCCAGCGCGCCTGGTCCACATCGTCCAGTGCAAATGGAATACCCGCGAAGTGCCCACCCAGCGCACGCGGCTGCGCCAGCCAATGGGCGGTGCCGGGCGGCGGCGCACCCTTGTCGGGCTTGAGCACCTGCGTCGCGGCGACCGCGTCCAACAGGCCGCGCCGATCCAGTGCCTCCAGCGTGGGGGCGTTGAGGCCGCGCAGCCCGAATGGCAGGCGCTTCAACGGCGAACCGGCGGACCCGGCCTGTTCCAGAACCAGCACCGAACACCCGGCCTGGGCCAGTTCGCAGGACAGGAACAAGCCAACCGGGCCAGCACCGGCAATGACAACGTCGTACAGCATCGAGATTCCTTGTGAGCGCCGGGTCGGCGCTCTGGCGGATCAAATGTTACACTCGGTGTACGTTTTCACAAGTGAACCGCCCATGACCCCGCCTCCTGGCCGCCGCGAACAACGCAAGGCCGTGACTCGACAAACGATTTCGGACGTCGCCACCGAGCTGATCATCCGGCGCGGCTTCGAGGCCGTCTCCATGTCCGAGATCGCCGAAGCCGCGGGCGTCTCACGCAAGACGGTCTTCAACTACTTCGCCAGCAAGGAAGACCTGGTGTTCGACCGGGATGAGGAGGCGCGCACGCTGCTGCGCGAGGGCATGATGGCGCGCAGCGGCCTGACCCCGCTCGCGGCCTTCCAGTCGCTCGTTCGTGAGCTGCTGGAGGCTGGCCATCCGCTGCTGCGCATCAATGCCGGCGCTGTCGCCTTCTGGGGCACCGTGGCGGAGAGCCCGGTACTGGTCGCGCACGCGCGACGGCTGCAGGCGCAGTTGACTGACGATCTGGCGCGATTGATGGCCCACGCTGTCGGCCGGCCCGAACATGACGCCGAAGCGCGACTGGGCGCGGCCATGCTGCTGGCGTCGATGGTGGCGGCCTATGAGAAAGGACTGGCAAGCCAGCTGCAGGGCGAGGACCCGCGTGAGGCCATGCGGCAGCTGATCGTGCGCGGTGCCACCGGGGTACTGGTGGCCTTGGCGGGCACCCCGTATACGGACCCCGGCGCGCGTCCATAGCGCATCCGGGGATAGGCATCGAAGTATCGCAAATGCTAATCTTTCTCATTTGCAGACACGTGACCCTCCCCAATGTCCCTGCCCATGCCCCTGCAACGCACCCTGTGCCTGGCACTGACCCTGCACGTGGCGACCCTTGCGCATGCAGCTGAGTCCTCCGCTGCCGCACCCAAGGATCTGGACAAGGTCGAAGTCCGCGGACGCGCACAGACACTGTATCGGGTAGACGATGCCGCGGTCGGCACCCGCACCGATACGCCCCTGGAGCTGGTCCCACAGTCGATCCAGGTCATCCCGCGTGAACTGATCGACGACCAGGCCGCGCGCCAGGTGACCGACCTCTATCGCAGCATCAGCGGCATCAGCTATTTCAGCTATGCCGGAGTGACCCTGCGCGGCTTCCGCCAGGAGAACGTGCTGTATGACGGCCTGCGCGGCGACCCGTACGCAGGATTTTCGGTGCCGCAGCTGTTCAACATCGAGCGCGTGGAAGTGCTGAAGGGGCCGGCAGGCGCGCTGTATGGCGGGGGTGATGCGGGCGGTGTCATCAACTACGTGACCCGCAAGCCCCAAGCCGCTGCCGAGCGCCGCATCGAGGTCCAGCTGGGCGACAAGGACTTCCGTGCCGGATCGATCGAGGGTACCGGGCCGTTGAATGCCGCCGGCAGCGTGCGCTATCGCGCCGGGCTCTATGCCGACAATGAAAAGGGCGTGCGCTGGAACACCAACAGCGAGAGCGTTATCGGCGATGCCTCGCTGGCCTTCGACGTTGGCCAGACCGGCGAGCTGGTGCTGCAGTTCACCGACATCACCCAGAACCTTGGCGGCAACCGCCTGCGTGGCGTGCCGGTCAACGATGCAGGTACGTTCCTGACCAACCGCCGCTGGAACCACAACGAGGCCAGCGACTTTCTCGACATGCGCGCCAAGGTGGCACTGGCACAGTATCGCTTCGCGCCGCTCGATACCCTGGACGTGGACTTCGCCGCTCGCTGGTTCAGCAACACCGAACACCAGATGTACCACGAGCCGATGGGCCTGATCGATCGCGACCGCGATGGCGTGGCCGAATGGATGACCCGCCAGCTGCGCAACCAGATCCGTGACAACGAGGCCTTCACTGCCAACGGCAATGCAGTCTGGCGGGTGACCACCGGCGCGGTGGCGCACAAGGTGCTGTTCGGTGCGGACGTGTACCAGCTGGATGCGGATTTCACTGCACAGACCGCCAACAGCGCTGACCTTGCGCGCGGTGCGGGACCGGTGCGCGGCATCGACCTGTTCAATCCGGTGTACGGCGCCAGCACCTGGCATGACTACAACCTGGGCGCCCTGCCCTGGCGCAGAACGTCCACCCGCAGCAAACGCTATGGCGGTTACCTGCAGGATGAGCTGGCACTGGGCCCGCGCTGGCATGTGCTGGCCGGGCTGCGCTGGGATGGTTTCAAGGATGAGGATCGCATCGCCGGCAGCAGTGTCGATGGCAGCGATCTCAGCTGGCGGCTGGGCAGCACGTTCACCGTGCGCGAGGGCCTGAACGTCTACGCCAACGTCGCCAGTGGTTTCGTGCCGCAGAGTGCGGCGAACCAGAATCCGGCCGCTGGCGGACCGTTCGATGCCGAGCGCAGCAAGCAGTGGGAAGTGGGCATGAAGTCCCTGCTGGCCGAGCGCGTGACGTTGAACATGGCGGCCTACCGGATTGACCGCAGCAACATCGTGCAGGCCACCGGCGAAGTGATCGGTGGCGTGAACCAGCTGGCCGCGCTGGGCCTGGTGCGCAGTACCGGGATGGAGCTGGACCTGTTGGCCGACCTTACCGAGCGCTGGGTGCTGAACCTGACCTACGCCTACAACGATGCGCGGGTGAAGGACGCCGGCCCGAACGGCATCACCAACGCCTCCGGCGACCGCTTCGCGAATGCGCCCCGCAACAAGCTGGGCCTGTGGACCCGCTACGACCTGCCGGCAATCAACTCCGCCATCGGCTTCGGGGCAGACCATGTTGGCGAGCGTGTCAGCCTGGATGGGCAGACGGTGAAGGCCTACACGGTGTTCGACATGAGCTGGAAGACGACGTGGAAGCAGTGGCAGTTCCAGGCCAACGTGAAGAACCTGTTCGACAAGGTGTATGCGGCCAGTGGCTTCATCGAACGCAACGGGCATTTCCCCGGCGAGCCACGACGGGTGTATGTGCAGGCGGCCTACAGCTTCTGACCGGAAGCATTTGTAGCGCTGAATCCACTGTCGGCAAGCAGATCGTTGCCTGGCACTGGTTCACGCGTGTCCGAAACCATCGGCACTTCCAGTCACTTGTGCACGATCACCTCCGCCTGTAGCGTTGCCGTTGCCCAAGGAGGGCTATCAACGGAGTGAAGCATGAAGATTGGATTCAAGCTGTCTGTTGCTATTGCGGCTGCTGCACTGACCCTGGGAATCGGCAGTGCCTCCGCGCAGTCCCGCTGTACCCCGTGCTACACCGCCTACGATGCTTGTCTGGCGGCGGGCAATGGTGAGAACGTCTGCTACCCGGCGTTTGCACGTTGCCTGCGGAACAGCGGCTGCACCATCCCGTAAGTCACGCACTGCCGTGATGCGTGCCGGCCCCCATTTCGGGGGCTGGCATTGGCTGGCAGGCGCTGCGCCTTACTACTGAAAAGGTTCCATACGCGACTGGCGGTGTGATTTCATCCCATCCGCATCGCATGGTTCTCGCGCGCCTGCACATCAATTTCCTGCTGGCGTTGCCCGGCAGTCTGCTGGCGATCCAGGTCGATCGCATTCATCTGCTGCAACGACTGCGCAACCGGCGTCTGTACTGCTATATCCGTGGGCATTGAAACGCGCAGGTGGGCGGGGTCGGTCATCTCGCCCTGCACCACGAACACGTTCCGCCCTGCGGCAGCGTCGGCCGTCTGGGCGCTCAGCAGCGCGTGATCGGCGCGTTCAAGCTGGTTGCGGCGGGCCAAGGCCATCACGCTCGCCACAAGACGCTCGCTGTTCTCATCGTGGGTACGTCCCGCGCTGGCATCGATCGCGGCCACGCCTTCGCGCACCTGCTGCAGCAATGTGTACTCACGGTGGCCAGGACCAATGTCGGCCAGACGGGTCGGCGCCTGTGAGGGATCCGGCACGTCGTCCACCGCTGCGGTAAGCGGGCTGCGGGTAATGGTCCGATATGGGTCGTCCGGGTGGAACTGGGTTCGCTTCTCCAGGCGCTCCAGACGAACCTCGCGCGCGTCGTTGAGTTCGGCGATACGTGAGGGATCGGTGATCTCGCGCAGCGACATGTGACCGCCGCCCGCACTGATGCTGGCCCATTTCCTGTCCGCCTCGAAGTACATCGCGTAGTAGCTGTTGCCACCGATGACGTTCGGATCGACCGTCGAGCGCCCTTCCAGGGCCTGGGTGGCTTCCAGCACGCTCAACCGGGTGAGGTACTGGCCGCCTTTCGTCCATCCCATCTGGCTGATGGCATCGACGCTGGTGTTGCCTACGCGCGGGCCTCCGGCGTAGTCATTGTTGAGCATGTTGGTCCAGATCTGTTCCAGCTTCTCGGGGCCGCTCTTCTGCTCAGCCGCCTGCAGCAACACGCGCGGCGTCCAGCAGCTGGGATCGAGTTCATGCCGTTCAAATGCACGGTCGTGAGCCAGCATTACATCCTTGCCGGGAAGATTCAGTGCCAGGTCTGGGCGGCGCTCGTTCATCCACTGCTGCCGCAACTCAAGATCTCTTTCTAGCAGCGTCTGCCCAAAGGACTCCCATTGCCGTTCGGTCAACTGTGCATTTGGAAACCGGGATCCCTCTTCCTGCTGGCTCTTCGCGTAGTCCTGTGCATAGGTGTTCGCGACGCGTCCCGGCAGGCTGTCATTGCGTACAACACCCAGTGCCAGTGTCCCATACCCATCGGCTCCCGGCAGTTGCGACAAGTAGTTCCAGTAAAGCTCGCGGTTGCCGTCTCTGGCATAGCTGCCAAGGATGCTGAGATCGTGCTCGGTCAATCCACTCATACCCTTCCTCTCCTCTTCCTTGAATCACCGATCACTTGGACCGGGTGCGCGCGATGACGTCCTTGACGGCCTCTTCCATGCGCTTCCAGTCCTTCAGAAACGCTCTCTTGTAGTCCAGACTGACGGACAGCTTGTTGTCGATGTCCACGAAATAATGAACGCAGCCCGCTGCCACTTCCCCTGGCTCACTGATCACCTCGCGCCCCTCCAGCCGCACGCCGTCGCGTCGGAATTCCTCGCCGTCACATTTGATGAACGAGCTGATCCGACCATCGCCCTGGCGTGCGATGTACCAGTCTCTCTCGTAGGCGGGATTGCGGACAGGCGGCTTCCCGTACCGCGCCTCATACTTCTTCGCGTACACCACCATCTTCGCTTCATCGATTGCATAGGGCGTCAGGCCCAAGGTCTGCGGCTTTGCAACGCGTTGATCGAGACGGTCCCTGGGATCCTCCCTTTCCACAGAACCCTCCTCCGTGATGGCTTCATTTGACGACAGCCTTGAGAGCAGTGTTTCGACGGGAACGCGATCAACGTAGTTGATCCGAATGGGAATCTCCTTCCGGAAATCATTCGTGCGCGGATTGGCGCGGGCACCCGGCGGCGTCGGCGTCATGTCCGGCCACTCGATGACCAGCGTCACGCCCTCGCCCGGCCACGGTGCGATCTGGCTGTCCAGGTAGTTGGCCGGAATGCGGAAAGTGTTCGGCCCGAGCCTCACGTCCACGGGCGCATCGGTATAGGTGTGGCCGTTGATCGTGCGGCCGGTCTGGGTTGCGCCGGACATGGCGGGATTCCTTTCGTGTTCGGTGGACGGCGGCCGTGCACACGCGCTGGCACTCACTGCGACGGCAAGTGCAAGCGTCAGGCAACGGCTGGGGGACATCACGTGCATGGGCATTCCATTGCAGGGTTCCGGGGCCACTATAGGGAACCGGGCGTCAACGGAACAGGAACCGCATCACCGCCCTTCACGGAGCGAGGCAGCGCTCCACATCCGCTGCCTGCAGTACTGCGGCTATTGCCGCGGCCTCCGGAATGCTGCAGGGGTTCAAGAGCCATGGCGACGACGCTCGGTTCGCCGCTTCACGCCTCAGCCGTCGCTGTCCGTGCCTTTATGGCCGCGATAGGTTTCACCCCACTCGCGCATGGCAAGCAGCACCGGCACCAGCGTGCGCCCGAATTCGGAAAGCTCGTATTCCACCTTCGGTGGCACCTCGGGATAGACATGGCGGATCACCACCCCGTCAGCCTCCAGTTCCCGCAGCTGGCTGGTCAGCATGGACTGGGTGGCGTTGGGCACACGCCGCGTCAGCTCCATGAAGCGTCGCTTGCCTGTCATCAGGTGAAACAGAATGATCGGCTTCCACACGCCGCCCATCACCGACAGCGTGACTTCCACCGCACAACCGCTCTTGCCGTCCCAACGCCTGCTACGCATGCATACTCCGGAAAACCATAGTACCTACGGAAATTCATCGTTCTTGTTGCGATAACGGTGCGAGCCTAGCATGGGCTCATCCACTGAACGTGAGACCGCACCATGAGCTTCAAAGCACTGCTGACCCGCAAGACCAACGACGGCGTTTCCACGGAGCTGGTCGATTTCGACGAGGCCAACCTGACGGATGGCGACGTGCTGGTGCAGGTCGAGTACTCCACGCTGAACTACAAGGACGCGCTGGCCCTCACCGGCACGCGCCCGGTGATCCGGACGTTCCCGTTGATCCCTGGCATCGACCTGGCTGGCGTGGTGCTGGACTCCAGCAGCGTCGACTTCAAGCCCGGCGACCGCGTTGTGCTCAATGGCTGGGATCTCAGCATGGGCCACCACGGCGGCCTCGCTCAGCGCGCCCGTGTTCGCGGTGAATGGCTCAACAGGATTCCCGGCAACCTGAGCACCCGCGATGCCATGGCCATCGGCACCGCCGGCTATACCGCAATGCTGTGCGTGCTGGCATTGGAAGATGCCGGCCTAACGCCCGGGAAGGGCGATGTACTGGTCACCGGCGCCAACGGCGGCGTCGGCTCGATTGCGGTGGCGATCCTGTCCAAGCTTGGCTATCGCGTGGTGGCCGCCACCGGGCGACCTGAACACGCCGGGTATCTGCACAGCCTGGGCGCCGCCGAGATCATCGACCGCGCGCAGCTTTCAGAACCGCGTGAGCGGCCGGTGAGTGCCGAACGCTGGGCCGGCGTGGTCGATGTGGCGGGCGGTCCCACCCTCGTCAACGCCATTGCCGAGACGAAATACCGCGGCGCCGTGGCCGCCTGCGGGCTGGCTCAGAGTGATGAGCTGCATGGCTCGGTGCTGCCCTTCATTCTCCGCAACGTGACGCTTGCCGGCGTGGATTCGGTGAATGCGCCGCAGGCCGTCCGCCAGCGTGCATGGGACCGGCTTGCCGCCGACCTGGACCCGCAGAAGCTGGAAAGCACCGTGCAGCTGATCGGGCTTGCCGATGTGCTGAAGGTCTATGACCAGATCATTCCCGGCAAGGTGCGTGGACGCATTGTCGTGGATGTGAATGCGTGAGCGGATCATCAGGATCAACTGCCGCTGAAGCAGCTCCCATGCTGTGGCGAATGGTGAACATGCGGTGAAACGACGCGGGCGGCGGTGGCCTCAAGCCAACGCCGCTCGCATACGCTCGGGTTCCCATCGCCGCCTGGACACCTGACATGCCAATGACCGCACTCGCACTTGCCGCTGCGCTTTCGGGCCTGCCCGACATCACCTGGGAGCGCGAGCGCGCCGAGGATGCGCACCAGCTCACGCTGTGCCAGATCCATCGCGATGCGCTGAAGCAGAACGAGGGCAAGGATGATGCCTATTCGCGCGCCAAGGCGGTCTGCGACCTGCTGGCACGCGAGTACAAGGACAAGTGGGATTTCGATGCGCAGGATGCCCTGGCCGCTTCGGCGGTGAATCTGGATGAGCTGATCCGGCGCGGTGATGTGGTGGAAGTCCCGCCGACGAAGCAGGATCGCGCCTACGAGTGATGGCACGCGATCCTAGCACCGTGATCTTCTCGGCCTGCCCCAGGTTGCGGAGCCACGAGCGCGCTCCAACGCCCACACCTCGCCCGCCTCAAACCGCCCCCGGGAGCTCGCTCTCGATCTGCTCAACCAACTGATTGAAGACGGGTCTCCTCTTCATGATCTCCAGCACCGAATCGCCCACTTCATCCAGGATCATGGGGTCCGCACCACAGGAGAGAAGGTAGACAACGGCCTCGAGGCTTTCACTAATCACCGCGTTCGCCATCGGGGTCAATCCAATATCCCCGAGTACGTCGATATTGGTGACGAACGGCATCAACTCTTTGAGTAGATCCACTTCGTTATTGAACGCCGCTATATGCAGTGGCGTATCGTCGTCGATCCCATGGCTTTCCGGACTGGTCAACTGGCAGCCTTCGAAGGTGTGGCACTCATCGAACCTTGCCAGCAACTTCTTCAATTCCGGATCCACTGCATTCATCGGGGGCATTCCCTCCCAAGCCTCTCTCCAAGCACCGCTTCCACTCAACATGCAGTGAGCCGCCGGATGGTGGCACACCACTGCACAGGTGCATAGTGGCACGTACGGAGCGCACATCCGGGACGCACGCGATAAGCGCGACACCCCGCGACTCCACAGACCACTTCCTGCGTATGCGAAGCCCTTACCGAGGTCAATCCGCGAGCTGATGACCACAGGCGGCTTCCAAGCCCCTTATCATGTGGGCTTAGGGGCTCAATAAGCCCTATTGACGCTTGCAAGGCAGTATCTGGATGTCTATGGAATGGTGCCCCTCGGGCTGGGGCCGACGCGTGACCCGTTCGCCCCATTGGTCGCTGCGACTTGATGGCGAGTGCGTTGAACTCAGTGTCTCCGGCCAGCAGTACCGGCTGCGCGTGGATGATGACCAGCAGGTGCAGATCCATCCAGGGGTCTTCTGGTCACGGGTCGAGCTGCAGACCGGCGATGCCGCCGGGCTGTGCGTCGACGGGCTCCCCAACGGACAAGCATCCCGGCTTGCTGCGGCCCTGCAGCACCTGCTCTTTGCGCGCACTGCGCGTGGGCGCAAGGCCCTGTTCGACACGATTCTGGAGCAGATCCAGTCGTGGTTGAGCGACGCGGATGCCCTCATTGATCGTGGCAGTGCCGGCCGCCGCTGGATCACCCATGAGCAGCAGCAGGCGCTGCTGGCGAAGCGCTCAGACCTGCCCCTGCAGCCGCCTGAGCTGGAGCAGCTGTTCCGCGATGAAGACGTGCATGAAGATCTGCATGCGGACAGCCATCGCGCAGCGCTGGACGCCCTGCGCGACTGGAACCTGGATTGGCCCGCTGCCTGGGCCGAAGCCAATGAGGCCATGACCCTGCGCGAGCTGGTGTTGGCCAGGGACTTCCTGGGCCGGGTCGAGAGCAAGCCGCTGACCGAGGAACAGGCCCGCGCCGTCATCTGCTTCGACAATCGGGTGCAGGTCGTGGCCGCGGCCGGCTCCGGCAAGACCTCCACGATGGTCGCCAAGGCCGCTTATGCCATTGACCGCGGCTTTGTCGAGCCCGAACGCATCGTGATGCTCGCCTTCAACAAGGATGCTGCCAAGGAACTGGAGGAGCGTGCGCAGCGAACCTTCGATCGACTCGGCATGGGCAACACCGTGGTTGAGGCCCGGACCTTCCACGCCCTGGGCCTGGCCATCATCGCCAAGGCCACCGGCCGCAAGCCCGACATCCCCGAATGGGCCATTGACGCCACGCTGGGCTTCAACAAGCTGGCCGAACTGGTGGACGACCTGAAGGACCGCTCGACCCACTTCCGCACCCAATGGGACATGTTCCGCCTGGTGTTCGGGCGCGACCTGCCGCCATTCGGTGCGGAAATGGAGGCCGACGGCTACGACCGCGATGGCACGCCCTACATCCGCGCCCTGCAGGGTGAGCGGGTGAAGAGCCTGGAAGAGTGCGTCATCGCCGACTGGCTCTTCTACAACGGCGTGACGTACGACTACGAGCGGCGCTACGAATTCGATACGGCCACCGACACCCATCGCCAGTATCGCCCCAAATTCTATTACCCGGATGCCGGGCTGTATCACGAACACTTTGCGCTGGATGCCGATGGCCAACCGCCGGCGCACTTCGCCCATTACGCCGAAGGTATGCACAGGAAGCGCCAGCAGCACGCGGCACGCGGCACCGCCCTTGTCGAGACCACCTCGTTCGGTCTTCGCAGTGGACATGCCCTGCAGGATCTTGCGGAGAGGCTTGACGGGTCCGGTGTCGAACTCGACCCCAACCCCGACCGCGAGCTACCCGAGCAGGGCGCAAAGCCCATGCCGGACGCGGACCTGATCGGGCTGATGCGCACATTCATTGCCCACGCAAAGAGCAATTGCCTGACGCTGGATGACATGGCCGAGCGCCTGCGGCAGATGCCCGAAGATCAGTTCAAGGAACGGCATCGGCGCTTCCTGGAGATTGCCAGCCCTGTTTTCCAGGCTTGGGACAACGCACTGGCTGACGAGCACGGCATCGATTTCGAAGACATGCTCAACATGGCGGCCGGACTGCTGGAACAGGGCCGCTATGAATCGCCCTACGAACTGGTGATGGCCGACGAATTCCAGGATGCCTCGCGCGCCCGTGCCCGGCTCTGCCGAGCATTGGTCAGCAAACCAGGGCGCTACCTGTTTGCGGTAGGCGATGACTGGCAGTCGATCAATCGCTTCGCCGGCGCCGACGTTTCAGTGATGACCGGATTCCGCGAGTGGATGGGACAGGGCCAGGTGCTGAAACTGGAGCAGACATTCCGCTGCCCGCAGACGCTCTGTGATGCGTCCAGCCGCTTCATCAGCAGGAATCCGGCGCAGATTACCAAGGCGGTTCATTCGGCTGCACCGGCGCTGGGTCCGGTGTTGCAGGCGTTCCAGATGACGCGGCGCGAGGAAATGCAGGATGGTGTTCGCCAGTACCTCGCCAGGCTGCATCAGCAACTGATGTCCGGAGCGGTGCCGCAGGGACGCAATGGACGCGTGACGGTGTTCATCCTGGGCCGCTACCGCGCGGATCGCAGCACGGTGCCTTCCGACTGGGAGACGGCGTTCGGCAGCACGATGGAGGTGGAGTTTCTTACGGCTCATCGCTCGAAGGGGCGCGAGGCGGACTACGTGATTCTGCCCGGAATGGTGAATCGCGGCTTCCCTAGCCTGCGATCGGATGATCCTGTGCTTTCCCTGGCGATGCCGGAGGGCGATACCTATCCACTGAGCGAAGAGCGGCGGTTGTTCTATGTGGCGCTAACGCGTGCGCGACGGTCGGTTGCGATGTTCACGCTGCAGGGCAAGCACTCGCCGTTCCTGGATGAGCTGGTGAAGGACGACACGGTGGTAGTGACGAGCCTGTCTGGCGTGGCCATCAACGAAGAACGTTGCCCGGTATGCAAGGTGGGCGTGTTTGTGGACCGCAATGGGCCGCACGGGGCTTTCAGATCGTGCTCCAGTTATCCGCTGTGCCACAACAAGCCTAAGGGGGGGCGACGTGGGTGAGCACGTGACCTCTCCCGAACACCTCTTCCTGGGTATTCGCGCATGGGGAGAAAAGTGACCGCACTCAACCGACTGTCTCCCAGTATCGCTATGAAACTAGAGCCAAGAATATAGGCACGACCCAGCGAAGATTACGGCCAGCGCGGGAAAGTTAAATGCAAACCAATTTCACAGAATGCGAGCAACCTCGCACAAGCGAGCCTTGCGCCGCATATGGTGTAAGCAGTGTTCGAAAAACACGTCATCAAGGATGCGTTACGAAGAAGTGATGACCGCACTGGCGCGCAGGTTACTCGTGCGGAGCATGGTCGAGAAAGGGCTGAGCGAGAGGCGCGCGTTGGTGGTTGCACGCATGAGCGCCAGCGCGCTGTGTTACGAACCCAGGCCGGTCCACAACGTTGAACTGCGCGAGCAGATCGCTGCACTGGCACACCGGCCTCGACGTTACGGCGTGGGCATGATCCATCTGAAATTGCGACAGAAGGGGCTTATTGTGAACTACAAGCGCGTGGAGCGCCCGTATCAGGAAGCGGGTCGGCAGGTGCGTCGCAGGAAGCGCAAGAAGGTGCCTGTCGGTCAGCGTCAGCCCTTGCCGCGCCCGTCCGCCGCCAATCAGGTGTGGTCGATGGATTTTGTGTTCGACCGCACTCCGGAAGGCCGAGCAATCAAGTGCCTGACTATCGTTGACGATGCCCCCCCCAAGGCCGTGGCCATCGAGGTGGAACGGGCCATTTCTGGGCAGGGCATTGCCAGAGTGCTGGATAGATTGGCCGTTCAGCGCGGCTTGCCGCGAGTGATCAGGACCGACAACGGCAGGAAGTTTTGCGGTAAAGCGATGGTGGCATGGGCTCACGAGAAGGGAATTTCCCTGCGCCTGATCGAGCCGGGCAAGCCGAACCAAAACGCTTACGTTGAGTTCTTCAACGGACGGCTGCGCGATGAATGTCTGAACGAGCATTGGTTCCCGACGTTGCTCCATGCCAGGACCAGTATCGAAAGCTGGCAGCGTGACTACAACGACGAAAGGCCTAAACGAGCACTTGGTGGACTGACGCCCGCCCAGTACGCCGCCCAGTTGGCTGGCAAGAAGGATAAGATCAGCACCGGACTCTAAACCCGCCCACTACTCGGGACGAGGGGACATCGGTCCAGTCGCTTCTGTATAGATTATTTCCTATCAGCAGAATAACTTATGCACCTACTCTCATCACACAATCGCTCCGAATTCCTAGCATGCCCACAGCTAGTTCGTTTCGAGTACGCCAAGGGAGACGAGAAATTCGAGCCCACCTTTCTCATCAAGGGCAGCACTCTCCTTCTAAAGTACATAGTACTTGGTGTACCTATGCAGCTTGCCTTCGCCATGCACGGCGACCGTCTTCTTTATGCATTGAGGGTATGCGACGACGGTGACAGTGGAGGCATTCTTTGGTCGGTTATGGAGCGTACCGAGGAATTGAATGGGATTCGTGGCTTGGCACGCGGCGAGCCATTGGTGGCATTTCTGTTCAACGAACTTGCTGTGAACGTTGCTTGGAAAAGTCTTCCTACACCCGGCGCGTTGGATCGTCTTTCAATGTGGGCAGATAGCGCCGAACTGGGCCAGGTTGACCATGCGATGATGAAGTCTACGATAGAACCGTTGATAGACCGACTTCATCAATCTGACCTAAGCAACGGCGAGTGGCTGCTGTTAGAGATTGGCGGAGAATCCGGTTGGAATGCCCTCGATAATCACTTCATCACTGCGGACGCTGCATCCAGCCTAATTGATCTGTTCGACGAAAACGAAGGAAATCAGCAAGAGCAACTTGGAATCTGGCTTACCGACAATCTTCACCCTTTGGGCATCCATTATAGCCCACAAATTCCCAAGGGGAGCGGAACGCGCGAATTGACAGACATACTGTTTAGCCATGAATTTGGCGCAGTCTTGATCGAATCCAAGACGCTTTCCGTTTTAGCACGCGAACGTCTACCGGACAGGGCAAAGCTAAAGCGCGATATTTCCGCCCATATCGGCAAGGCATTCGCTCAATTGCGTGGCGCCATACGGGCACTTAAATCCGGCGTCCCGGCGACAAGCCCGAAAGGCGATACGCTGACGATCGAGAGAGAGAAACCTGCTCACGCTATCGTCCTCATCCCCGATTTGGAACTAGTCGCGGATCACCCAGCCTACGGCATCGAGTTCATACGCGATTTCATGGGCGCCACGGGGGCCATTCCGCACCTACTGGATATTTCAGAGTTGCTTCGCGTTGTGCAAGCTGCCGAAATAATCGCCAAGCGAGGCACCACAACCACCCCAATGATGGCGTTCGACTACTATCTTATGGAGAGAGCTAACATGGCACTTGCTGCTGGCACACTTTGTATCGAAGTGTTGTTGCGCCTCACCGACGACGAAGGGGCACCAGAATGAAAGTCACACAGGCGGCGAGACTTATGGCGGAAGGGGCGGGATTCGAACCCGCGGATGCTTGCGAATCGGCGGCTTTCAAATTTCCCGTGACCGACCTTTACGCCATTTACCGAACACTCTCGAAATCTGGCGTACGAAGAGCAAAGGCCCGGAGTTCGTGAAGCTCGGGCATACCAATTCTGCGCCCATCCGATATCTGCGCTCCAAGATTTTCCAGTTCATGGAGGCGCAGACTTTCCGCAGCACCAGCGCCTACGCGCCGAACTCCAGACACAGAGTTATTCGTGCTTGCTCGCTAAGGACTTGGCGCTTCTGTGGTTAGGTCGGCAGCACCCGAAAAGTACAAGCCCAGCGCAATCCTGGGCTGCTTACTCGTCCTGCTCAGGATCTACCTTTGGCTTGGACTTCGATTGAGCTTTTGCAGGAGTGACAGCAACAATTGCCTTGCTTGCCAAGTCCTTCACCTGCTCCGCGAAGCCGGGCACGGCTTTCATAGCCTGCTTTACCACATCCGATGAGGCCAATTCATGCCAAGGGCTTCCGTGACTATCTGTCTCCACCAAACGGAGTGGCAGTTCGTCAAGCCGTGTCAGTGCGGACGTAAGCAGCTTGGCCTCCATGTCCTTGTCGAATCGCGCCGCCTCACGGCGGAACCCTTCATAGGCGCGCGAGATTGATGCTTTGAATGCGTAGTCTTCGGCAAGCCGAAAACGCTGCCCGATCTGCTTAGTTGCGAGCCACGCAAACCACACGGGAGCGGCTACCGACAACACAGATAGCAGCAGGTTGAGAACGATCACAGAAGTGGATGCACTCGGAACCTTGAAGAGTTCTGAAAGGGTATGCAGTTGACCTGAGCCGAAATAGCTGCCAGCAGCCAAGGCCCCGACTAGTCCGGCAACCCAGAACCACATGGATTTTGATAGCGCGTTTGACCGCTCACTGAACGCCGCAGCGAGTCCAACGCTGGTTGCAGCGGAGTAAGCAGTTTCGCAACGCTCAAGCACTGCCTTCGCGTCGTCAGCGCTCTTTTTCAGTTGTTTATCAAGCTCATTGGCCGCTTCGCGGATACGGGATACATCACCTTGATCCCTCGTCGCATCCTTGGCGAGGTCAGCGATTTTCTGCCTTGCCTCAGACAATGACTCTAGGTCTGTAGGCAGTTGATCCGCCGCGTTGTACGCCTGCTCGATACGTTCGACCATTGTATTGAGCGAAGCGGTACGAGGCTCCAGCCCATTGAGTCGTGCCTCCATGCTGCGAAGCTGGCTGGCCAACTTCTTCAACTTGACCACAGCGTCGGCATGACCGTCATTGGTCAGTACAGGCGTCAGTGCCTTGCGAAGCCCTTGAAGGGTGAAAAGATACGCTGGCACGGCTTGCCCAGCGTTTCCCCAAAGCTGGGCCACAGTATGTTGCTGGAGGTGTTGAAGTCGGCGAGCGTAGTCCTGTAGCCGTGCTTCGTGGTCACCAACTTCGTCGCCGCCTTGATCCTCGATCAGGTCAACAATGGATTGGGTCTCTTCAATTAGCTCGGCTCGTGTGAGACCGGGAAAGCTCCAGTTGTTATGCGCATTCCCAAACGGTTCATCGTTCGGAACGACAGATTGCACTTGGGCAATGACCTTCTCCAAGTGCTGCTTGATTGTTGTTAGCGCCTGATGCATTCCTTCCCCCAGTTGAGTCTGCGTTTCTCCCATGTAATCCGAGTTTACACGGGGATACATGATCAAATTTCAATGGGTTACGAGAAACGAAGGTACCCGCTGTCAGTTACGGCGTGCTTATGGGCCGCAAAATCGTCACTAACAAGAAAGCCCCGACTTGAAGGGCTTCTCGTTCTCTTTTGCAAGCGCTTTGCGTGCCCGCTGAACTACGCAAAGTGCTTGTTTTCTACTGGCGGAGAGAGTGGGATTCGAACCCACGGAAGGTTTGACCCTTCGCCGGTTTTCAAGACCGGTGCCTTAAACCGCTCGGCCATCTCTCCAATCGGGTCCCGGTCGCCCGGGCAGCGCCGTATTCTCGCACGTGAAGGCCATTTGCCCAAGACCACCCTTGCTCCCGCCCTTCGCATCCGGCACGGTGGGGCCTCCACTGCAATCGGATCCCCCATGGCCCACCTCGATCTGGCCAACCTGCGCACCACCCTGCTGGACGACACCCAGCTGGCCGCAGTGGCCCTGCACCGCACCTTCGCCGGCCACCTGCCGGTCAGCAGCGGGCATCTGGTGGTCTGCGATCCGCTGGTCCAGTCCGAGGCGCCCGCGCTGGCCGACTACACCGCTCCGGTGGGTCGGCATCCGGTCGAGATCATCGTGCACAGCGGCCGCCCGGCACTGGCCGTGGTCTGGTTCAAGCCCCGCGAAGCCCTCACTGCGTCTGCCCTGCATTGGCAGATGGCGCGCTGGACCACGCAGGACCTGACCGGCCTGGATGAGGACAGCTTCATCGGCTATCCGGTCGACGCCGGCATCGGCTGTTTCATGGACACCGACACCCAGCAGGCACTGCTGGCCCTGATCGAACAGGCCGATGGCGACGAAGACAATGCGTGGTCGGATGCCCTGATCGACCACGACGGCCTGGATGAAGGCGCCGAGTACCGCCCTTGGGGCGAGGACTCGCCACACGGCCTGGTCGTATTCACCAGCGGCTGGGGCGACGGCGTCTATCCGAGCTACTGGGCGCTGGATACGTCCGGCATTCCGGTAGCACTGGTCACCGATTTCCTGAGCATCCAGGGCGGTGACGGGCGCGACGAGCGCGAGATCGCCGACCAGGCCTATCGCGACAGCCTTTCACCCGACGAAGCGGAAGCGCTGGCACGCCTGCTAGCGGCCGTGGAACGCGACGATCAGGATGCGCTGCATGTCCTGTTGAAGGACGCCCCACAGCGCGCCAACCAGATCGAACCCGGTTGCGGCGGCACCGCGCTGTTCGAGGCGATCCGCCTGGACCGTCCACAGGCATTGCAGGTACTGCTGCAGGGCGGCGCCTTGCCGGCGATGCCGGAGCGCCTGCACATGAGCAAAGTGACCAGCTACCTGGACTATGCACGCTTCCTGAAGAAGCCGCGCAGCGCGGAGCTGATGGCAGTGCTGGAAGCGCCGGTCGTCGCTGCCGCCCCCACGCCGATGCCGGCACCGCAACGCAGCTTCTGGGACCGGCTGTTCAGACGGAAGTGATCGACCCCGGAAACAGCAACGCCGGGCATGGCCCGGCGCTACCTTTCAGATCTCTCAGCCCGCATCCACCGCCAGCGCGCCCAGCGCACTGGCCTTGATGCGCTCCTTGGCCTTCTCACAGGCTCCATCGCAATGCAGGCGCGAGGCCTCCAGCTGCGGCGGCAGGTGCTCGGCCAGGAAGTCGATGAACACGCGCACCGCCGGCAACAGGCCACGGCGCGAGGCGAACACGGCATGGCACACGCCCTGCGGCAGCGACCAGTCCGGCAGCACTACTTCCAGTTCGCCATTGCGCACGGCATCGGCGCACACGGTTTCCGGCAGCATGGTGATGCCGAAGCCGTCCTTCACCATGCTCTGCAGCAGCGGGAAATCGAAGCCGGCCACGCGTGGCTGCAGGTCGACCCGGCGCACTTCGCCTTCCGGCCCATGCAGTTCCCAGCGCTGGCGCGCTTCGTCTTCGCTGATGCTGAGGGTGACGTGCTGGGTCAGTTCTTCCGGGTCCTTGGGGCGGCCGGCGCGGTCCAGGTACTTCGGGCTGGCCACCAGCAGTTCCTGCACCTGGCCGAAGCTGCGCATCACCAGGCTGCCGTCGTCGTCCAGGCGCGAACGCACGCGCAGGGCCACGTCGTAGCCTTCATTGATGATGTCCACGCGGCGGTTGCTGATGTTCAGCTGCAGGCGCACCTTCGGGTACTGCTCGAGGAACTTGGGCAGCAGCTTGGGCAGCTGCATCTGCGCCAGCGACACCGGCACACTGGCGCGCACCACGCCGCGCGGTTCCGCGCTGAGGCGGTCGACAACTTCGCGGGCGGCCTGCGCCTCGGCCAGCATCGTCTGCGCGTGGCGATGCACGCTGGTGCCGACGTCGGTGACCGCGAAGCGGCGCGTGGAGCGCTGCAGCAGGCGCACGCCCAGGTCGGTCTCCAGCTGGCTGATGCGGCGGCTCAGGCGCGACTTGGGGATGCCCAGCGCGCGCTCGGCGGCGGCAAATCCACCGTGGTCGACCACCATCGCAAAGTAGTACAGATCATTCAGGTCATGCATGCCCGAGTTCCATATCTAGAACAATACGTGGCATTCAATCACCTTTATCCCGCCTTTGCAACAACCTATCGTTCTCTCCGTCGGCGGGGCCTACCCGCTTCTTCCTTCCAGAACATAGGTGACTGCCATGAAGCTTCTGCATCTCGACGCCAGCGTGCTTGGCGAGAACTCCGTCTCCCGCCACCTGACCGCCGCCGTGGTGGCCCGGTTCAAGCAGCAGGTCGACGGCCTGCAGGTCGATTATCGCGATCTTGACGCCAATCCGGTACCGCATCTGCGCAGCAGCTCGCTGGCCAAGGCCGACGCGGCCGAAGCCGCCGATGCTGAACAGGTGCTGGAACAGTTCCTTGCTGCGGACATCGTGGTGATCGGCGCGCCGATGTACAACTTCAGCATTCCGTCCACCCTGAAGGCCTGGATCGACCGCGTAGCCGTGGCCGGGCGCACCTTCAAGTACACCGAGAACGGCCCGGTCGGCCTGGCCGGCGGCAAGCGCGTGATCGTGGTCAGCAGCCGCGGCGGCATCTATACCGATTCGCCGGCCGACTTCCAGGAGCCGTTCCTGCGCCAGACGTTCGCCTTCTGGGGCATCAACGACATCGAGTTCGTGCGCGCCGAGGGCATCGCCTACTCGCCGCAGCACCGTGAAGACGCCATCGCCGGCGCGCTGGCGGCCCTGCCGTCGCACGAAGCGGCTGAAGCCGCCGCTGCATAAGCGTTCCAGCGTTCGGCGCCGCTCTCTCCTCGTCGAGGCGCTGAACGCGGGCCGGCATCCCCTCCCCCATCCCGGCCCACCCTGGCGGCCCCGCTGTGCGGGGCCGCTTTTTTGTGGTGCCTGGTCTGAGGGCCTGCGCTATCCACGCATGGCGTGGATCTACTGATGCGCGCGGTAGATCCACGCCATGCGTGGATGCGGCGCCGTGCGCGGGGTTCTACAGAGCGTTAGGCTGGGGCCATGAACTACATCGTGACCACTGCGCATCGCAGCGAATTTCCGCACCCGATCACCCTGCGCCGCGGGCAGGCGCTGGCGGTGGGCGAACGCTATGAAGGCCCGGAGGGCTGGGCGGACTGGTTCCTGTGCGAGGCCGAGGGGCAACAGCCCGGATTCGTGCCAGCACCGGTGATCGGTCGCACTGCGCAGGGTGACGCGTTTGCCACGCAGGATTACGGCGCGCGGGAGCTGGATGTGGATCCCGGCCAGCTGCTGCGTGGGCAGCGCACGCTCAATGGCTGGGCGTGGTGCGTGCCGGAGGCCGGCGACCCGGGATGGGTGCCGTTGGAGAAGGTGCGGGTTGTGGAGTGATCGTGGGGTTCATCCACGCATGGCGTGGATCTACTGGGGCATCGGTGAAATCATGCCGAGCGCCTGCAACATCCTCCAGTAGATCCACGCCATGCGTGGATTCGGTGCCATGCAAGCATGGCACCCACCAGAGCCGCAGCACCGCCCGATCAGGGAATCAGGCGATGGTTTCCAGACCGCCCATGTACGGGCGCAGGGCTTCCGGCACGGTGATGCTGCCGTCGGCGTTCTGGTAGTTCTCCATCACCGCGATCATCGCGCGGCCGACGGCCACGCCCGAGCCGTTCAGCGTGTGCGCCAGCTCCGGCTTGCCGGTGGCCGGGTTGCGCCAGCGCGCCTGCATGCGGCGGGCCTGGAAGTCACCACAGTTCGAGCACGAGGAGATTTCGCGGTAGGTCTCCTGCGACGGCAGCCAGACTTCCAGGTCGTAGGTCTTCACCGCAGAGAAGCCCATGTCGCCGGTGCACAGCAGCACCTTGCGGTACGGCAGGCCCAGCTTTTCCAGCACCACTTCGGCGCAGCGGGTCATGCGCTGGTGTTCGGCATCGCTGTCTTCCGGGCGGCTGATCGAGACCAGCTCGACCTTCTCGAACTGGTGCTGGCGGATCATGCCGCGCACGTCGCGACCACCGCTGCCAGCCTCGGCACGGAAGCACATCGAGTGGGCGGTCATGCGCAACGGCAGGCGTTCGGCATCGACGATCTCGTCGCGCACGATGTTGGTCAGCGGCACTTCCGAGGTCGGGATCAGGTAGCGCGTGGAATCGCCCACGGCCGTCATGAACAGGTCGTCCTCGAACTTCGGCAGCTGGCTGGTGCCACGCAGCGAGTCAGCGTTGACCAGCAGCGGCACGTTGGTTTCCTCATAGCCGTGCTCGCCGGTGTGCAGGTCGACCATGAACTGGGCCAGCGCACGGTGCAGGCGCGCGATCGGGCCGCGCAGCACGGTGAAGCGCGAGCCGGACAGCTTGGCCGCGGTCTCGCCGTCCAGCCAGCCGTTGCGGGCGCCCAGTTCGACGTGGTCGAGCACCTTGAAGTCGAACTGGCGCGGGGTTCCCCAGCGCGACTGCTCGACGTTGTCGTTCTCGTCGGCACCGGCCGGCACGTCATCGGCCGGCAGGTTCGGGATGCCCATCGAGATCGCTTCGATCTTCTCGCGCAGCTCGTCCAGCGCCACTTCCGAGGCCTTCAGCTCGTCGGCGAAGGCTGCGACCTCGGCCATGATGGCCGAGACGTCCTCGCCCTTGGCCTTGGCCTGGCCAATGGCCTTGGAACGGCTGTTGCGCAGGCTCTGCAGCTCCTGGGTCCGCACCTGGATGCGCTTGCGATCAGCCTCCAGGGACTCCAGGGCAGACACGTCGAGCTCGAAGCCGCGGCTGGTGCGCAGGCGTTCGGCGAGGTCGGCGGGCTGGTGGCGGAGCAGGGCTGGATCAAGCATGGCAGGTGTCGTGGTGGGTATCAGGGATGGGATTATCGCTTGTTATACGGATTTCTGCCGCCCGGTTCATTCCCGCCGTGGCAGAATCGAGCCATTCCGTACTGGTCCGGTCCATGTCTGCACCCCGCTCGTCGTCCGCCAAGTCGTTCACTGTGCATATCCCGCGCAACGCCCTGAAGATCGCCGGCATCGCCTTCGGCGTGGGCGTACTGCTGTTCGTGCTGGTCTGGCTGACCGGTCGCGACAAGGAGTTCTTCCGCGCCGATCCGGCTGCCCAGACCCCGCAGGAAACCGCCCAGATCGAGCCCCTGCCGGAACCACTGGCCGCTGCCGCCGGTTCCAGCGACATGCCCGATGCCAAGCCGGCACCGGTGGAGGAAGAAGCGCCGAAGCTGGTGGAAACGGCCCCGCCGCCGCCCGCGCCCGTGGCTGAAGCGGCCCCGGCTGCACCGGGCCCTGCGCCGGCGGCCACCGGCAACAGCCAGCCGATGCCGATTGCCGGCCAGTCGCCGCCGCCGTCCTATCCCGCCGCCGCCCTGCGCGCCGGTGAAACCGGTACGGTGGTGGTACGCGTGGACGTGGACGCCACCGGCTATCCGAACAACGCCACGGTGATCCAGCGCAGCGGTTCACGCGAGCTCGACCGTGCCGCCACCGACGCTGTGCGCCGCTGGCGCTTCACTCCGGCGCAGAGCAACGGCCAGGCCGTACCCGGCAGCATTGAAGTGCCGTTCGACTTCAAGACGCAGTAACTGAACACTTCCCGGCAGGCAAACTGAACCCTGCCGGTGGCGTTGACGCAACGCTGACACTTCCCGTCCGTGGCTCGGGCAACACTGCCCACGTCGTCCATTGACGGAAGGAGTTTGCGATGACCGCCACCACCCACGAAGACCTTCATTCGCCGCAGCTGCCGCAGGATTCAAGCGCGCAGCACAAGCCCACGTCGCCCTGGATGTGGATCGCGCTGATCGTGGCGATGTTTGCCGGCGCCCTGCTCTGGCTGCGTCATTCGAACCAGGAAGACGTGGCACCGGCGCCGGTCGGTGAGCGCATGCTGCCGGCCCCTGAGCAGCCCGCGGTGACGGATGCAGCGGCCCCTGCCGCGCGCCAGGCAACCCCGGCTACTGCTTCGCGGAAGGCCGCGCCGGCAGTGCGCAATCGTGAAGCCCGCCCGCTGGCCAGCAACCGCATGCCCACCTACCCCGCCGCCGCGCTGCGTAGCGGCGTGCAGGGCAGCGTGATCGCCAGCCTGAATGTCGATACCCGCGGCAATGTCGCCAGCGCTGCGATCGTCTCGCGCAGCGGCGAGCGCAGTCGCGATCTGGATCGTGCGGTGCTCAATACCGTGCAGAACTGGAAGTTCCAGCCGGCGGTGCATGACGGCCGCGCAGTAGCAAGCGTAGTGCGAGTCCCGGTGGATTTCCGTACCGAGCAGCGTTGATCGCGGACGAGGGGTTCGTGATGTTTAGACGGAGGCTTCGGCCTCCGTCCTTTTATGCGGGAAAGCGTGCCAACCAAGGTTGGCACCTACCAGGAGATGTGAGCGTGCCAACCAGGGTTGGCACCTACCGGGAGATGTGTGCGTGCCAACCAAGGTCGGCACCTACCGGGCATTGCGATCCGCCTGGCAGGGCCCGGCGGACGCGGTGACGATCAGGCCAGGTTGAATCCGGCGCTGCGGGCCAGGCCGTCGAAGTCCGGGAAGGACGTGGCGACGTTGGCGATATCGTTGATGCGCACCTCGCCGTCACTGATCTGGCCGGCAATGGCGAACGCCATGGCGATGCGGTGGTCGCCGTGGCTTTCGATGGTGCCGCTGCCCAGGCGCACGCCACCATGCAGGGTGGCACCGTCGTCGGTTTCGTCCACCTGCATGCCCAGCGCGCGCAGGCCGGTGGCCATCGCCGCAAGGCGATCGGATTCCTTCACCCGCAGCTCGGCGGCACCGCTCACCACGGTCTGGCCTTCGGCGGCGGCGGCGGCCACGAACAGCGCGGGGAACTCGTCGATCATGTCCGGCACCAGTGCTTCCGGAATGCGTGCACCCTTCAGCGGGGCATAGCGCACCACCAGGTCCGCCACCGGTTCACCGCCCTGCTCGGCCGGGTTCTCTTCGGTGATATCCGCGCCCATCAGGCGCAGCGCATGCAACAGACCGGTGCGGCGCGGGTTCAGGCCGACCTGTTTCAGGCGCAGCTCGGAGCCCGGAATGATGCTGGCAGCCACCAGATAGAACGCCGCAGACGAGAAGTCGGCCGGCACCACGATATCCGTGGCACGAAGGCGTTGGCCGCCGCGCAGGCGCGCCTTGCCCGGCGAGAATTCGATGTCCACGCCGAACGCGGACAGCATGCGTTCGGTGTAGTCGCGGGTCGGGTGCGGCTCGACAACGCTGGTTTCGCCCTGCGCGTACAGGCCTGCCAGCAACACCGCCGACTTGATCTGCGCGCTGGCCACCGGCGAGGCGAAGTCGATGCCATGCAGCGTCTGGCCGCCATGCACGTGCAGCGGCGGCGTGCCGTCATCCTGGGTGTCGATCTTCGCGCCCATCTGCGACAGCGGGCCGGTGACGCGGCGCATAGGTCGACCCGACAGCGACTCGTCGCCGATCAGCGTGCAGTCGAACGCCTGGCCCGCCAGCAGGCCGGCCAGCAGGCGCATGCCGGTACCGGCGTTGCCGCAGTCCAGCGGCGCATCCGGCGCCTTCAGGCCGTCGATGCCGACGCCGTGCACGATGCGCTGCGACGCGCTGGGGGTTTCGATGCGCACGCCCAGCTGGCTGAAGATGCGCGCGGTAGCGCGGGTATCTTCGCCTTCCAGGAAACCTTCGATATGCGAGGTGCCATCGGCCAGCGCGGCGAACATCACCGAGCGGTGCGAGACCGACTTGTCGCCGGGAATGGTCAGGCTGCCCTGCAGCGGCTGGCCCTTGCGGGCGATCCAGTGTTGCGCGTTGCTCATCGTTCGATCATTCCGTAAACGCCGGCAGCGCCGGCGATGCATCAGGGAGCGGCGGCCAGGGCCGCCGCAGCAGCACTCAGGGCACGGCCACCGGATAGGAGCCCAGCACCTTGATCTGCGCCGAGTGCGCTTCCAGTTCGGCCAGGGCAGCCTGCATCGGCGCGTCGTCGATGTGGCCGGCCAGGTCGATGAAGAAGCCGTATTCCCACTTGCCGTGGTGCGACGGGCGCGACTCGATGCGGTTCATGCTGATGCCGTGGCGGGCGAACGGGCTGAGCACGTCGAACAGCGCACCGGGCTTGTCATGGATGAACACCAGCACCGAGGTGCGGTCGTGGCCGGAGGTCGGGAAGATGTTACGGCCCACCACCAGGAAGCGGGTGGTGTTGTCGGCATCGTTCTGGATCGGCTTGGTGACCACCTTCTTCAGGCCATACACGTGGCCGGCACTCTCGCCGCCGATGGCCGCTGCGTCGTCGGCGTTGCGCGCACGGCGCGCACCTTCGGCGTTGCTGGATACCGGAATCTTCTCGGCCTTCGGCAGGTTGGCGCGCAGCCACGCCGAGGTCTGCATGAACGACTGCGGGTGTGCGTAGATGCGCTCGATGTCCTCGATGCGGCCGCTGCGCGACATCAGGTACTGCTGCACGCGCAGTTCCACTTCGCCACAGATCTTCAGGTTGGAGGTCAGGAACATGTCCAGGGTGATCTGGATGGTGCCCTGCCCCGAATTCTCCACCGGCACCACGCCGAAATCGGCGTTGCCCGCTTCCACTTCCTGGAACACTTCCTCGATGCTGGCCATCGGCAGGCCCAGCGCGGAGCGGCCGAAGTGCTTGAGCACCGCCTGCTGGCTGAAGGTGCCTTCCGGGCCGAGGTAGCCGATCTTCAGTGGCTCCTGCTGCGCCAGGCAGGCCGACATGATCTCGCGGTAGACGTGCACCAGCAGTTCATCGCTGAGCGGGCCTTCGTTGCGGTCCACCACCATGCGCAGCACCTGCGCTTCGCGCTCGGGGCGGTAGTAGTCGACGGCAGCAGCCAGCTTGCCCTTGGCCTTGCCGACCTGGTGGGCGAAACGCGCGCGCTCGGCGATCAGGCTCTGGATGTCGCGGTCGATCTGGTCGATCTTCGAACGCACATCGGCCAGCGCCAGCGGCGCCAGGGTGGGCGCCGGGTTCGACGCAGCCTTGGACGTGCTCTTGCCCTTGGCCTTGGTGGAGGCGCTGTCCTTGGCCGATTCGGCCTTCTTCGGCACCTTCTTGCTGGATTTGCTGCTTGCCATCGGAATTCCCTGTTGCGGGGCACGCACCCGACGGTGCGCGCCGTTCATTGCTCAACCGTGACGCTGCTGGAAATCGGCCATGAAGGCGACCAGCGCCTCGGCCCCGGCCAGCGGCATGGCGTTGTACAGCGAAGCCCGGATGCCGCCGACCACCTTGTGGCCCTTCAGCGCCAGCAGGCCAGCGGCCTTGGCTTCGGCGACGAAGCGGGCGTCAAGCTCGGCATCGGGCAGGAAGAACGGAATGTTCATGCGCGAACGGGCCGCATATGCGACTTCATTGCGGTAGAAGCCGCCGGAGCCGTCGATGGCGCCGTACACCAGCGCGGCCTTGGCGGCGTTGCGCTTGGCGAATTCGGTCACGCCGCCTTCGGCCAGCATCCACTTGAACACCAGGCCGGCCAGATACCAGTTCCAGGTCGGCGGCGTGTTGAGCATCGAATCGCGGGCGACGTGCGAGCGGTAATCGAAGATGTCCGCGCGCGGCTGGCCACTGCGCTCGAGCAGGTCGCGGCGGATGATCATCACCGCGACGCCGACCGGGCCCAGGTTCTTCTGCGCGCCGGCGTAGATCACGCCATAGCGGCGCACATCCAGCGGTTCGCTGGCGATGGACGAGCTGAAGTCGGCGATCAGCGGGACGTTGCCGGTGTCGGGCACATCACGGAATTCGACGCCGTGGATGGTCTCGTTGGCGGTGATGTGCACGTAGGCGGCATCGCGCGACAGCTGCCAGTCGGCACGCGCCGGCAGCTCGCGGTAGCCGTTGGCCTCGCTGCTGGCGGCAATGTTGACGTCGACGTAGACCCCGGCCTGCTTGACCGCCGTCTTGCCCCAGTGGCCACTAACCACGTAATCGGCACGCTGGCCCGGGGCGGCGAAGTTGAGCGGGATCAGTGCCTGCTGGGTGGTGGCGCCACCGGACAGGAACAGCACCGCATAGTCGTCGGGGATGTCGAGCAGGCGACGCAGGTCGGCCTCGGCTTCGGCAGCCACGGACATGAATTCCGCGCCGCGATGGCTCATTTCCACGATCGAAGCGCCGGACCCGTGCCAGTCCAGCATTTCCGCCTGCGCCTGGCGCAGGACCGATTCCGGCAAGGTCGCAGGGCCGGCACTGAAGTTGAACGCGCGCGTCATGTCACACCTGTGGGGCAAGACCCCTAGTATGCCGCAGTGCACCAGCCTTGCGGCCTTGTGGCGCAAGGGAAATTTGGTTTCATTGGAATCCATTGGCGACGCGACCGGGTAGTGCCGGCCGCTGGCCGGCAACCTCATGGATTCGGGGCGGCGGTTGCCGGCCAGCGCCCGACACTACCGTCACCGCGCGACCGTCAGCGCGCGCCGAACCAGAGCAGCAGGCTGAGCACTGCTGCCAGCAACAAGGCGCTGGCCAGCAGCCACGGCCAGCGCCGGACTCTGCGCGGCGTCACAGGCAGCACCGGCGCCTGTTCCGCGTCCTCGCCGGACTCGTCCTCGGCCGGCAACGGCCGCCGACGTGGATCATGCGGCACTTCCAGCACGAAACGATGCTGGCCATCGAACACCACCTGGTCGCCGGCCTGCAGCCAGCAGTGGCGCACGGCCACGCCGTTGACCCGGGTGCCGTCGGCACTGCCGAGGTCGCGCAGCAGCACACGATCACCGTGCACTTCCACGCGGGCGTGCTGTTCGGCGAAGGCCGGATCGTCGATGGCGATGTCGGCGTCGCTGCCGCGGCCGATCAACCGTGCCCGCGACAGCGTATAGCTGCGGCCATGATGCAGGCCGCCGACACCGCGCAGCAGGCGCTGCTGCTCATCGGTGCCATCGTCGTTCTTCGGCGCGGGTGCCTGCAGCAGGCTCTCGACCTCGCCCTGCAGCACCATCTCCACGCCGTCCACATAGACCGCATCGCCTGCACGCAGCAGCGCCATGCGACGCACCGGCCGACCATTCACGTGGATGCCACGGATACCGTTGCCGACCTGCAGCCACAGGCCGCGATCGTCCATGCAGAACTGCGCCAGCAGCAGGGCGCCGTGGCCGGCGTCGCCGAGCCGCACACTGCCGTTGGCCTGGCGCACGATGCGTTGCACCCCGGGCCGCAGCGGCTGGTCGGGCTGTTGTTGTTGACTGAAGTGAACAAGCAGGTTCTGCACGCGGCGCAGCCTAGCAGGTTGGCCGCCAACGAAGAAGAACCTGCGATGAGTGCTTGGCGCGACGGCCCTCGATGCGCACAATGCTCGCCCTCATTGATCATCCCCGCCCGGCGCCAGGAGCCTGCATGTCCACCATCGATGTCCGCCACGCCCACGCCCTGCCCGACGCGCAGGCACGCGCCGCGATCGAACAGGTCGCCGCCAAGCTGTCCGAGCGCTTCGGCCTGAAGTCGTCCTGGACCGCCGACGTGCTGAACTTCTCTGGCAGCGGCGTGGACGGTGCGATCGAACTGCAGCCGGGCGCCGTGCGCGTCACCGCCAAGCTGGGCTTCCTGCTGTCGGCGATGAAGGGCATGGTCGAGGGCGAGATCCAGCGCGTCCTGAAGGAAAAGCTGGGCTGAACCCCGGCGGCGGCCGTCACGGCCGTGCAACGCCAGTGCGCGCTACTCTCGGGGGCAGGCCCAACTCCCACGGGAAGTGCGATGAACCAGTACAAAAACGATGACCGCCGCAACGACGACGCCTCGTTCGGTGACCAGGCCGAGCGCTTCTCGCGCAAGCTGAGTGACTCGGCGCAGCAGGTCTGGCTGGCCGGCCTGGGCGCTCTTGGCCGTGCACAGGCCGAAGGCAGCCGCTTCTTCGACGGCCTGGTGAAGGAAGGCGAAGCCTGGGAGGCCCGCCGCCGTGAACGCCATGGCGAACAGGGCCCGGGCTGGCGCGACAACGTGGAATCCTCGCTGGATGAGGCCCGCGAGAAGGCCTCTGGCACCTGGAACAAGGTCGAAAAGGCCTTCGATGACCAGGTGCAGGGCGTGCTCAAGCGCCTGCATGTCCCAACTGCGGACGAGGTGACCGCGCTGGAAGCCCGTATCGACGCCCTGCACGCGCGGCTGGCCAAGCTGGAAAACCGTGCGGCCTCGGGCGCCGATGCTCCCGCCCCGGGCAGCCATCAGTCGCCAGGCAGCGTGCCCTGACCGGCCATTGTTGCAATGCAATAAAATTTGATTGACAATCGCGAGCAACCCGCCAATCGCTTCGGCTGCCGTTTGTTCCCTCCCCTCACGGCTTCAGGATTGGCGGGTTTTTCGTGCTCGCCGTATGCCGATCTGAGCGTTCCATCACGCTTCCTGTCAGGAACGTCCTGACCCAGCCGGATAGTGCGACCTTTACACTGTCGTCTTCCGCATTCGCCCCTTCCGCGCACCTCCTGCATGCTCCCTTGGATCCTGGCCCTGCTGTCGGCCCTGCTTACCTGTTCCCTGGCTGTTGTCTATCTGTGGTGGATCAAGCGGCGGCAGAAGGAGATGCAACTCGGCCTGCAAGCGCTGGCCGGCATGCACTGGCGCGAGTTCTCGGTACTGGTCAAGCGCATGCTGCGCGAACAGCGCGGCCTGCGTGAACTGAATGACCCGGCGGAGGAGTCCCGCGAGCCAAGCAGCGACTTCCTGCTCAGCGACGGCCCCAACCAGTGGCTGGTGTCCTGCAAGCATGGCCTTGCCTACCGTATCGGCACCGCCGCAGTGAACGAGCTGGGGGCTGCTGCGCGCCTGGCCGGCGCCAAGGGCGGCGTGCTGCTGACCGAAGGCCGGATGGAACGCGACGGGCGCAGCGCTGCCGAGAAGCAGGCGGTCGAGGTGCTGGACGGTCCACGCCTGTGGCCGCTGCTGCAGCCCTACCTGCCGGCGGAAATCGAAACCCGTGTGCGCGCCAGCGCCCGCCATGAAGCCTTGCGCCGGATCGCCATTGCCGCGCTCGGCGCGGTCACGCTGGGCCTGCTGGTGGGATTGAGCCTGCAAGGCTTGCATGTGCAGGACACCGCGCCTGTTGCCGAGGTGGCGGCCCCCCCCGCGCCGGTTGCGCCTGCGGTTGGAGCGGCGCCCGAACCGGCACCGGCCCCCGCCACCACGCCGCCGGCCGCTGCGCCTGCACCGGCCGCGCCCTCAGCCGACGCGCGCAGCAACCCCAACCCGGATGCCGCCACGCTGGAGCGCTTCCAGGCCGATCTGTCCCGCGCCTTGGCCGGCAAGCCCGGTATCGCCAGCGGGGTCTGGCTGACCCGGCAGACGCTGGCGATCAACCGCACGGGCGAGCTGGACGCGGTCTGGCCGCAGGTCTGCGAGGAAGTGCTGCACTACCCCGCCCTGCGCAACGTGCGCATCCAGCTCAACGCCCGCCCCGGCGTGGATGAGCCGGTGCGCTGGCGCCAATGCGCCACGTACTGATGGGGCCGCATCCACGCGTGGCGTGGATCTACTGAACCCCGATGCGCGACCCCTTGGTAGATCCACGCCACGCGTGGATGCCTTTGCAGAGTTGAGCCACGCGCGAACAGCAGCCGAGCATCGGCTCGGCTCCACATGGCGCCAGCTCAGCCCAATGCCGCGAGATGGGCGATGTAACTGGAGCGCGATTCACCCGCCGCTCTGGCCTGCGCATCCAGCCTCGCCAGGATCCGGCGTGGCAGGCTGATATTGACCCGCTCGATGGTATCGTCCAGCAGAGCCGGATCAATGCAGATGTACGCAAGAATCCAACGGATGTCCTTGGATGCCTCGGCGGCGATCTTCTGCGGCGCGGACGGTGTCGGAATCGAACGCCCCTCATCCAGGGCCGCATCAATCCAGGCGAGTGCAGCTTCCTCGGCAGCGCTGAGCGCATCATCAAGCGTATCGGCCGCCGAGAAGCACCCCGGCAGATCTGGAACGACCACACCCCACGCGGTGCGCTCATCGCCTGCCTCGATCAAGACTGGATATCGCATGGGCCCTCCTACGTCAGTCCTGCGAGCTTCCGCAACGCCTGCACCAGCCCTTTCCCCAGATCCTTCCTTTGGGTGAGGAAGGGTGATGATGTGAGGGTGCTGCGGGTGCACGAATACATGATGGGATCCGCGGATCCGGCGACAGATCCAACCTGCCGCTTCCAGATCCCGGATGAGGTCCCTGCTCTTCATGCAGGGACGATACACATCGTACACACGCCCCGACAGAGCTCAAGGCGACAGTCGTTCCGGCCCAGTAGATCCACGCCATGCGTGGATGGAATCCCTATCGCGCGCCCGGCGCGAAACGCGCCACCAGGTCCCAGGCATCCCCCAGGAACACCTGGCGCACGCGGGTGATCGGCTGTTCGCCACGCCAGGTAAGGCGTTCGATCACCAGGCAGGCGGTACCGGGCTTCACGTCCAGCAGCTTGGCGGTGGCGGTATCTGCCCCCCAGGCACTGATGCGGTGCTGGGCACGGGTCCACGACACGTTCTGCAGCAGCCAGCTGCCCGGCGCGGTAGTGCTGAAGTCGACCTCCAGTACCTCAGGCACGCCCACCGGGCTGATCAGGCGATGCTCCAGCGCCAGCGGGCGACCATCGGCCAGGTGCAGGCAGCGCATCGCCAGCAGGTTTTCCTGCCCGGCCAGCTCGACTTCACCGGCATTGCCGGCATCGGCAAGGCGCAGGTCGCGCTGCAGCAGGCGATAGGCGTACTGGTGGCCGCGCGAGCCAACCTCCATCGCGATATCGGGAATCTCCAGCGCCACCTGCTCCAGGTGCGGGGGCTGCCGCGCGACGAACGAACCGGCACGGCGACGGCGTTCGATCATGCCGCTCTCGGCCAGCGCGGTCAGCACCTTGTTCACCGTCATCCGCGAGCAGCCGTACTGCTCCATCAGCTCGTGTTCGTACGGAATCCGAAAGCCCGGCGCCCACTCTCCACTGAGGATGCGGCTTTCCAGATCGCTGCGGATACGCTGGTTGAGCGTGGCGGACTTGCTGGCCTTCACGTAATGGGGTCTCGGTGGCGGGAGGCGATCAGCCCAGCACGCCACGCAGGGCGGCGGTAAAGGCGGTGGTGATCGCCTCGCGCTGCAGGTGGCGGCCCTCGGCCACGCATTGGCGGCCATGGCGCCAGACCGATCGCAGCGCGCCATTACGTGCGGCGAACACCCAGCTGTCAAGCCATGCGTCATCCTGTCGCGCCTGCAGCGCCGGGTGCCCGGCATCCAGTTCGACCAGGTCGGCACTGGCGCCGACCTGCAGGCCAGCGGCCACGCCCAGCGCCTGTGCACCACCGTGCAGTGCGCCTTCGAACAGGAAGCGGCCGGTGCTGCGGGTGGCATCCGGGGCCAGCACGTTGCGACCGCGCAGGGTCAGGCGCTGGCCGTATTCGAGCAGGCGCAGTTCTTCGGCCGCATCAATCAGCACATTGGAATCGGAGCCGACACCGAAGCGCCCGCCCTCGCGCGCGAACGCCTGCATCGGGAACAGGCCGTCACCCAGGTTGGCTTCGGTGATCGGGCACAGGCCGGCCACGGCCTGGCTGGCCACGATGGCGACGCGCTCATCGTCGGTGATGTGGGTGGCGTGCACCAGGCACCAGCGCGCATCCACCGGTGCATGGTCGTACAGCCACTGCACCGGACGCTGGCCGCTCCAGGCCAGGCAGGCCTCGACTTCACGCACCTGCTCGGCGATATGGATGTGCACCGGGCCGTCGGTCAGCGGCAGCAACGCACTCAATTCCTCGCCGGTGACTGCACGCAGGCTGTGCGGCGCGATGCCGAGCACCGCATCCGGCAGCGCGGCCAGTGCCGGCTTGGCGGCGTCCAGCAGCTGCGCGAAACCGTTCACGTCGTGGATCAGGCGCCGCTGCGCTGGATTCGGCGCCGCCCCGCCGAAATCGGCATGCGCATAGAACACCGGCAGCAGGGTCAGGCCGATGCCGGTCTGCTCGGCGGCGGCAGCAATCCGTGCACTCATCTCGGCGCGGTTGGCATAGGCGCGACCATCGGCGTCGTGGTGCAGGTAATGGAATTCGCCGACGCGGGTGAAGCCGCTTTCCAGCATTTCCATGTAGGCCTGGGCGGCGATGGCCTGCACCGCGTCCGGGCGCAGATGGGCCAGGAAGCGGTACATCAGCTCACGCCAGCTCCAGAAGCTGTCACCGTCGCCGCCGCCGATCTCGGTCAGCCCAGCCATGCCGCGCTGGAAGGCGTGGCTGTGCAGGTTGGGCAGGCCCGGCACCAGGATGTCGACGCGGGTGTCGCCGTGCTGGGCGCCCTGCCCCATGTGGATCGCCGTGATGCGGCCGTCCTGCACCTGCAGGCGGACATCGCGGGCCCAGCCATCGGCCAGCAGGGCGTGGGCGGCATGGAAACAGTGTGGGGAACGCGAATCGGACATGGCTGGACAACCCGAAATGGACGCCTATATTGTATAGACATATAAGCACAGCCGCGTTGTGGATGCCATGCACGTCGATACCCTCTGGTCCAACGTCCACCTGATGACCCTCGATGGCGAGGGGCTGGGTGTCATCCGCGATGGCGTGATGGCCTGCGCCGACGGCCGCATCGTCCATGTCGGCCCGGCCGGCAGCGACGCCCACCTGCAGCCGACCACCCGCATCGATGGCGAAGGCCGCTGGATCTCGCCCGGCCTGATCGACTGCCACACCCACCTGGTCTACGCCGGCAACCGCGCCAACGAATTCGAGCAGCGCCTGCAGGGCGTCAGTTATGCCGAGATCGCCCGTGCCGGCGGCGGCATCGTCTCCACCGTGCGCGCCACCCGTGCTGCCACCCCGGAACAGCTGGCCAGCGAAAGCCGGCCGCGCCTGCTGGCGATGCGTGCCGAAGGTGTGACCACGATCGAGATCAAGTCCGGCTACGGCCTGACCCTCCCCGACGAACGCAAGCAGCTGCAGGTAGCGCGTGCGCTGGGCGAGGAGTGCCGGGTCAACGTGGTGACCACATTCCTCGGCGCACACGCGATTCCGCCAGGCCGCGAGGCGCAGGAATACACCGACGAGGTGTGCAACGTGATGATTCCAGCCATCGCCGCCGAAGGCCTGGCCGAAGCGGTGGACGTATTCTGCGAGAACATCGCCTTCTCGCCGGCGCAGGCGCGGCAGGTCTTCGAAGCGGCGCGCGCCAACGGGCTGGCGGTGAAGATCCATGCCGAGCAGCTGAGCAACCAGCATGGCGCCGAACTGGCAGCCAGCTTCGGTGCCCTCTCGGCCGACCATATCGAACATCTGGACGATGCCGGCATCGCCGCGATGGCCGCCGCCGGCACCGTCGCCGTGCTGTTGCCCGGTGCCTTCTATTTCACCCGCGATACCACCCTGCCGCCCATCGCTGCGCTGCGTGCGGCCGGCGTGCCGCTGGCGTTGGCCACCGACAGCAATCCGGGCACTTCGCCGCTGACCAGCCCGCTGCTGGCGATGAACATGGGCGCCACCCTGTTCCGCCTGACCGTGGATGAGTGCATCGCCGGCTTCACCCGTGAAGCGGCGCGCGCGCTCGGACGCAGCGACCGCATCGGCCGCCTCGCCGTGGGCCTGGACTGCGACCTGGCGATCTGGGACATCGATGCCCCCGCCGACCTGGTCTATCGCATTGGATTCAACCCGCTGCACGCGCGCGTGGTGCGCGGACAGCCCGACCTGCCTGCCTCCTGGAGCAACACATGAGCAACACCCTGGTTCTTCGCCCCGGCCATGTCACTCTCGCCCAGTGGCGGCAGGTCTATCGCGGTGCGCCGCTTGCACTGGACCCGGCCGCGCTGCCGGTGGTGCGCGCCAGTGCTGCGGCGGTGGCCGCCATCGTCGCCAAGGGCGCGCCGGTGTATGGCATCAACACCGGTTTCGGCAAGCTGGCCAGCGTGCGCATCGAGCGCGAAGATCTGGCCACTCTGCAGCGGAACATCGTGCTCTCGCATGCCGCTGGCGTGGGCGAGTCGATGCCGGCCAGCGTGGTGCGCCTGATGATGGCGCTTAAGCTGGTCAGCCTGGCGCAGGGTGCGTCAGGCATTCGCGAGGAGACGCTGCTGCTGCTGGAAGCGATGCTGATCAAGGGCGTGCTGCCGGTGGTGCCCGCACAGGGCTCGGTGGGTGCCTCGGGTGACCTGGCGCCGCTCTCGCACCTGGCCAGCGTGATGCTGGGCGTAGGCGAAGCCTTCATCGGCGGCGAACGCCTGCCGGCGGCCGATGCACTGGCACGTGCCGGCCTGCAGCCGATCGAACTGGGCGCGAAGGAAGGCCTGGCGCTGCTCAACGGCACCCAGTTCTCCACCGCCTATGCGCTGGCGGGCCTGTTCGAGATCGAGACCGTGTTCCAGGCCGCACTGGTCACCGGCGCGCTGTCGGTGGAAGCTGCCAAGGGTTCCGACACGCCCTTCGACCCGCGCATACACGCGATCCGCGGCCAGCGCGGGCAGATCGCCACCGCCGCCACCCTGCGCGCGCTGATGCAGGGCTCGGACATCCGCGAGTCGCATCGCGACAACGACGTGCGCGTGCAGGACCCGTACTGCCTGCGCTGCCAGCCGCAGGTGATGGGCGCGGCGCTGGACATCCTGCGCCAGGCCGCGACCACGCTGGAAATTGAAGCCAACGGCGTGTCCGACAATCCGCTGGTGTTCACCGACACCGGCGAAGCGCTGTCCGGTGGCAACTTCCACGCCGAGCCGGTGGCCTTCGCCGCCGACATGCTGGCGATGGCGGTGTGCGAGATCGGTTCGATCAGCGAGCGCCGCCTGGCGATGCTGGTGGACCCGGCCCTGTCCGGCCTGCCGGCGTTCCTGACCCCGCGCCCGGGCCTGAATTCCGGCTTCATGATTCCGCAGGTGACCGCCGCCGCGCTGGTCTCGGAAAACAAGCAGCGCGCCTACCCGGCCAGCGTTGATTCGATTCCGACCTCGGCCAACCAGGAAGACCATGTGTCGATGGCCGCGCATGGCGCGCGCCGGCTGATGCAGATGGCCGAGAACGCCGCCAACGTGATCGGCATCGAGCTGCTGGCCGCCGCGCAGGGCTGTGATTTCCATGCGCCGCTGCGCTCCAGCGCCGCGCTGGAAACGGTGCGCGCCACCCTGCGTGCGCAGGTGCCGACGCTGGAAGAAGACCGCTATTTCCACCCCGACATGGTGACCGCCACGAATCTTGTGCGCAGTGGCGCGCTGGCGCAGGGCCTGGGCGATCTGTTGCCGACTGTGGAACCGCAGGCATGACGACCCTTCCTGAATGGTTGACGGTGCACGAGGGCGATGCCCCCCTCATCGTCAGCTTCCCGCATACCGGCAGCGAGCTGCCGCACGACCTGATCGGCGACTACCACTCGCCGTGGCTGGCCCGCCGCGATGCCGACTGGTGGGTGCACGAGCTGTACGACTTCGTGCGCGGCATGGGCGCGACCACGGTGCGCTCGGCGATCTCGCGTTCGGTGATCGACCTCAACCGCGATCCCAGCGGCGTGTCGCTGTACCCGGGCCAGAACACCACCGGCCTGTGTCCGCTGACCACCTTCGACAACCAGCCGCTGTACCACGCCGGGCGCGAACCGGACGAAGCAGAAATCGCCCGTCGTCGCGACACGTATTTCCTGCCTTACCACGATGCGCTGGCTTCGCAGATCACGCGCCTGCGTGCACGCCACGGCACCGTGGTGGTGTACGACGCGCACTCGATCCGCTCGCATATCCCGCACCTGTTCGAGGGCGAACTGCCGCAGTTCAACCTGGGGACTGCCGGTCCGTCCGGCGCACCGGACACCTCCTGCGACAACGCCCTGAGCGACGTGGTGGAAAACCTGCTGAAGATCAGCGGCATGAGCCAGGTGCGCAACGGCCGCTTCAAGGGCGGCTGGATCACCCGCCACTACAGCAACATCGCCGGCGGCGTGCACAGCCTGCAGATGGAACTGGCCTGCCGCGGCTACATGCACGAACCCCTGCCGGACCAGGTGGACGAACACAGCTGGCCCACCCCGCTCGACCCCGACCACGCCGCACCACTGCGCCACACCCTGGCGCAGGTGCTCAACGCCTGCCTTGAATTCGCTACGAACCGGAGCGCCGCATGACCCGCAACGACCCGTCCCGCACCATCGCCGCGCCGACCGGCACCACGCTCAGTGCCAAGAGCTGGCTGACCGAAGCACCGCTGCGCATGCTGATGAACAACCTGCACCCGGACGTGGCCGAGCGCCCGCAGGAACTGGTGGTGTATGGCGGCATCGGCCGCGCCGCACGCGACTGGGAAAGCTTCGACGCCATCGTCGAAACGCTCAAGCGCCTGGACGATGACCAGACCCTGCTGGTGCAATCGGGCAAGCCGGTGGGCGTGTTCCGCACCCACGCCGATGCACCGCGCGTGCTGATCGCCAATTCCAACCTGGTGCCGCGCTGGGCCAACTGGGACCACTTCAACGAGCTGGATAAGAAGGGCCTGGCCATGTACGGCCAGATGACCGCCGGCAGCTGGATCTACATCGGTGCGCAGGGCATCGTGCAGGGCACCTACGAGACCTTCGTGGAAATGGGGCGCCAGCATTTCGGCGGCGACCTGACCGGGAAGTGGCTGTTCACCGGTGGCCTCGGCGGCATGGGTGGTGCACAGCCGCTGGCTGCCGTGATGGCCGGTGCCTCCTGCCTGGCCGTCGAGTGCCGCAAGAGCAGCATCGACATGCGCCTGCGCACCGGCTACCTCGACACCTGGACCGACAATCTGGACGAAGCGCTGCGCCTGATCGATGAATCGTGCAAGGCCGGTACGCCGAAGTCGGTGGGCCTGCTCGGCAACGTTGCCGATGTGCTGGCCGAACTGCTCAAGCGCGGCGTGAAGCCGGACCTGCTGACCGACCAGACCTCCGCGCACGACCCGGTGAACGGCTACCTGCCGCAGGGCTGGACGGTCGAACAGTGGGATGAGAAGCGCGCTTCCGCCCCCAAGGAAGTGGAGAAGGCCGCGCGTGCATCGATGGCCAACCACATCCGCGCCATGCTCGGCTTCCATGCGCTGGGCGTACCGACCGTGGACTACGGCAACAACCTGCGGCAGATGGCGCTGGAAGAAGGCGTGGCCAATGCGTTCGATTTCCCGGGTTTCGTGCCGGCCTACATCCGCCCGTTGTTCTGCCGCGGCATCGGCCCGTTCCGTTGGGCGGCACTGAGTGGCGACCCGGAAGACATCGCCAAGACCGATGCCAAGGTGAAGGAACTGATTCCGGACAACCCGCACCTGCACCGCTGGCTGGACATGGCCGCCGAGAAGATCAAGTTCCAGGGCCTGCCGGCGCGCATCTGCTGGGTCGGCCTGGGTGATCGTGATCGACTTGGCCTGGCGTTCAACGAGATGGTCGCCAACGGCGAACTGAAGGCGCCGGTGGTGATCGGTCGCGACCACCTGGACAGTGGCAGCGTCGCCTCGCCGAACCGCGAAACCGAAGCGATGGCCGACGGCTCCGATGCGGTGTCCGACTGGCCGCTGCTGAACGCCCTGCTCAACACCGCCAGCGGCGCGACCTGGGTGTCGCTGCATCACGGTGGTGGCGTCGGCATGGGCTTCTCGCAGCACGCCGGCATGGTGATCGTCTGCGACGGCACCGAGGCAGCGGCCAAGCGGATTGGCCGCGTGCTGTGGAACGACCCGGCCACCGGCGTGATGCGCCATGCCGATGCGGGGTACGACATCGCGATCGACTGCGCGAAGGAAAAGGGGCTGGATCTGCCAGGGATTCTCGGCTGACAAGTCAGCGACCAGCGCGCACATCATCCGGTGCCATCAAGGCAATGCGCGATAGTGTCCCCGATCCACCGGCGCGCGTGCCATGGAAGAGGCTTGTGCCAGCTTCAGTGGCATCGTACCTAAAGTTGCGCGGCGCCCTGCCGATACCGGAGGTCAACAAGGAATGTGGCCCTCCGGCCTGTTTACTCGGGCCAGCGCCCCTGTGGGCTCATTCCTTTCTGATGAACTCTTCTACTGAAAGGAATACACCGTATGGCTCACGAAATCACCATGGATCTTGCCACCAAGTTCGTTCTGCACAAGGACGTCGAACTTGCCGTCAGGAAAGACGGAAAGCTGCTCGGCACCGCACTGATCAGCAAAGGCAACATCGAATGGGTGCCCGCAGGTAATTCGGTGAACAAGAAGCGGCTGAGCTGGGCCAGGTTTGCCGAGCTGATGCAGGACCATGGCAAGGATGTAAAGATCAAGTAGATCGATCGCGGATTGCCACATCGCCCTGCGGCGAGGCCTCAGTGCCAGGACTTCGTCTGAATCCCGTTTTGCACCATCGAGATATTCTCTCCAATGAGCGTTCTTCAACGTCTGCTACTTGTCGCCGCCTGCATTGCGGTCGCCGGGCCTGCGAGCGCAGCAAACCATATCAGCACAAAACTCCCACACGAGGCCCGGATCAGCCCGCTCGTTATTCTGGATGCGAATAATGAGGGTTCCTGCGCACTGCCCTCGCCAGATGGGCGTCGCCGCACCCCCTACTTCCCCGATCTCAGGCAGCGTTGCAGCATCCTTGCACAAGCCCTGTTCGCGTCACTCATTACCCGCGGCTTCGACGCGAAAATAGAGTCCTTCACGCCTGATGCGCCCATCGGCTACAAGGAGTATTACGCCGCGTTCGCTGAGTGGAAGCAAGGCGTGCTTGAAAAGTACCCCGATCGGTACGTGCTGACTTACCACGGCTTGGTGGACGAAAGAAAACAAAGCTACCTGGTGATGAATCTGTCTGGACCAGGCGACGGCGAACGCCCGCTGCTTGGCACGATAGAGCTCAGCAAGGACCAGATGTGGACCATTACCAAGCTCGGCGATATGAACTTCATTGGTCCGACCCCGTTACCGCGTCTCATCGAGCTGCTGAGCAACACCCTGGAGGAGCGCTGTCCGACCCGCGGGTTCATGCGCAACTGCTATGGCCGTGGCTGGCTCATGGACAAGAGCCCCAGGTAAGCCCTCAGCCACCATCGATAGGGTGCCGGCCACCGGTTGGCATCACCGCCATCAGGAAGTAAGGAAGCCACGCACAGCACGCCCTTCATGGCCGCTGAGGACCTGAATGCAACGCTCGACTGCCGCCACGTCCTCCATCCGAGCATACCCGCATGATCCCGTGCGGCACGAGGCCCAGCCGCTCATGCATGCGTGCTCCATCGAACAGGGCCAGCTTGACCCAATCTGCAGCCTTGACCAACATGCGCCATCACCGCTGATGGATCACCGCGATGTACCGCACGCTCGCTGCCGCATTGCTCTGCACGCTATTGGTGGTTTCGTCTGCTTCGGCGCATAACATCCTCACAGCTCTCTCTACCCAGCTCGACACCCAGCTGCAGGCCAACCGCGAACGCTACGGCATCGCCGGCCAGGCGGTACTGGTCGCCCACAACGGCCAGGTGCTGTACCAGGGCGCCAGCGGTGAAAGTGATCCCGCTACCCATGCGCCCGCCACCGTCGAGACCATCTTCGCCGCGCAGTCGATGGCCAAGCTGCTGACCAGCACGCTGGTGATGCAATTGGTCGACCAGGGCAAGGTGGATCTGGACGCGCCGGCCAGCCACTATGTGCCGGACCTGCCATCAGCATGGCAGACCATTCACGTACGCGATTTCCTCAACCACAGCTCGGGTATCGGCGAGTACTACGACCGGGTGGACAACCGCTGGGTGAGTAAGGGCTACACCGGAGTGGCGCCGGACCTTGCAGCAGCACTGAAGGTGGCCGGCGCGACACCGATGCAGTTCGCCACCGGCAGCCGCGTGCAGTACACCCAGGCCAACTACCTGGTGCTGACCGCCTTGCTGGAAGCGCATTACCGCAAGCCTTACCCAGCCATCGCGCACGAACGCATCCTGCAGCCATTGAAGATGGCCAGCACCTCGTGGGGCGGTGCCAGCGTGCCAGCCACGCGCGCGGCGGTGCCTTACATCGGCAAGGATGGCCAACTGCAGCCGGCCAATGAAGATGCCTGGCCGGACTACGGCTGGGGCCATGCCGACCTGCAGACCACCGTGGGCGACATGAACCGTTTCCTGCAGGCGCTGGCGACCGGCAAGCTGCTGCATACGGCAACCCTGGAAAAACTCTGGCAGCCGCAGAAACTGAGCGGGGGCGGCAGCAATTTCTTCTCCACTGGCTGGGACACCACCCGCGGCGACGGCTACACCCAGGTCGGCCACGATGGTGGCACCCGTGTACGTGCGCGATTGGCCTACAAGGGCACGCTGGCCAGCGGCTACTGGGTGTTCGTGTACCTGACCAACGGCAGCGCCCGCAATGTCTGGTCCAGCACGTTGGTGGAGAGCACGATGGCGGTGGTTGCGCCCGGGGAGTTTCCGCACGCTGTGCTGTCCGAGCGGCTGATCGGCTATGCGCTGGATGACAGCACCGATGCGAAACCGCAGATGCGTAGCTGGCTGCGCGAAAGCAATGGCGTTCCCACCGGCGAACTGGAACGTGCGATCAATGCCGATGGCTACGCCATCCGCGAGAGTCTGGGTGCCAGCAAGGCACTGAAAGTGTTCGCGCTCAACGCCGAGCTGTATCCGGATTCGGCCAACGCGTGGGACAGCCTGGCCGAGTGCCATGCGGCATTGGGCGATGCAGAGATTGCCAAGGCGCTGTACGCGAAGGCCAAGGCGCTGGCGAAGCCCTCGCCCTAAACCCTGCTGCAGAGCCGAGCCCATGCTCGGCTGCTCTTCGTTGCAATCTCAGGAGACCCGCGCTGCGCGCGATAGCCGAGCATGGACTCGGCTCTACATGGATGTTGCGGGCGGCCATACGCCGCCGGTGGGTGACGTGACGCCGCCGAACTGTTAACTTGCGCGCCACTTTTGTGGTTTACAGCATTCCCGCATGCCGCTCTCGTCGTACCGCCCCACCCCCTCGCTGCTGTTCCTGGCCGTTTCCCTCGGCCTCTCTTCCACCGCCGCTGCGGCCCCACAGGCCACCACGCTGGATGCCGTGCAGGTCACCGCTGCCGCCGATGCCAGCGCGCAGGCGCGCGAGGCGCTGAAGCGCGTTCCCGGCGCCAGCAACCTGATCGACGTGGCCAAGGCCGACAGCCGACTGTCCACCAGCGCCGATGTGCTGGCCTACCAACCGGGCATCAGCGCGCAGTCGCCGGGCAATGAGGGCACCAAGATCTCGATCCGTGGCTCGGGCATCAACCGTGGCCCGGGCGCGCACGCCTCGGGCATTGCGGTGTCGATCGACGGCCTGCCACTGACCGGCCCGGGCGGCACGCCCTACGAGCTGCTGGAACCGCTGTGGCTGTCGCGCGTGGAAGTCCTGCGCGGCGCCAACGGCTTCGAGCGCGGTGCGTTGGCGCTGGGTGGTGCCATCGACTACGTCAGCCGTAGCGGTCGTGATTCGGCGGGTGTGCAGCTGCACTACGAAGCCGGCAGCCGTGGCTACCAGAAGCGCGGCATCAGCTGGGGCGGCGTCAGTGGTGATGTCGACTACTTCCTGGCCTACACCGATACCGAGTTCGACGGTTACCAGCGTCATGCGCGCGGCGACGGCAAGGGTGCGATGGCCAACATCGGCTGGCAGATCACGCCCGACCTGCAGACGCGCTTCTTCGTGCGCTATCGCGAAACCAATCATGAAACGCCCGGCCGCCTGACCCGCGACCAGATCCGCAACGATCCGCGTGCCGCGAATGCGGCCAACCTGGCCATCGATGCGCGTCGCCCGCAGCCGGGCAGCACCTGGGTGGGCAACGTCACCACGCTGCAGATCGATGAGGACTCCTCGTTCCAGGCCGGGCTGGTCTATCACAAGTACCCGATGGACTTGAACGAGAGCCTGTACCGGCAGCAGCTGGACTACGCCAACCTCAACGCCACGCTGGACTACCGCCGCCGCCACCGGCTGTTCGGCCTGGACAGCGAGACCACGGTCGGCCTGCGCGTCACCCACGATCTGGACGCCGATGTGCGCGAGTCGCTGCGCTTTGCCAGCAACGGCTATGCCGCGGGTACGCGCACGCGTGACTTCCGGCACCACGGCACCGACAGCACGCTGCACGTCAGCAATACCCTCACCTTCAATGACCGCCTGCGCATGCAGACCGGGCTGGCGCTGATCAAAACCCGCCGCGATGTGCAGGTGACCTGGCCAAGCAGCGGTGGCCGCCTGCGCGACCACGACTGGGACTATGCGCCGCGACTGGGCTTCACCTGGCAGCACAGCGCCCAGACCCAGTGGTTCGGCAACCTCAGCCGCTCGGTGGAGGCGCCGCACCCCTGGTCGATGATCTGGGGCTCGAACCAGTACTTCGGTCCAGGCAATGGCCCGTCCAGCGACCGCCAGCGCGCGCCGGTGCCGATGCAGAACCAGACCGCCACCACGCTGGAACTGGGCGCGCGCGGTGACGCGGCGCTGGGCCGCTGGGAACTGACCGGCTACTACGCACACGTGAACCACGAACTGCTGAGCGTCGAACTGCAACCGGTGCCGAACCTGTTCATCGCCGAGAACAACGCCAGCCCCACCGTTCACCGCGGCATCGAGGCCGGATTGGACAGCACGCTGTGGCAGGCTGCACCGGGCCGCCTGTCGCTGCGCCAGGCGTATACCTTCAGCGATTTCCGCTATCGCCACGACGCGCGTTTCGGCAGCAACCGCCTGCCCGGCCTGCCGCGCCACGCCTACCAGGCCGAGCTGCGCTTCGATCATGCATCCGGCCTGTACGCCGCGCTCAATACCGAATACGCCTCGCGCATCGCCGTCGACTACGCCAACAGCTACTGGGCTGACAGCCATGTGATCTTCGGCAGCCGCATCGGCTACGACGCACCCGGTGGCCGCTGGCAGGCCTGGGCGGAGATGCGCAACCTCGGCAACCGCCACTACGCCGCCACGGTCACGCCGGGCTACGACGACGCCGGCAAGGATGTCGCGCGCTCGACCCCGGGCGATGGGCGTGGCGTCTATGCGGGCGTGCGCTGGCGCTTTGACTGATGACCGCAGGCGGCGCCGGGTGTGATCCGGCGCCGTCGTTCCAGGATCAGCCGATACGCCAGGCCGGCAGGCGCTCGCTGCGCTTCCAGATGGAAGGTGCGAAACCAATCAACGCCAGCGCCGCCAGCCACTTCGGTGAGGTATTGAGCAGTGTCGAGGTAAGCGAACCATCGACAGGGGCGGCCATTTCCTGCCACGGGTTGTAGCCCAGGTAGACGACGCTGCCAGCCCACCACAGCAATGCCACACCGACACCCACCAGCAACAGAGCCAGCGTGCGGCAGGTCCAGCGCTGCGAGGTGGTGCCCCACTCGCGGGACGCCGCTACCAGCAGGCCCACCACCAGCAGCGACACCAGTGCAACCAGCCCGATATCGACCTTGTGCCCGATACGCTCGTAGGTGCAGGCGCGGCATCGCGCCTCTTCCGCGGCAGTGGCGGCTTCGGCGCCATCGGCCTCCCCGGCTGCGGGCTGCGCCAGTGCCGCAAACGGCATCAATACTGCCAGCAGCGTCACCATGATCCAACGAAACAACGTCCTGTTCCTGCGTGCAGCGACATCCATGCGCTCTTCCTCGTCAGTGGTTGTACGTCCAGGGCCGCAGTATGCGGCCGTCCCATACGCCGCCCAGACCCCGTTCCGGGGGTTCGGCCATCCAGCGTTCTTGTTCCCGATGCAGCACGACAAGCTCCCGGTAGACGAAATCGTCGGAACACGAATCCCAGGCGACCGCAATCATAGCCCACTGCCCATCGACGCTGAAAACAGGCCGGGTCAGATAGGCGACGTGGTCGTATGTCCGAGTCGGCCCATGCACCGTTGCCCCGCACCCTTGCTCCCGCAGCGCTCGAAGCCCCGCGCCGTCCATCCGCTGCGCACCGGCCAATGCGGCCGCAGGCACTGGCGTGGACCGGCGATTGACGGGAACCAGGTCCGCCTGCAGCTGCAACCGCAGCGCATGGATGTCCGGCGGCCACCGGTCGTCCAGCGGCAGGACCAGGTCGTCCACCTCCTGGCAGATGGAGGCACTGCTGCCCGGCCAGCAATAGGGCAAGGTCTGCTCCATCACGTAGATGTCCTCCCCCACCGGGTCGGTCAACTGCGGCTGTTCCTGCGGGCGCCATTGATCAACGCGCGTGGACGGTGTCTGCGGTGCGCTGGGCACCTCGCTCAGCGACGATGGCAGAACTGGCGTTGGCTGCGGCACTGGCGGGGGTGGAGGGGGGAATGGGGGGCTCTGCCGGATCGCCAGCGCCATCGCCTCCGCCTGCATCTGCGCTGTTCCCAGGTTGATCGGTAGCCGACCGATCTCCTGCTGCCACCTCGGGCGCAGGCTGCAGATCCCGGCCATGAGCGCCAAGGCCGACAGCGCCGCCGCCAGCGATGCAATGCGTCGCCAGGCGATCCGTTGTTGGCAGTCACGGTCTGGCTTGAACGAGGTATCTATCATCACGACTCCGGCAACGCGGGCCACAGGCCCTGTCCAAAGCTCATATGGCGGACAGGCTCCACTCGAACACGCTCCCAGCCGCCCTTCCTGCGATGCAGAAGGTAGAGGACACGCATCGCCGTTCCTCCACTGCACAGATCCGAGGCGACCGATGCCATTGCCCAGTTCCCATCCAGGCTGAACACAGGACGCTGCAGATAGACAACGCCCAGATCCGGATTGCCCGGGCCACCCGTGCATCCCTCGATACCGCGCGCGCGCCGTTGCTGAAGCTCGTCCCACGTCATCCGTTGCGCCCGCACGTGTGCAAGCTCGAACGCGAGACCGGGTACCCGTGAAGCCCGGCGGTTCGCAACCTGCAGCATCGACTCCAGATGCTGCTGCAGTTGAAAGGACGCCGCACTGTCATCATCGCGCCACTCGACGACGCTGTGACGAACCTGGCAGACCGGGGCGGGATATCCTTCACCGCAGGAAGGCGCAGTCCATTCCATCACAGCGAATGGAATGTCGGGCTCCCAGCCGCGCGGCTGGAAGTGTGCTGGCGCGACGTCTTCCAACCGCACCGCTGCGGTCGCGAACCCACTGTTACCGGCCAGCATCGGGGAGGAGACTCCTCTCATTGGAATCGGTGGAACCGGCGGCTTTCCTGGCGGTGTCGGTCGCAGGTCGATGAGCTCTGCCATCACTTCGGCCTGCATCCGTGCCGTTCCCAGACTGATCGGAGGCGGGCCGACTTCCCGCCGCCACTGCGGGCGCACGCTGACCATCAGCGCTACGACTGCAACCATCGATAGAACGACCGTTGTGGCCAGGACGCGTTTCCTTGCAATGCGCTGTCGCATGAAGATCCTGGAAAAAGTGAAGCACAGAGGAAATCGCCCGGAATTGCAGTACTACCCGGCCAGCACTACCGCCATCGGGTAGCGCAGCGGCATTGCATCGACAGCGGCCGCCCACTGCAGACCCGAGGCATGGAAAACGGTGGCGCCGGTCAACGCGACGATCATGGCCACCGCGTGCGCGGCCAGCCGCACGCACGACTTCACTGCCGCGGCTCCTGGGCAACTTCAATGCACTGATTGAAAAATGGCGCGAGTTCTTCATGCCGCCGCCAGCGGGCGCGTGGCATTGCGGCCAGGGACCTCAGAAACCTGATACTGCATGCGGACATCCTTGCCGGGCACGCGTAGGCGGTGGTGGACGGATTCTAGCGCGATGGGGCCGTGGGTCCATCACCCACAGGCCGCACTGGCGCCGGCCTTGTACCCGCGCGCCGGCGGCTGGATTATGATTTTCCACCAGAAGAGCTATGCGCCACGGCATGCACGCCTCCCAGTTCACCCGCGCCACCGCGCTCGTGATGTTCGTTCCAATGATCGGCCTCGCCGGTTGGGGTTCGTGGTTTGGTAGCCGCTGCTTCAGCGATGGCTGCCTCGGCGTCCTGGTGGCATGGCTTGCCGCCGTGGCCACCTTTGCGGTGCAGGCGTTGCTGGTGCTCCCGACGCATGCCTGGGCCCTCAAGCGGCAGGGATGCCCCGCCTCCCGCAGCTACCTGCGTTGGCTTGGCGCGTCGGCCATCGCTGCCTTCCTGCCCATCGTGCTCGGCTGGGGCTACCTGATGATCTTCCGATGACCTGCTGCGCGTCTTCCGCACACGTATAGCCGGATCAAGGAGGCGCGGCCGCCTTCAGCAACTGCGCTGCTACCCGATCAAACGGAGCGATGTCCTGCAGTGCGCGGCACATCGCCACGGCGCCTTCCACGCTGGCGATCACCAGGCTGGCCAGTCCATCCGCCGCCGCAGGTTCGTGGCCGTCGGCAATGAAGGCTGCGGCCAGATGCCCCTGCCAGCGCACGAACACCTCTGCGGCGGCCACGCGCGGTTGGCTGGTAACCGCCTCGACCGGCTCTTCGACGGCAACGGCCAGCACCGGACAACCCGCGCGGAACCCGGACCGCAGCAGGCGCTCGCGCCACATCGCCAGGAACTGCTGCAGGCCCTGCACGGCCCCGCCCTTCAACAACTCAACGAGGAGCGCCTCCACCTTGTCACCAGCCATGTGGGTGGCGCGCGCCAGCAGCTCCTGCTTGCCGCCGGGAAAGTGGTGATAGGTGGAACCCAGCGGCGCCTCGGCCAGCTTGGTCACCTCACGGATGCTGGTGGCATTGAGACCCACGCGCGCCAGCATCTGTGCCGCAGCATCAATCACGCGTTGTGGCGCATCAGAGGGGCGCGGGCTCACGGCAGGCTCCTTGCCAGGACAGTCGTCATAAATTAGCGTATCGGCGATTCTATAACAGTCGTCATAACCATGAATCTCTGGTTCCGCCTGCTCCACCTGCTGCTGTGCAGCCTGTTCCGGCCGAAGCTGGAGGCGCCGTTCGGGGTCTCGCGGCTGCAGTTCCGGGTACTGCCCAACGACCTGGACAGCAACCTGCACATGACCAACGGCCGCTACTGGAACATCTTCGATCTGGGCCGGCTGGACCTGATACTGCGGATGGGCCTGGGCCGGGTGGCGCTGCGCGAGAAGTGGGCACCGATCGTCGGCGCTGGCACCATCCAGTTCCGCCGCGAACTGAAGCCGTTCCAGCGCTTCACCCTGGAAACACGCCTGGTCGGCTGGATCGGCTCGCGCGGCATCATGGAGCAGCGCGTGCTGATCGGGCCCGAGCAGAAGATCGCCACCCGTGCGCTGCTGGTCACCGGCATCTACGACCGTCGCGCGCGCCAGTTCCTGGGCATGCCGAAGATGATGGAAGCGATCGGTGTGGTTGCCCCGCCGTCGCCGCCGCTCAGTGCAGCCGCCGAGGCGCTGCTGGCTGCCGATGCGGCGTTGAAGCAGGACGACGCCTGAGGCACCTCAGCCTACCTTCGGCATGTTCTTGGTCACGCAATGGATGCCGCCACCGCCACCGGCGATCGCATCGATGTCCACCTGTTCGATCACACGACCGGGATACATGTCTTCCAGTAGTTCACGGCAGTAGCCATCGGCTGCGTCGTCACCGAACTGCGGCGCGACCACCGCGCCGTTGATCGGCAGGTAGTTGATGTAGCCCATCGCCAGATCATCGTTGTCGCGGGTATGCACGTTGTCGCGCCCGTCCAGCGGCGGCGGCAGCGTGTGCACCTGCAGACGACGGCCATCGGCATCGGTGGCGCCGCGCAGAATCTCCAGGTGCTCGCGGGTCAGATCGTAGTCGTAGGACTCCGGATCGTCGTCCAGATTGGCGATCACCACGCCCGGACGCACGAAGCGCGCATAGAAATCCACGTGTGCGTCAGTGATGTCCTCGCCGGCGATGCCGGGCAGCCAGATCACCTTGCGCAGGCCGAGGTGGTGCATCAGCTCGGCCTCGATATCCGCGCGCGACCAGCCGGGATTGCGATTGCGGTTCACCCAGCAGCTTTCGGTGAGGATGGCCGTGCCATGGCCATCGACTTCGATGCCGCCACCCTCGCCCACCAGATCGCTTTCCAGCAGCGTGGCACCGGTCACCTGCGCCAGCCACGGCGCCACCGCACCATCGTTGCGTGCGCTCTGCTTGCCGCCCCAGCCGTTGAAGTTGAAATCGACCAGCCCCAGCCCGCCCTTGCCATCGGTGACGAAACAACCGCCGTAGTCGCGCACCCAGATGTCATCCAGCGGCACCTCGAGGAACTCGATGTTGTCGCGGCCGCAGCGATCCTGCGCCAGCTTCCGCTGCGCCGGGCGGCACAGCACGCTGACCGGCTGGTGGCGGGCGATGGTGCGGGCCAGCCGGGCCACAGCGGTGTTCACCGCATCGGCCTGCGCGCCCCAGACCCGAGGCTGCGCGGCGAAGGCCAGGAAAACGCGCTCCTGCGGGCCGTGCTCGTCCGGCATGCGCCAGACGCCCGCTGCTGGCCCCGCTGCGGATACGCGCGCGGGCAGCCCCGCCAGGCCGAGGGCGGCCAGGCCGCCAAGGCCAGCGGCGCCAGCCAGTTGGGTAAGGAAATGACGACGGCTGCTCATGACGGGCTCCAGGGCCGGTGTGGGATCGAAACTATGCTGCGCTTGCGTATCGATAAGAACAAACGATAGATTCAGCCATCAATTGAACAGTTTTACTTATCTGAAATGCTGAGGCATTGGCCACCGCTGAACGCGTTGCGTGGTTTCGAGGCCGCCGCCCGCCTGGGTAGTTTCCACAGGGCCGCCGAGGAACTGCATCTGACCCAGTCGGCCATCAGCCAGCAGATCCGGGGCCTGGAAGCCTCGCTGCAGCAGCCGCTGTTCTTCCGGCAGGGCCGCAGCGTCACCCTCACCGACGCCGGCATCGACCTGCTGGAAACCACCCAGTCCCTGCTGCGGCAGCTGGCCAGCGGCATCCGCCGGCTCGATCAGTACCGCAAGCCGAATCAACTGATCGTCAACACCAGTCCAGCCTTTGCCCGGCATTGGCTGGTGCCGCGCCTGGCCAGCTTCCACCGCCTGCATCCCGACGCCGACCTGTGGCTGCTGACCAGCGAGGAGGCACCGGATATGACCACGCAGACGCTGGACGTGGCGGTACGCGATGACCTCGACTCACAGGCGCAGTGCCAGCATCGCGTGCTGCTGCAGGATCGCCTCTTTCCGGCCTGCCATCCGGCCCTGCTCGCCACGCCGGTGCACGAACGCCTCACCCTGCATGGCGAGCGCGAAATGGACTGGAGCCAGTGGCAGGTACAGGGGGGCGCCGATGTCGGCCAGCGCCGCGAAGGCATGAACTTCTCCGAACCCGGGCAGCTGCTGGATGCTGCCTGCCAAGGGCTGGGTATCGCCCTGGTCAGCGAGCTGCTGGCGGCACGCGCCTGCGATCAGGGGCTGCTGCAGCCGCTGGATGAGGCACGCGTGCGCGGCCCGCGCTGGAGCTGGCTGGTGCATGAGGACAGCGCGGCCGATCCGCTGGTGATCAGTTTCTGTGAGTGGTTGCTGGCGAGTCTGCCCGCAGAAGCTACTTCTGCTGCAGCGCGCGCTTGACCGCTGCCTCGGCCAACGGCGCCATCACCGCATAGCCCTTCGCCGTGGGATGCACGCCATCCTCGGCCAGCTGCGCATCGAGTCCTCCGGCGGCATTGGCCATCGGCGTGTAGTAGTCCAGATAGACCACCTGCTTCGCATCGGCATAGCGCTTCAACGCCGTGTTCAATGCACGCACCTTGGGCGCTGGCGTTGTTCCCGGCAACCAGGGGTAATCGCTGACCGGCAGCACCGATGCCAGCACCACGGCGATGCCATGTGCACGCGCCAGGTCCACCATCGCGTGCAGGTTGTCCTCGATCATCGCCTGCGTGGACGGGCCGGTGTTGCCGGCAATGTCGTTGGTGCCGGCCAGGATCACCACCACCTGTGGCTTCAGTGCCAGCACGTCCTGCGGGAAGCGCACCAGCATCTGCGCCGTGGTCTGGCCGCTGATGCCGCGGTTGAGCCACCCCTTGCCGGGGAAGAATCCAGGGCTGCCTTCCCTGCCCCAGCCTTCGGTGATGGAATCGCCGAAGAACACTACGCGAGCCTGCCCGGGTACTGCGGCAGGCAACTGTGCGTTGGCATCGCGATAGCGCTGCAGCTGCCCGAAATCAGCAACGGTTCGCTGCAGGTATTGCAGTTCGTCCTTCCTGAGTTGCTCGACGGGCGTGGCCAGCAGTCCCGATACCGCTGGAACCTCACCCGCCTCCACACTTGTGCAGACAACAAGCAAGCCGAACAGAAGGCTGCAGCGCGTTGCACTTCGCATGTCTTTTTCCTTCAAAGTAGTGGCGGTCGGATCGGCAGGGGAACACGCCCGAGGCCCGCCCGCCCTGTATCCCGGCCGGACAGGCCGACCCGGTGGGGAAACGCATTTTCGGTATCCGTCCTCAATCCACCCCGGACGATGATCAGATCAAACGTCTCGGGGCCGGAGGCGAACTGCAGCTTACCGCCTCGCTGACCCGGGGAGGTGCCATTGACACTGAAATCCGTCGCCGGCCCAGACCTGAGAATCAAGCGGGGCCGGCCGTTGGCGGCTTCGCGCCTCAGTATGCGATGGAGCAGGATCAGCAGGAACCTGTTCAGCGCGTATGCCTTGCTGAAGTGCCCCGAATGGGTGACCAGCATCACCTCGTCAACATCCTTGCGCAGCATCTTCAGTACGGCCTTGCTCACAGCCGAACCGACCTTCCCTGAATTCAGAAGTTTCCTGGCGACAAGGGCAAAGCGCCTGTCCAGACGTTTGTAGATCGTTGGCGAGGAACTCCAGGTGGCTGCCATCGTCGCGTGCATGTCCGCCGTTGCCAGCTCGCGCAATGCCTGGCTGATCTCGACGGACCCGGCCACCTTCGACTTCGCAATGACACGGTTCCAAGCATCAAGCGGATGAGCAACCTTCAACAGGCAGCGTAGTGCATCCTGCAGAGCACCGTCGCCGGAACCCAGGATGGCCACGCGTGGACGCCAATGCTTGTCCCCCGGGGGAGGCTTGAACCCCAGACGAGGCTTCATGACCTCGTCGCAGTCCCAGAATCCCGTGTTCGAGTAGGCCGATGGGCACTCCAGGCCCTCGGCATACTGGTTCTTCTCTTTCGCGTAGCCCATGGCGTAAATCACGAAGCGGAAGTGGTGCGCCTCGGTGTTCGATGCGGCGGTGATGTACAGGGCAGGCAACGGGCGCGCTTTCAGTGGAATCGCATGAACACTCGCCGGCCCGATTGTCATCTGCTTCAAACGTTCCTTGGACCGCTGCTCAAGCGTTGCTCCCCTGATGAAACAGGAATCACTCCGGATGTGAGATTGCGAACCCCAGTTCGCCGCATGCTGGATCCAGCCAGCTACCTCGGTTGCGTAGGCAGCATCGAGCACGCCACCCACCACTGCCGCCGGCAACGGCTTAGTCATATGAAGCTGCAGCCCCACACTCGCAGCGCCAAACGCGGCCGACCGCAGCGGGTAACGGTGGTCGGCATGATTGCTGTGCGGCCATTCGTACATGGCCGCACTGACATATCTGGCGGCGGGTGAACGCAGTACTCCGCCCACGCCAGCCTGTGAGTCGGTGTCCATGAGAACGAAGCGCAACTTGAGACGGTCGGCCTCAAGCGCCGCGGCCAGGCCCGCTGCCCCGGCACCGCAGATGAGCAGGTCGAAGGACGGGCCGGGATCTGTCTTCACTGCATCGGCGCCGACCGCACCCAGGGCGTGAAGCTGCTGGATCAGCATCTGTGCCCGCACGATCTGGTCACGGATGCTGATGTTGGAGAACCGATAGCTCAGGTCGAACTGTCGCGGCGCGATCTTCAGCGCAAGCAGGGTCAGCACATCCAGTGCGTCGTCAGGTGCGGAAACAGGGATGACGGCGCTCATCACAGGTTCTCCAGGATATCGGCCAACAACTGCGGATCGGCTGAAAACAGAACCGGGTGATCAAGCACTTCCATCACGCCACCACGCCCCGGCCCTGGTCCATCGCGATCATCAGGGCCATCTGGTCCTTCACCGTCTCCCCCGCCTCCGGAACCGCCACCGGAATCTCCGCGGTCGCGCCGGCCATCTGCGTTGGTTCGCGGAGGATCATACGAATAGGGCGACAAGGCGCCGCCCTCCCGAGCGTCGGCATCGTCCCAATAGGCGCGCCTCGCCGCAGGGCCATCGAGCGGAGGAACACGTCCTTCTGGGTCCACGATTGAATCCATTGCACCGTGCATCCACGCACCGAGGGGCCACAGGTACGGTCCGGGATCAACGTCACCATCGGGATCGTTGTCGCCAAACAACTCACTGACGCCGCGGACAAGCACCTCTCGCCGGCCGTTGAAGAGCTCGGTCACGCCGTTGAAGCCCACATGCACCAGAATCACTCGCGCATCATCCGGCACACGATCAGACCTCTGTTCACGGCGTATCGACCCGAGCATCTGCCGCAGCACACCGTCTTCGCCATCCAGCACCACACGGACACTGCAGCGCACGGGGCCGTTACCCCGTACATGCGGGTTTTCCAGGTAGCCGCCCTGATCCACGCAGTACAAGCGCGACAGGAAAATCCGTGCAAGCGCACGGAACTGGCCAGGAGAGAATCGGCCCTCCACTGGACCTGAAGGGTGCCACCAATAGGGGAGTCGGCGCACCGGCGGGCCCAGCAGGTACAGCAGGTCTTCCACAAACGGATTTTTGTTTGGATCAAAACGGTACATTGCCAGTGCCCTCACGCGTTCCTGCGATCATGGTTTCACTCCTGTGGAACAGCTCAGCGTGCCGCCGTACGCGCCGCCACGCCGGTCACCTTTGCCGGCATCCACATGCCCGGCGTCCAGCCGCTGGCGGCCAGGATCGTTTTCGGGTTGTCCTGCTGGATCAGCGCACGCACCGCATCACGCTTGTCCTTGGCCTGCAGGTAATAGGCCTTGGCGATGCGGTAACCCACCCAGTACCCCAGGTCGTAGGGTTCCTGCGAGCCAGGCTTGTAGTTGTACAGCCACGGCGACAGATCGGTGCTGTCCAGATCCAGCGCGAACGCGCTTTCGATATGCACTTCCCGGCCACGGGTCCAGGCCGCGTGACGCCCATTGCCGACGTTGCCGGAAATCAGCTCGGCGATGAACTCGGCGATGCCCTCGCCCAGCGAAACACGCAGCACCGTGGCACGCGGGTCACCCGGCTCGAAGTCGATCAGGCCGGTCTGCTGGATGTGCACGTATTCGTGTGCGATCACATGCACGAAGCGATCCTGCACATTGGCATTCATGAAGTCGGCCGCGCACAGCGCTTCCAGGCCAATGATCACGCCGCTTTTCGAGGTCAGCCCGACCGGCCGGCCGCGGCCCACCGCGATGGTCACCGGCGGGAACCGGGTCTGCGGGTAGATCGCCTGCAGGTTGGAAAACACCTGCGTCAGGCGTTGCTTCACCGCGGGCAGTTCGGCCAGGCAGTTTCGTCCCTGTGCATACAGCTCGGGCTGGCTGGCGATGGACTCGGCAATGCGTTCGGGAGTGACCCGGCGCGCCTTGGCCAGTTCGGCCAGGCCGGCCGAACCCTCGGCCAGGTATCCACGCAGCTGCGCAACGCTGGGCTTGCCGCCAGCGCTGTCATAAAGTGCATAGAAACGGCTGACATCCTCGGTGAGGATCTGCGGCCCTGCCGGTACCGCTGCGGTGGCCACGCCTACCGCCCCGGCACAGGCCAGGGCCAACAGGCCGCGCAGGATCATGAACATCGCTCCGTCCTTGGTGGAGTGCATGCGAAGCGCGCAATCTATCACTCCGCCCGGCCCACTGCAGCAGGCGGATGCGGGCGCACCGGCGCTGTGCCAGACTCGCTTCGGCACCTGCCATGGAAGATGGAGCACCGCACGATGATGATCGTTCCCGCGTACTGGGCCGAAGCCCGCCTGCAGGCCCGTTTCCGTGGCCGGCCGGTGGTCGTGCGCCGCTTCGGCTGGTCCGACGAAGGCCCTGCCGAGGCGCAGGTGCACGCCGATCGCCGCGCCAACGAAGCCCTCAATGCCATCCTCGCCGGGCAGGCGCTTCCGCGACGCGAAGTGCGCAGCAACTACGGCGTGGAGGGCGTGCCGATCCGCGAGCAGATCGTGCAGCGCGACGGCGACGTCATCATTACACGCAACAGCTACGGTGCGCTGTGCCTGAACACCCCGGACGTGCTGTTCGCCGACATCGATCATGCGCAGCCACCTGCCGGTTGCGTGATGCCTGCAATCATCGCCGCAGTGCTGCTGTTCGCTGGCGCCGTCATCGGCACTCTGATCTGGCACTGGCTGGTGGGACTGGTGCTGGGGGTGGCAGCGGTGCTGCTGGTCAACACGGCGATGCTGATGCAGCGCAAGCGGCGCCTGGCCGCGGCCGGTGGCGCCGAAGGCGTAGCCCTGCAGCGGGTCGCGGCCTTCAGCGAACAGCATCCGGACTGGCATCTGCGTACGTACCGCACGCCGGCTGGATTGCGCGTGCTGGCCATGCACGCCACGTTCCTGCCCGAAGACGAGCAGCTTCAGGCGTTCTTCAGAACGCTGGGCGCCGACACCCTGTACGCGCGCATGTGCCGGCTGCAGCACTGCTTCCGTGCGCGCCTGACACCAAAGCCGTGGCGCGTTGGCCTGAGGTACCGCATCCGTCCGCCGGTGGCCGCGTGGTCAGCCGAGCAGGCCAACAACCCGGATCGCCTGGCCTGGATTGCCGAGTACGAAAAGAAGAGTGCCGGCTTCGCCGCGTGCGCCTACCTGCGCAGTTTCGGTGATACCACGCGCATCCATGCCAAGGCCGAGCACGTGCGCGAACTGCACGACCGGTTGGCGCATGCGCAGGACCGCCTGCCGTTGGCGTGAGCTCGGGTGCTCAATCAGCGCTCTGCACGAACGGCTGCCCTGCCAGGGTAGTGCCCAGCCGCACCGCAATCTGCTGTTCACCCTTCTCGAAGGTCGTCGCGCACTGCTTCCCGCCCTTCTGGCACCCCACTTCCGGAAAGCCCTCCAGCGATTCCGGCGCGCCCTGCGCCGGCTTCACCTGCCATCCCGCAGCATCCAGCAGGCGCTTGGCCTTGGCGTAGGGCATGCCGGCGATGATCCCCAGCTGCGCCAGCTCGGTGGGCAGCGACTGGGCATGGGCGTTTGAAACCAGGACCAACGACAACGTTGCAGCAAGAACGATGGCTTTCATTGCACCGACCCGGGACGAACTCACAGGGCCAGCCTAGCCCATCTGCGTGGCACGCGAATGTGCCGGTAACACGTCGTTACCGAGTCTCCACAGTTGATTGCAGAGCGCGTGCGGCTGGTTACAGCAGGATGCAGGAAGGCCACCCGGAGGTGGCCTTCCTGTTCCTTCACTTGGCGTTCTTCACGTAGGTGTCGAACCAGTTCAGCATTTCCGATACCAGCTGCTCGTTCGACTCCAGCGCGGTGTACCAGTGCGGTTCGTTCGGCAGCATCACCAGGCGGGTGGTGCCGCCGTTGCCACGAATGGCCTGGTACAGCTTGCGCGACTGGAACGGCTCGGTGCCCGGGTTGGCGTCGTCCTCGCCGTGGACCAGCAGCAGCGGCAGCTTGATCTTGTCGGCATAGAAGAACGGCGAGGCCTTCAGGTACACGTCCTGCGCCTGCCAGACCGAGCGGCGTTCGTTCTGGAAGCCGAACGGGGTGAAGGTCTTGTTGTACGAACCGCTGGTCGCCACGCCGGCCTTGAACAGCTTGGTGTGCGCGATCAGGTTGGCGGTCATCAGGCCGCCGTGGCTGTGACCGGTCACGCCGATGCGGTTGCGGTCGACCACGCCCATGTCCACGGCCTTGTCCACCGCCGCCTTGGCGTCGGCTTCCAGCTGCTCCAGGTAGGTGTCGTAGGCGTTCTTCGGGTCACCCACGATCGGGAACGAGGCGTTGTCGATGATCGCGTAGCCGGCCAGCAGCATCAGGCGGTACGGCTGCAGACGGGTGAAGGTCTGCTGCGAACCGGACACCTGGCCGGCCTGCGCGGCATTGGCGAAGTCGGCCGGGTACGCATACAGGATCGCCGGCACGCGCTGGCCTTCCTTGTAGCCCGGCGGCGTGTACAGGGTGAACGACAGGTCCACGCCGTCGGCACGCTTGTAGGTCACCAGCTGCTTCTTGATCTGGCGCACCTCCGGGGTCGGGTCGACCAGCTTGGTCAGCGCGGTCGCGGTGGACGCGAACTGCGCCTCGCCGGTCTTCGCATCAGCCACTGCCTCACCCTGCTGGCGGATGAAGGCGTTCGGAGGATCGATCACCGACTGGTGCCAGGTCAGGTAGCGCCCCGGCGTGCTGCTGAAACCGAGGAACTGTTCGTAGGCGTCGGCACTGCTGCGGAACAGGCGCTCGCTCTTCAGGGTGCCCAGGTCCAGGCGGTCCAGGAACGGACGGTCGCCCTGCGGCGACGCGCCACGGCCGCTGAGGAACACATGGTTGCCCTCACGGCGCACGACCTGCGCGCCATTCGGCAAGCGGGTAAAGACCAGGTTGCCGGGGTTGGCGTACAGCTCGTCGCTGGACATGTCCCACAGCAGGCGGCCTTCCTTCTTCGGCTGGTCCACATCGACGATGCGGGTCTGCATCCAGTGGCGGTTCTCGTCGTTCTCGTACTGGAACGCCAAGGCCGGATCGGCGGTCCACGCGAAGCCCTCAAATCGCTGCGCGGTACGGGTGATTTCGGTCGGCTTGCCGTTGAACGGGGCCTTCAGCATCAGCACGCGGTCGCGGTGCGGCACGTTGACTTTCCAGTCGCCCTTGTCCAGTGCCTCGGCATAGACCAGGGTGGCCGGATCGGTGGCACGCCAGTCGAAGCCACGCGGGCCTTCCGGCACGCCATGCACCGGTACGCGGTCGGCCAGCGGCAGGCTGGCAATCGGCGTGGATTTGCCGCTGGCGATGTCCAGCACGGCCACGTCGTTGGCGAAGCGCTGGTAGGTCACCGCATGCGAGTACGGCGCCTTGATCGATTCGGTCAGCACGTGCACGCCATCGGGTGCGGCGCTGACTTCGTTGAACAGCGCCGGCTGCCCGACCGGACGCACGCTGTTGGCGGCGGTATCGACCACGGCCAGCTGCGAGGCACCGTAATAAGCGAACAGCTTCTCGTCATGCACGCTGGTCAGCGTGTCGCGGGCTTCGTAGGTGCTGCTCTCGCCACTGCTGCCCAGCGACTCCTGTGCATCCGGGCCGGTCGGTACGCCGCCGTTGGACGGTGCCGGGCCCTGGTTGGCCGGCACCAGCTTCACCAGCAGGTTCTGGCTGCCGCCCAGCCACTGCACGGTGTTGCCGAAGATCGGATTCAACTGCACGTTCGGAATCTGCTTCACCTGCCCGGTGGCCGCATCGCCCACCCACAGCTGCACGCTGGTATCGACCGCATTCTGGAAGGCGAAGTGGCTGCCATCGGCCGACCAGAGCGCGCCGGTGGCACAGCCCTGCGGCAGGTTGACCTTGGTCTCCTTGCCGCTGCCGATGTCGACCAGGGTGAAGTCGGCCACGCAGGCCGGAATGCCGTAGCCACCTGGCGTGTCATGGCGGCTGCGGTTCTTCGGCTCCAGGCGCACGCCGGCCAGCTTCAGATAGGGCTGGGCGACGCGGCTGATTGACGGGTAGGTCTGCGCGGTGGTCAGCAGCAGGCGCTGGCCGCCCGGGGCCACGTTCGGCGCCGGCGGCGGCGGTGCCTTCAGCACCTTGAGCAGGTGTTCCGGCGGCTTCGCGTAATCGGCAAGCGCCGGGCCAGCGGCCAGCAGGCCGACGGTGGCAACGGCAACAGCCGCCGCCAGAGAGGTTCGACGGATCAGCATCCTTATCCCCTGGGGTGTGAATGGGCGCCCGGAATCGGGCATGGACCCGAATCTAGCACCGCAGGGGTTGTCGTGAATGGGCCGGAAGGACTAGTGGCCGGATGGGGCAAAGTGAGGGCTCCGGGAGGTGCCGGGGCACTGCCGGCACCTGCCAGGCATGGCCTGGCACTACTGCTGCGCGTGCAGGTCCCAGGTGGCCAGGTAATCGGGATCGACCACGATCATGCCGCTGGTGCGCATGCGGTACTCGCCGGGCTCGGCTGGTTGGTACTGGTCCAGCATCGGCGGCAGATAGCGCTCGTGGCCATCATTCTCGTCGGCCAGCACCACGCCCTCGTCGGCGCTGATGCGCAACACCGTGCCGGCGTACTGCTCCAGCCCCTTCACCTGGCCGTCGCCACCATAGCGGGTGACCCCGACCAGTACGACCTTGCCGATCATTTCTTCCGCCTTGGCATCGTCCAAGGTCGGCAGAATGGGAGTGAATTCGTCGCTCATCGGTGCACCTCCGTAGCCTGCAGGACATCGTGGATGAGGTTTCCGCTTCGCAGTGCGCGTCGCTGGCAGCCGAGCAGGTACCCAGCCTGGAGCCTCTGCATCGAGAGTGCCAGTACGCCCATGAACCCAAGGGTTCCTGTAGCAGGATGCTGCCATCGCAGGCGGAAGGGACAGGTGAAGGCCGAAATCGGTCCTCGCCGGTCAGAGGGTTGCGCCTGCACCCACGCTAGAATGCACGCATGCGCACCGTACATGCCCTCCGCTACATCACGCCCTTGCGGGAAGGTGGCTCCCTGCCGGCCGTGGTCGAGACCGACGACGACGGCATGGCCGTGCTGAAGTTTCGTGGCGCCGGCCAGGGCCCGAAAGCGTTGATCGCCGAGCTGATCGCCGGCGAGATGGCACGCACGCTGGGCCTGCCGATTCCGGAAATCCTGTTCGTCGAGCTGGACCGCGAGTTCGCCCGCACCGAGCCCGACCCGGAAATCCAGGAGCTGATCCGCGCCAGCGAAGGCCTGAACCTGGGCCTGGACTACCTGCCCGGTGCGATCAATTACGATCCGGCGGCAATGCCGGTGGATGCAGACCTGGCCTCGCGCATCGTCTGGTTCGATGCGTTCACCAGCAATGTCGATCGCACCACGCGCAACCCGAACCTGATGGTGTGGCATCGAAAGCTGTACCTGATCGATCACGGTGCGGCCATGTACTTCCATCACGACTGGGCCAACGCCGGCGATGCGTGCGAAAAGCCGTTCGTGCTGATCCGCGACCATGTGCTGCTGTCGTTCGCCAGTCGCATCGCCGAGGTGGATGCCGAGCTGGCCGCGCGCCTGACCGATGCCGAGATAGAGCGCATCGTCGGCCTGGTGCCGGACAGCTGGCTGGTGGACGAACCGGCGTTCGACAGCCCGCAGGCCTACCGGCAGGGCTATATCAATTACCTCAAGCACCGCCTGAAGGTGCGTGCGGTGTTCGTGCAGGAGGCCATCCGTGCCCACGCTGCACACGTATGACTATGCGGTCATCCGCGTGGTACCGCGGGTGGAACGCGAGGAATTCATCAACGTCGGGGTGATCGTCTCCTGCCCTGGCGCGCGCCATCTGGAAGCGGCCATCGAGATCGATCCGGCACGCCTGCACGCGTTCGCGCCGGCGCTGGACCAGGAGGCGCTTCAACCGTGGCTGGATGCGATCGTGGCAATCTGCCGCGGTGATGCCAGCGCCGGGCCGATCGCACAGCTGCCTGCGCGCGCGCGCTTCCATTTCCTCACTGCCAAGCGCAGCTCGATCGTGCAGATGTCGAGCACGCATGTGGGCCGCACGGCGGACCCTGCGGGTGTGGTGGAACACTTGATGACGAAGATGGTGCGGGTGCCGGCACCTAACGCGTAGGGGCGACTGGTAGAGTCGACTGTTAGTCGATTAACGCACGCAGTGCGGGCTCTTCGGCGGCATTGATTAAGGCAGTCGACTAACAGTCGACTCTACCGGGTCGACTCTACCGGGTCGACTCTACCCGGTCGACTCTGCCCGGCCGACTCTGCCCGGTCGGTTCCATCACCAAGCACGTTCGCCTGCCGACTCAAGCTCGCTCAACGGCCAGCGGCACCATCCGTACGGATGGTCACCGATCTGCGCGGCAAGACCGGCTCGAACGGGATTTGCCAGAATGTAGCAAGCGTGCCTGTGCAGCGACGCGTCACTGCGGATCGCATGATCGTGATAACCCGCCTGCCAGATTGCACCCTGGCTCCCTCGCCGCCGGTTGATTAGAAAGCTGCTGCGCGCCTTGAAGCGCTGCACGCAGTAGCCCAGCGAATGGCCACGTAGTTGAGCCAGCCAGTGGATGTGATCCGGCATGATCACCCAGGCAAACGATGCAGTCAGGCCTTCCCGATCCATCGATCCGAGGAGCTGCATGGCAAGGTCGGCATTGGCAGGGCTATCGAAAACACGATGGCGGTTCCGGCACACCATGGTGATGGTGTAGACGTTGCCGACTATGGATCGGCGGCCGGCAAGCAGTTGAGGGCTGGGCATGAGTTCGAGAATGCCCGCCAGGATGGATGCTCGACATCGGTTCACTGCCAACGTCAGGATCAGGGATCATCTTGATGCAGCGTCCGGGGATGTGGAGTCGCCTGGGTAGAGTCGACTGTTAGTCGACTATCGCGCGAAGCGCGGGCTTTCCAGCATGGGAGAGAAGAGCAGTCGACTAACAGTCGACTCTACCCAGTCGGCTCTATCCAGTCGACTCTACCCAGTCGGCTCTATCCAGTCGGCTCTATCCAGTCGGCTCTACCCAGCCGGTTCTACCCCGTCGGCCCTACCTGGGCAACGCAAACGCAATCACGTAATCGCCGTTCGGGGTTTCCATGAAATGGTGGCCGCCGGCCATGATCACCACGTACTGGCGCCCGCCCTGCTCGTACACCATCGGATTGGCCTGGCCGCCGGCAGGAAGCTTGGCGTGCCAAAGCTCCTTGCCGGTCTTCAGATCGATGGCACGCAGCAGGTCATCGGTGGCGGCGGCGATGAAGATCAGGCCGCTGGCGGTCACTACCGAACCGCCGTTGTTCGGCGTGCCGATCTCGATCGGCAGGCCGGAACGGATGCCGAACGGTCCGTTGCCGCGCGCACTGCCAAACGGACGGTCCCACAGCAGCTTGCCGGTGCGCAGGTCGATGGCACGGATACCGCCATAGGGCGGCTGCTTGCACAGCAGGCCGGTGAACGGCAGCCGCCAGCCGGCGTTGACCTGGATGGCGTAGGGCGTACCCACCTGCGGGTCGCCCACGCCTTCGGCACCGCCCTTGTCGAACCGGACCTTCTCGCGCGGCAGCCAGCCCAGCCGGTCGGCCTCCGCGCGTGGCACCAGCCGGTTGTAGTTGGGCATGTCGTTGTAGTTGGCCACGATCACGCCGCGGCGCGTATCGATGGACACGCTGCCCCAGTCCGAGCCGCCGTTGTAGCCGGGGTACTCGATGGAATGGCGCTCGCTGCTCGGCGGCGTGTAGAACCCTTCGTAGTACGCCTTGCGGAACTGGATGCGGCAGACCAGCTGGTCAATCGGGGTGATGCCCCACATGTCACGCTCGGTCAGGTCATGTTCGCGGCGCAGCGTGTGGTACAGCGAAAACAGCTGGGTGGGAGAACGCTGCTCGGGTTCGACGCCGCCGACCGGCACCTTGCGCTCTTCGGCGGCGGTCAGGAGCTGGCCGTTGCGGCGATCGAGGATGTACATGTCACCCTGCTTGGTCGGCAGCAGGATTGCCGGCACCTTGCCCGCCGCCGTCGGGTAGTCGATCAGGCTGGCCTGCGACCCCAGGTCGTAGTCCCACACATCCTTGCGCACCGCCTGGAAATGCCAGACCGGCTTGCCGGTGGCCACGTCGATCGCCACCAGCGAGGTGGAATAGCGGTTCTGGTTTTCCGTGCGCGCGCCGCTCCAGTAGTCGCCCGCGGCATTGCCCAGCGGCAGGTAGACCAGGCCCAGCGCCTCATCACCGGTGGCCGTGGTCCACATGTTGGGGGTGCCGCGCGTATAGGTCTGCTCGCGCGGCGGCAGGCCGTTGCGCTCGGGCTGGTCCATGTCCCACGCCCAGCGCAGCTTGCCGGTGATGGCGTCGTACGCCTGGATCACGCCCGACGGCGCATCGCGGCGCTGCCCGTCCAGCACCTGGTGGCCGGTCACGATCACGCCGCGCACGATGGCCGGCGGCGAGTTGATCGACACGTAACCCGGTGGCACCTCGCCCATGCCCAGGGTGATGTCGACCTGTCCGTTGTTGCCGAAGTTGGCGCAGGGATGGCCGCTGTCCGCGTCCACCGCGATGATGCGACCGTCCAGCGTGCCTTCAATGATGCGCGCCCAGCACGCCGGACGACTGCCCGGTGCAGCGCTGCGGGTGACGCTGGGCGGCGGCTCCGGCAGGGCCAGATCGGCAGCGACATCGGCCAATGCCGCGTCGGCAAGGGTCGGCGTGCTGGGCTGCTCGTAATAGCTCACACCACGACAGGCAGCGGTATAGGGAATCGAGGCATCCTTCACCTTTGGATCGAACCGCCACAGTTCCTTGCCGCTGGCAGCATCAAGCGCGATCAGGCGGTTGCGTGCGGTGCACAGGTACAGGCGGTCGCCGATCTTCAGCGGCGTGGTTTCGGCACCCCAGCGCTTCTTCGGCATATCCCCGGTACGGAACTGCCAGGCCGGCTGCAACGTGGCCACATTGGCCGGGGTGATCTGCTGCAGCGGCGAATAGCGGGTGCCCGCATTGCTGCGGCCCCACGCCGGCCAGTCGCCCTCGGCGGGCTGGTCAGCCGGCTGCAGGCCCGTGGTATCGCGCGTAGGTTCCAGTCCGGCGCTGACTGCGCCTTCCGGGAACGGCAGGCGCCCGTCCACTTCCCCATGCGGGGCAAAGGCCAGGCCGAAGGCGGCCACGAACACCAGCATCAGCACGCCCGCCACGCTGCGCGACAGGCGTTTTGAAACCGGCTCGCGAAGCGTCGGCGCCAGCAGCGCCAGCACGATGCCCAGCGCCGTCACCAGCCCGAGCCGCGGTACCCAGCGCCAGTAGTCGCTGCCCGATTCCCACCAGGTCCACAGCAGCGTGCCGATGAACACCAGCGCATACAGCAGCGCGCCGCTGCGGCGGTTGCCGAACAACAGGATTCCGCTGGCCAGCAGGCCGAGCCCGGCGATGGCGTAGTACGCCGAGCCGCCAAGGCTGAGCAGCCACGCACCGAGGCCACCGATGACCAGGCCGAGCACGACCAGCAGCAGCGACAGCACGGTGACGAGGGGATGCCGGGAGGCGCGAACGGGAGCAGGAGCGGACTGCGGCGTGGCGGACATCGTCGATCTCCGGGGGCAGCATGCGCCGTTATCCCACCGCCTGCGTGAAGCGCGCGCGTATGCGTGGCACCCGGATACGACGACGCCGGCACAGGGCCGGCGTCGTCGGTACCTCAGGCTCGCGGCAGGATCACTCCTGCGCGGCGTCCTCGCTGCTGGCAGCAGCCGGTGCGCCGTCGGTCGTGGCCGGGGCGGCGGCAACCACCTCGTCCTCGTCCTCGTCGATCGAGGCATCCATGCGCTCCACCGCCTGCAGCTTCTCGTCCTTGGAGAGGCGGATCAGGGTCACGCCCTGGGTGTTGCGGCCGACGCGGCTGATTTCCGAGCCACGCGTACGCACCAAGGTGCCACCATCGGAGATCAGCAGGACTTCGTCGCTGGAGCCCATCAGCACCGCGGCGACCAGCTTGCCATTGCGCTCGGTGGTCTGGATGCCGATCACGCCTTGGGTGCCACGGCCCTTGCGCGGATAGTCCGGCAGCGGGGTGCGCTTGCCATAGCCGTTCTCGGTCGCGGTCAGGATGTACTGAACGCTGGCGTCGTCGGCGCCTTCGATCACCGCATCGCCATTGGCGGCGGCTTCCTCGACACCGCTGTCGTCCTCGTTCTCGTCCTCGATGCCACCGGCACTTTCGGCCACGATCAGGCTGACCACTTCCTCGCCGGCCGGCATCTTGATGCCCCGCACGCCGGTGGCGGTACGGCCCATCGAGCGGACCTTGTCCTCGCCGAAACGCACGGTCTTGCCGTTGGAGGCGAACAGCAGGATGTCGCGCTGGCCGTCGGTCAGGCCGACGCCGACCAGCGCGTCGCCCTCATCGAGGTTGATCGCGATCTTGCCGCGCGCCAGACGGAAGGCGAACTCACCCAGCGGGGTCTTCTTGACCGTACCGTTCTTGGTGGCGAAGAACACGAACTGGCCATCGGCGTAATCGCGCACCGGCAGTACGGCCTGCACGCGTTCACCCGGTTCCAGCGGGATCCAGTTGATGATCGGACGGCCGCGGGCGTTGGAGCCCGCTTCCGGCAGCTGGTAGACCGGCAGCCAGAACACCTTGCCCGAACTGGTGAAGGTCAGCAGCGTGTCATGCGTGTTGACCAGCCACAGCTGTTCGATGAAATCCTCTTCCTTGGTCGCCGCCGCACTACGGCCACGACCACCACGGCGCTGCGCGCGGTACACGCTCACCGGCTGGCGCTTCACGTAACCGGCATGCGACACGGTGACCACCACGTCTTCCGGCGCGATCAGGTCAAGGATGTCCAGGTCTTCTTCGCTGTGGCGGATCTCGGTACGACGCTCGTCGCCGAATTCGGCCTTCACACTGACCAGCTCTTCGCGGATCACCTGCAGCAGGCGGTCGGGATCTTCCAGGATGTGGATCAGCCCGGCGATCACTTCCAGCAGCTGCTTGTACTCATCGGTCAGGCGGTCCTGCTCCAGCCCGGTCAGGCGGTGCAGGCGCATTTCCAGGATCTGGGTGGCCTGGATCTCGGTCAGCTGGTAGCCGCCCTCGATCAGGCCCACGCCCTTGGGCAGGTCTTCCGGGCGCGAGGCTTCGGCGCCGGCGGCACCCAGCATCGCACCGACCAGGCCCGGCTCCCACACGCGGGCCAGCATGCGCTCGCGTGCTTCGTTCGGGTTCGGCGAGGTCTTGATCAGTTCGATCATCTCGTCGATGTTGGCCAGCGCGACGGTCAGGCCTTCCAGCACGTGGGCACGGGCGCGCGCCTTGCGCAGCTCGAACACGGTACGGCGGGTGACCACTTCGCGACGGTGGCGGACGAACGCCTCCAGCATCTGCTTGAGGTTCATCAACTGCGGGCGGCCATCGACCAGCGCCACCATGTTGATGCCGAACACCGATTCCATCTGCGTCTGCTGGTACAGGTTGTTCAGCACAACCTCGGCAGATTCACCGCGCTTGATCTCGATGTAGATGCGCATGCCGTCCTTGTCGGACTCATCGCGCAGCTCGCTGATGCCTTCGATCTTCTTTTCCTTGACCAGCTCGGCGATCTTCTCGATCAGACGCGCCTTGTTCACCTGGTAAGGAATTTCAGTGACGATGATCGATTCGCGGCCGTTGTCGGCCACTTCGATATCGGCCTTGGCACGGATGCGCACGCGGCCACGGCCGGTGCGGTAGCCGGCGACGATGCCGGCGGTGCCGTTGATGATGCCGGCGGTCGGGAAATCCGGGCCCGGGATGTACTCCATCAGGCCGTCGACGTCGATTTCCGGGTTGTCGATCAGCGCGATGCAGGCGTTGATCGATTCGCTCAGGTTGTGCGGCGGGATGTTGGTCGCCATGCCCACCGCGATACCGGCCGAACCGTTGACCAGCAGGTTCGGGAACCGGGTCGGCATGACCGTCGGCTCCAGTTCCTTCTCGTCGTAGTTGGGCTGGAAATCGACGGTTTCCTTGTCGATGTCCGCCATCAGCTCATGCGCCAGACGCGACATGCGCGCTTCGGTGTATCGCATTGCCGCGGCGGAGTCGCCATCGATGGAGCCGAAGTTACCCTGGCCATCGACCAGCATGTAACGCAGCGAGAACGGCTGTGCGAGGCGCACCAGCGTGTCGTACACCGACTGATCGCCATGCGGGTGGTACTTACCGATGACGTCACCGACGATACGCGCCGACTTGAAGTAGGGCTTGTTGCTGTGCGCGTTGAGTTCATTCATCGCGAACAGCACGCGGCGATGCACCGGCTTGAGGCCGTCGCGCGCATCCGGGAGCGCGCGGCCCACGATCACGCTCATGGCGTAATCGAGGTAGCTCTTGCGCATCTCGTCTTCCAGGTTGACCTGGATGATTTCCTTGGCGGTTTCTGCCATTCGGGTTCCGTTGTCTGGTAGCGGTCCAGTCCGGCGCAGCCCCCTGCGGGAGGGGGTCGTGCCGGAACCTCGATTCAACCTGCGGATATTACCACAACAGGCCGTTTTCCGCCTCCCTTTACGGGTATTTTACCTGCACAAATCAGGAACTTAGGGGGTTGCCGGCCAGCGGCCGCCACCATCGGGGGCGGAGGTCACGCGGCCCCTCCCCCGCGCGTCAGCCGCCAAAGGCGGCGCGCATGTTCTCCGGGGTCGGGTTCAGGATCACGCCGCGCTCGGTCACGATGGCGTCGATCAGCTCACCCGGGGTGACGTCGAACACCGGGTTCCAGGCAGCGATGCCCTCTGCCACCGTGCGGGTGCCGCCCACGCCGTACAGCTCGCCCGGATCGCGCTGCTCGATCTCGATCTGGCTGCCGTCCACAGTCTCCATGTCCACCGTCGAGGACGGCGCCACGACCATGAACTTCACGCCGTGATGGCGGGCGGCGATGGCCAGCTGATAGGTCCCGATCTTGTTGGCGGTATCGCCGTTGGCGCAGATGCGGTCGGCACCGACGATCACCCACTGCACAGCGCCGGTCTTCATCAGGTGCGAGGCGGCTGAATCGGCGATCAGCGTGGCGTCAATGCCATCCTGCTGCAGCTCCCACACGGTCAGGCGCGCGCCCTGCAGCCACGGACGGGTCTCGCCAGCGAACACGCGGGCAATGCGATGCTGGGCCATGCCGGCGCGGATCACGCCCAGCGCAGTGCCGAAGCCGGCGGTGGCCAGCGAGCCGGTGTTGCAGTGGGTCAGCACGCCGCTGCCAGCTTCGATCAGGCCTGCGCCCAGCGCGCCCATGTGGCGATTGGCGGCCAGGTCCTCCTCCGCGATGGCCTGCGCTTCGGCCTCCAGCTTCGCCTTCCAGTCAGCACCGGCGGCATTCAGGCAACGGCGCATGCGCGCCAGCGCCCAGGCCAGGTTGACGGCGGTCGGACGCGAAGCGTTCAGACGCTGCAGCGCCGGTTCCAGCTGCTGCAGCGCGTGCGCACCGTCTGCGGCCTGCACGTCATGTGCGGCCAGCACCACGCCCCAGGCGGCGGCGATGCCGATGGCCGGCGCACCGCGCACGGTCAACGCGTGGATGGCCGCAGCCACTTCGTCACTGTCATGGCAGACCACATGCTCGACCACGAACGGCAGCTTGCGCTGGTCCAGCAGTTGCAGGGCATCGCCGGTCCACAGGATCGGGCGGATATGGTCGTAACGGGCGTAGTCGATGTCGGAGGCAGTGTTCATGGGCCCATTGTAGGGCCACGCCCCCCGGGGTTGGAGCCCGCCCGGGCTCAATTCACCGAGAACTCGGCGCGGCAGCCACCGTCCACCCAGATGCCGTTGCGGCTCCAGCCCCAGGTACTGCCTTCCTCGCACGGCGTGCTGGACAGCTGCTCGGAGACGGCGGCACCGACCGAGATGCTGGCGCCGCAGAAGCGGCGCTTCTTCGACTTCGATTCACAGGTCAGCCTGCGTGGTACGTCAACGAATCGGCCGTCCTCGTCAGCCACTTCGAAATCCCCCTGGCAACCGCGGCTGGTCCAGACTTCATTGCGCTTGTAGCCCCAGCCCTGCCCTTCGCGGCATGGCAGCGCCGACAGCTGGCGCAGCAGGCGCACTGGCGCGCCATCCAGGCGCACCGGGCAGCTCTGCGGGCGACCATTGGATTCACAACGCACCACGCGACGGACCAGGCGCTTGCCCTCGCTGGCTACCGGCGCAGCACCCGCAGCGCGGCGTGCGCGGAACTCGGCGCGGCAGCCCAGCGTGACCCACACGCCACTGCGGTCGGTGCCCCATTCGCTGCCACGGATACAGCTGCTGTTGGAAAGCTGGCGCACCAGGTCGACGCCGTTGCTGACATCGATATCGCAATGCACCCAGCCCATATCGCGTGATTCGCAGGTCACCACTTCACCGTCGTAGCCGGCCTGCTGCGCAGATGCCGATGACGGCAGCCAGGCACCCCAGAGCGCGATGGAGTAAACCGGTGCAGCGACAACCGCAAACCACTTGACCAAAGCCTTCCCCAGCAGGAATGGATGAACTGCGTGCCAGTGTCCGGCATCTGCCGTGATAAGAGCATCATCCTGCTTACCGAAGCAAGCGCGGAATCGCGGAATTCCGTTCAGTCTTTGACGTTCAGGAACGCACGTCGCTCATGCGTGGGCAAAGTCGTAGGCCAGCACGTCGGCGATGCGCGGCGTGCGGTTCATCGCCATCAGGAGGCGATCGACCCCCACCGCCACGCCCGCGCACGCCGGCATCGATGGCAGCGCGGCCAGCAGCGCCTCATCCAGCGCCGGCTGCACCTGGCCACGTTCATGGCGTCGCTGCAGGTCACGCTGGAAGCGCGCGCGCTGCTCGTGGGCGTCGTTCAGTTCGTGATAGCCGTTGGCCAGCTCCACCGCGCCCAGGTACAACTCGAAACGCTCGGCCAGGGGTGGTGTACCGGCACGGATGCGCGCAAGCGCCGCCTGGCTGGCCGGCCAGTCATGGACCACGGTCATCACTGTGTCATCAAACTGCGGCTGGATGCGATGGGTCATCAACAGGTCCAGCCAGTCGTCGCGGGTCAAACCGACCGGATCGATGTGCACATCACCCAGCGCGGCCCGCAATGCAGCCTCATCGGCCTTGAACGGGTCAACGCCCACATGCTGCTGGAACAGCTCGCGGTAGCTCAGCACGCGCAGGGTCGCACTGCGCCCGACCAGCGCCAGCGCCTGGCCGACCAGTTCGGCGGTCTCCTGCACCAGGCGATGATGATCCCAGCCAACCCGGTACCACTCCAGCATGGTGAATTCCGGGTTGTGGCGGCCGCCCGCCTCGCCATTGCGGAACACCCGGCCCAGTTCGTAACAGTCACCCACGCCCGCCGCCAACAGGCGCTTGAGCGGATACTCCGGCGAGGTGCGCAGCCAGCGGCGGCGTCCGCCGGCATCGACATGGCCGGTGAAATCGGTATGGAAGCTGTCGATGTTCGGCTCGGTGTTGCCGGCCACCGACAGGATCGGCGTTTCCACTTCCAGCACATCGCGTTCGGCGAAGAAGCGGCGGACCAGCGCATTGAGCGCGGCGCGCTGCTGCAGCGCGCGCAGCAGGGCCTCGCTCACAGGATGCCCTCCGGGCGCGGGTGGTCCAGCGGCAGGGTCAGCAGATCGCGGGTGTCATCGATGTAACCGCTCGCCAGATAGAGGCGACGGGCCAGCTCGTTGTGGTGGTTCACTTCCAGGCGCAGGCGGCTTACGCCGCGGCCCCGTGCCCGCTGTTCGCAGATGGCCAGCGCCTGCTTGCCGCGGCCGCGACCACGCGCACGATGGCTCAGGTACAGCTCGTCCAGCAGCATGAAGTGGCCGCCCTGCTCCAGGCTGAAGCCCATCGCGATCACTGCGTAACCGACCACCTCGGCCGCCTCGTCCAGCCACAGCAGCACTTCGCCGTTGCGTGGGTCGGCCAGCAGCGCATCCACGCCGCGACGCACGCGCGCGTCGTCGAAGTCGATCCTGTCTTCGGCATAGAACTCGCGCATCAACGCGATCAACAGTTCTTCGTCGGCACGGGTGGCCAGGCGGAAATCCAGTGGGGCAGTCTGCATCGGTGTTCCTTTGTGCTTCATGCCGGGTGCCGGGCACCCGGCGGCGTCATCATTCGTGTTCGGCAAGATAGGCCAGCAGGCGGTCCTCATCCCACACCGGCACGCCCAGCGACTGTGCCTTGTCCAGCTTGGAGCCGGCCTCGGTACCGGCCACCACGAAGCTGGTCTTCTTCGACACACTGCCGGAGACCTTGGCACCCAGCGCTTCCAGGCGTTCCTTGGCGGCATCGCGGGTGAGCTGGGCCAGGGTGCCGGTCAGCACCACGGTCTGCCCATCCAGCGGACCCGCCACGATCTCGGCCAGCGCCGGCGCCTTGGCCAGGATCTCCTGCATCGCGTTCTCGGCGGCCAACAGCATCGCACCGTGGCCATCAGCGTCGAGCCATTCGGCCAGAGCGCGCGCGGTGTCATCGGGCAGGCCGGCGTTGACGAACTGGCCATGCTCGGCATCGAGCACCGCCTGTGCGCCGGGAAGCGCAGCCACCAGCTTTTCGGCGCGCAGACGGGTGATGCCGGGGATCTCCGACTCGACCAGCAACTGCGCCAGATCCAGCCCGTCGCGCAGCTTGGCACTGGGCGCATGCACGTCGCTGATACGCACCTGGCCGACCTGCAGCAGGTCATCGATGGCCTGCTGGTTGCCCTGCTGCTCGAAGAAGTGGCCAAGCGAACGCGCCACTTCGCCACCGATGTCCGGCACACGCTTGAACAGCGGCCACGGCAGGTGGCGGATCAGCTCCAGGTCACCGAACCACTGCGCCAGCGCCTTGGCCGTGCTCTCGCCCACGTGCTCGATGCCAAGCGCGAACAGCAGGCGCTCCAGCGTGGCCGCACGACTGGCGTCGATCGCTGCGATCAGGTTGTCGGCCCACTTGGTGGCGATCTTCTTCGTGTTCCATTCGAAGCTGGCCGGCTGCGCCAGCGCCTGCGCGCGCCAGCCCGGATCGTTGCCGTCCAGCTTGAGCACCGCATTGAGCACCGCACCACTGCCCTCGGCGGGAAGGTGCAGCTTCAGCGCCGCTGCCAGCGCCGACGGCTCCTCGGCGTCCAGCACCAGCTTCAAGTGCAGCAGCGTATCGCGGCTGAGCCGGTACAGGTCGGCCACGCTCTTGACGATGCCCGCGTCGACCAGGGTTTCGATGTACTTGTCGCCGAGACCGTCGATGTCCATGGCACGGCGCGAAGCGAAATGGGCAATGGCTTCCTTGCGCTGCGCCGGGCAGGACAGTTCGCCCGAACAACGCCACGCCGCCGCCCCCTCCTCACGCACGATCTCCGAGCCGCACACCGGGCAGCGCGTCGGCATCTGCCACGGCGTGGTGCCCTGCGGGCGGCGGTCGAGAATGACGCTGACCACCTCGGGAATCACGTCGCCAGCGCGGCGCACGATCACGCTGTCGCCAACGCGCACATCGAGGCGCGCGATCTGGTCGGCGTTGTGCAGGGTGGCGTTGGACACGATCACGCCAGCCACAGCCACCGGCGCCAGTCGCGCGACCGGCGTGGCAGCACCGGTGCGGCCGATCTGGATCTCGATCGCCTCCACCGTGGTGCTCTGTTCCTGCGCAGGGAACTTGTGCGCGATGGCCCAGCGCGGCGCACGGGAGACGAAGCCCATCGCCTGCTGACCCGCACGGTCATCCAGCTTGTAGACCACGCCATCGATATCAAACGGCAGGCCGTCGCGGCGTTCACCGATAGTGCGGTAGTAACCGAGCAGGCCGTCGGTGCCCTCCACCACTTTGCACAGCTCACTGACCGGGAAGCCCCAGGCGCCGAGCTGGGCCAGGGTGCCCGAATGGGTGTCCGGCAGCTCGCCGCCCTGCACTTCGCCGGTGCCGTAGGCGAAGAAACTCAGCCTGCGCTGCGCACTGATCTTCGGGTCGAGCTGGCGCAGCGAACCGGCCGCCGCGTTGCGCGGATTGGCCAGCACCTTGCCGCCCTGCAGGCGCGCACGTTCGTTGTAGGCCTCGAAGTCGGCGCGGGCCATGTAGACCTCGCCGCGCACCTCCAGCACATCCGGCCAGTCCTTGCCGTGCAGGCGCTTGGGAATGTCACCGATTTCGCGCAGGTTGGCGGTCACGTCCTCGCCGGTACTGCCATCGCCACGGGTCGCGCCGAGCACGAAATGACCGTCCTCGTAGCGCAGGCTGATCGCCAGGCCGTCCATCTTCGGCTCGGCCGAGAACCGCAGGCTGCGACGCCCCAGGCGCTCATCGATGCGGCGCACGAAATCGGCCACTTCCTCGTCGCTGAAGGCATTGGACAGCGACAACATCGGTACCGCATGGCGCACTTCCGGGAAGCGGCCAGAGGGGCGCGCACCGACCTGCTGGGTCGGGCTGTCGGCACGGGCCAGTTCCGGGTTCTCGCGCTCCAGCGCTTCCAGCTCGCGCACCATCCGGTCGTAGTCGACGTCGGGGATCTCCGGCGCGTCCAGCTCGTGATAGGCGCGGTTGGCCTGGGCGATCTGCCGGCGAAGGTCTTCGGCGCGTTCGGCGGGGCTGGGGCTCATCGGGATCCGGTGGTTCTGGGATGGCCGGGGATTCTACCGCGCCCAGCCGTCAGGCCCTGTAACGCCTCCGCCTTTGCAGCGTCGAGCGTGCTCGACGGGCACTCCCCGCTCCGGCAGGTGCCAACCTTCTCCCTCGTTCCGGCAGGTGCCAACCTTGGTTGGCACATCTGCATGGCGCGACGCCACAAAAAGCAGCTTGCCGCCCACCCTCGCCGGCGCTAGCGTGCGACGGTCTGCCCTTCGGAATCCTGCCCGTGACCCTGCCCGCTTCCCGTCGACGCTTCCTGCAACTGGCCGGAGCCGGCCTCGCCGTCGCCGGCAGCGGGCTGCCGCGGCCCGGCCATGCCCAACCCGCGACAGCCGTCGCCCCGGGACCCGCCGAAGGTGCGGTGCTGCTGAATTTCAACGAATGCCCCTACGGCCCCTCGCCCGCAGCCCAGCAGGCGGCACGCGACAGCATCGCCGGTTGCGGCCGCTACCGTTTCGCACTGGCCGGTCAGGTGCGCGACGCCTTCATCGAACAGGCGCGCATTCCGGCCGATCACGTGCGGCTCTATCCGGGTTCCAGCGAACCGCTGAACCGTGCCGCCGTGCTGTGGACCGGCCCGCAGGCGGGACTGGTAGTCGCCGATCCGACCTTCGAGACGCTGGGCGAGGTCGCGGCCGCACACGGTGCGCACGTGCAGAAAGTGCCATTGCACGACGACGGCGCACATGACCTGCGCGCGATGGTGGCCGCCGCACACGCGCGCTCGACCGGCCTGCTGTATGTGTGCAACCCGAACAACCCGACCGGCTCGATCAGCCCGCCGGATGAGCTCGCCTGGCTGCTGGCCCACAAGCCTGCGTCCACCCGCGTACTGGTCGACGAGGCCTACCTGCAGTACAGCGAGCAGCCGAGCCTGATCGCGCAGGTGGCGCAGCGCGATGACCTGATCGTGTTGCGCACGTTCTCCAAGCTTTATGGCATGGCCGGCCTGCGCCTGGGCGTGGCGGCCGCGCATCCCGACCGCCTGCGCGAACTGGCCAGCCTGGGCGACAACCCGCTACCCGTGCCAGCACTGGCCGCGGCACTGGCCAGCCTGCAGGATCCTCAGTTGATCGCGCAGCGGCGCCTGCAGAATGCCAAGGTGCGGCAGGCCACCATCGCGTGGCTGGGCAAGCGTGGTTTCAGCTGCGTGCCGTCGGAAGCGAACTGCTTCGTGGTGGATGTGCAGCGCGACGGTGCCGCCTTTGCCAAGGCGATGGCAGACAACGGCGTGATCATCGGCCGCAGCTGGCCGATCTGGCCGCAGCGCGTGCGCGTGAGCGTCGGCACCGAGGACGAGATGGCCACGTTCCGCAAGGCATTTGCCAAGGTCGCCGGCGTACCGGCCTGACCCTGTTGGTGGGGGCGAACCTTTGGTTCGCCCCATCCACGCATAGCGTGGATCTACTGTTGTGGGTGCCGACCGTTGGTCGGCACACCATGGCGCTCACCAGCGCGGGGTCTTGGTCAGCGGCGGCGCCTGGTGCTGGCGATCATAGGCACGCAGTTCGTCACGGATGTGCGCGATGCGCTGCCGGCCGAGAGCGTTGCGGCTGTCGTCCAGCACCACGCCGTCGAGCAGCTCGGCCATGCGCTGCACGGTGGGCAGCATCTTCTCCCAGGCATCCAGCGCGGTCAGCGGCGCCGGCAGGGTCAGGAAGAAGGCGATGGCCGGGGTCTCCATGGCGCGGATGTTGGCCATGTCGAAGCTGCCCGGCTTCATGATGCTGGCCATCGAGAAGATCGGGCCGCGCTCGGGGTGGCCTTCCACCAGGCGGTGGAACACGTTCATGTGGCCGAACACCAGGCCGGTCTTCTCCGCCGCCACCACGATGTCTTCGCCACGCAGCTGTTCGCCGGCGCGAGCGGCCACGAACAGCGACACGATCTTGTCGAAGTCCTGGGTGGCGCGCTTGCCAAGGTCGCTGGCCGCGCCGGCGTCGGTGTCGGCCAGGCCAAGCTCGGCCTGCTCGCCTTCCGAGCCCATGCCCGGCTCTACGCGGCCATCGGCCACAGTGACGCCATCATCGCCCAGCACCGGCTCGCGACGCTCGCCGCCGGTCGGTTCCGCGCTTTCCACGCGACGCCCCTGGGGCTTCTTCTTCGGACGGCCAAACAGGAAGATCGCAGCGATCAACAGCAGGCCGGCGGCCAGGATGCCGATGCGCAACAGTGCCGTGTCGGACATTCGATAGGTTCTCCGGCTAGTTCATTCAGGTAATTAGGATGGCACGTCAGGCCGCGCCCGCCAATCGTGCGGCTTCTTCCAGGTCCACGCTGACCAGGCGGCTGACGCCCGGTTCGCGCATGGTCACGCCCGACAGCTGGTGCGCAGCCTCCATCGTCGCCTTGTTGTGGCTGACGAACAGGAACTGCACCTTCTCGCTCATTTCCTTGACCATGTTGGCCAGGCGACCGACGTTGGCTTCATCCAGCGGTGCGTCCACCTCGTCCAGCAGGCAGAACGGTGCCGGATTCAACTGGAAGATGGCGAACACCAGCGCTACTGCGGTCATCGCCTTTTCGCCGCCGGACAGCAGCGAGATGCTGGACACGCGCTTGCCCGGCGGGCGCGCCATGATGGTCACGCCGGTGTCGAGCAGGTCTTCACCGGTCAATTCCAGGTAGGCGTGGCCGCCACCGAACAGGCGCGGGTACAGCGCCTGCACGCCGGCGTTGACACGGTCGAAAGTGTCCTTGAAGCGGCCGCGGGTCTCGCGGTCGATCTTCCGGATGGCATCTTCCAGGGTTTCCAGCGCTGTGGTGAGGTCGGCGTGCTGCGAATCCAGGTAGTCCGAGCGCTGCGAGGCCTCGCCGTACTCGTGGATCGCGGCCAGATTGACCGGCTCCAGCCGGCGCATGCGGGCATCGATCTGGTGCACGGCCTGCTCCCAGTCGCCCAGGCGGGCGTCCTCGGGCAGTGCATTGAGCACGTCCTGCAGCACGAAACCGGCCTTTTCGACCGCCGCCTGCAGGGTATCCGCGCTGAGCACCAGCGCCTGCTGGTCAAGCTTGCGCTGCGAAATACGCTCACGCTGGGCCAATGCCTGTTCGTCGCGCTGGTGGCGGGTCTGCTCGTAGTTGCGCAGCTCGGCGTCGATGCCGTCCAGCAGCGTTCGCGCTTCGGTCAGCACGCGATCGGCCCGAACGCGCTCTTCCAGCGCATTCTGGTGCTCGGCCTGCAGCGCTTCGACCGGCGAATCACCTTCGTCCAGCTGCGAATGCAGCTCGCCCAGTCGCGAATCCAGCTGCCCGCGCTGGGTGCCCATGCGCTCCAGCGCCTGGCTCAACGAGGCCAGCTGCGCACGCTGCGATTCCAGGGTCAGGGCCAGCGAGTGCGCGCGCTCGCGTACCGCACGGGCGGCGTCGCGGGCCAGGTCACGGGCCTCTGTCAGCTGGCGGCGCTCGCCCTCCAGCCGCTGCCGGGTCGATTCCAGGTCGCCCATGCTGCTGACCGCGTTCTCCAACCGCGAGCGCGCTTCACGCGCTTGTTCGTTGTTGGCTTCAATGGTTTCCTGCAGCTGCTTCAGCTCGCCTTCGATGCGATCGATGCGCGTGCGCGCTGCCTCCACCTTGCCCTGCTGGCCCTGCAGCTGGCCGGCCAGTTCGGACACCGCGCGATGGGCCTGGTACAGCGCACGCTGCGCATCTTCGCGCTGCTGTTCGGCAGCCTGCAGCTGCTCTCGGAAGCCGGCCAGCTGTTCTTCCAGTTCGGCCTCGCGGTCCTGCAGCTGCTCGATCTGCTCACGCAGCTCCTGGATCTCACGTTCGCGCAGCAGCGCGCCCTGCGCGGCGGCACCGGAGCGCGATACGCGCAGCCAGCCCTGGCCCAGGCGCTCGCCACTCTGGGTGATGATCGAATCGCCTTCCGGAAGGCTGGCCTGCAGCACCTTGGCCTCGGACAGATCCCTGGCACCGTGCAGGTGCGCCAGCAGGCGCCGGATCGCTGCCGGGCCACGCACGCGTGCAGCCAGCGAGGTCGGCGCGACCTTCAGGTCCGCGCCATCGTTGGCGACCAGCGCAATGTGGCCCTCGCCCAGTTCGCCCAGCGCGTCGACCAGGCTGGCCGGGTCATCGACCAGCACGCCTTCGATCAACTGGCCGAGCGCGCTTTCCACCGCGTTTTCCCAACCGGCATCGACATCCAGGCGTTCGCCGACACGCGCCGCCGAGTCCAGCCCACGCGCCTTCAGCCAGGCCACGGCAGCACCCTGCTCCTGGCCCAGCGCGGCCTGCTGCAGGGTTTCCAGCGAAGCCAGGCGACCGCGCAGGCCATTGGCCTGCTTGCGCAGTTCGGCCAGTTCGTTCTGGCCATTGCGCTGCTGTTCCTGCACCGCCGCCACGCCCTGCTTGCGCAGCTCGACGTCTTCGCTCAGTTCATCCAGCGCGGTCTTCTGCGTGTCGTGCCGCAGGTGCAGCTGCTCGAAGGCTTCTTCCAGCGCATCCACGTCCAGCCCGGCGCGCTCGGCGGCCAGGGCTTCACGACGCCGGTCGGCATCGAGGATCTGTTTGTCCAGGTAGTCCACGCGCGTGCGCTCGACGTCGCCGGCGCGCGAGGCTTCCGAACTCTGCGAGGTGTGCTGTTCCCAACGCTGCTGCCAGCTGGACAGCCGGTCTTCAGCCTCGCGCAGGCTTTCCTGCTTTATCTCGTTTTCTTCCTGCAGTTCTTCCAGCTGCGGGGTCGCGGCCTCTACCGCCTCCCGCAGCACCCTCAGCTTGGCCTCGTCGCCACTGATGTGCTTCCCCAGCTCGGCCAGGGCCTGCTGGGTTTCGTCGCGCGCCTTGTGCAGGCGCTGCGACAGCTCGCGCTGGTGCTGGATCTGCTGCTCCAGGCGGGCCAGCGTGCTGCCGACCTGATAGACCGCCGCCTGCGCGGTGTTGAGCGCATCGGCGGCCTCTTCGCGACGCACTCGCGAGGTTTCGATGCGGGCCTCTGCGTCGCGCTGATCGGCGATCAGCTGCTGCAGCTTGGTCTCTTCCTGCGACAGGCCTTCGCGCAGCTTCGACAGGCGCCCATCGAGGCCACGGAATTCCAGCGCCTTCCACTCGGCATCCTTGATCCGGCGCTCTTCCTGCAGGGCCTGGTACTGCTCGGCCTGCTTGGCCTGGCGCTTGAGGTGTTCGAGCTGCTTGCTGATCTCGTCGCGCAGGTCACCCAGCCGGTCCAGATTCTCACGGGTGTGGCGGATGCGGGTCTCGGTCTCCTTGCGACGCTCCTTGTACTTGGAGATGCCGGCTGCCTCTTCCAGGTACACGCGCAGGTCTTCCGGGCGCGCCTCGATGATCTGGCTGATCATGCCCTGCTCGATGATCGAGTAGCTGCGCGGGCCCAGGCCGGTGCCGAGGAACAGGTCGGTGATGTCGCGGCGACGGCACTTGGTGCCGTTGAGGTAATAGTTGCTGGTGCCGTCGCGGCTGACCGTGCGCTTGACCGAGATTTCGTTGAACGAGGCGTACTCGCCGGAAATCGTGTGGTCGGAGTTGTCGAAGATCAGCTCGACCGTGGCCTGCGACACCGGCTTGCGGGCATTGGATCCGGAGAAGATCACGTCGGTCAGCGAGTCGCCACGCAGGCGGCTGGCCGAACTCTCGCCCATGACCCAGCGCACGGCGTCGATGATGTTCGACTTGCCGCAGCCATTGGGCCCCACCACGCCGGTCATGTTGGTCGGCAGGTGCAGGGTGGTCGGATCGACGAACGACTTGAAGCCGGACAGCTTGATCGTGGAAAGACGCATAGGGGTTCCGGACTGGGGCCGGCAAGCGGCCTGCGTTTACCCTCCAAGCCATTGATCCTGTTGGGATCGATGCCCGTGGAACGGGTGTGACGCCCTGAGTATACCGATGTGGACGTGTTCTACGAATGGGCGTGGAACATTGCCCACCCCCACCCCGTCGGACGGACCTGGCCCGACACCGCGGAACGGCGCCAAAAACAAAACGGGCACCCTTGCGGGCGCCCGTTCTGCGGTGATGCCAAGCCTTGCGGCGTGGGATCAGGCTTCGGCGACGACGACGACCTTGACGGTGGTCTCGACGTCGGCGTGCAGGTGGACCAGCACGTCGTATTCGCCGATGTTGCGGAAGGCGCCTTCGCCCAGGATGACTTCGCTCTTTTCCAGCGGCAGGCCGGCGGCGGTGAAGGCCTCGGCGATGTCGCGCGGGCCAACCGAGCCGTACAGCTTGCCTTCGGTCGAAGCGTTGGCGGCGATGGTCACGCTCGCGCCTTCCAGCTTGGCCTTGCGGCCTTCAGCGTCGGCGTGGATGGCCTGGGCCTTGGCTTCGTATTCGGCGCGCTTGGCTTCGAACTCGGCCTTGTTGCTCTCGGTGGCCGGCACGGCCTTGCCCTGCGGCACGAGGAAGTTACGGCCGTAGCCCGGCTTCACGTCGACCAGGTCGCCCAGGTTGCCGAGGTTGGTGACTTTCTGCAGGAGGATCAGCTGCATGGTATTGCTCCAGATAAGTTATTCGTTAGCGAGGCGATGCCCCGCAACAAAGGCTGTCCGAATAGCTGGCACAGCGGGGGCGGCGCCGGGCCGCCCCGCCGGCATCAGACGTCGTGGTTGTCGGTGTACGGGATCAGGGCCAGGAAGCGAGCGCGCTTGACGGCGGTCGCCAGCTGGCGCTGGTACTTCGACTTGGTACCGGTGACGCGGCTCGGCACGATCTTGCCGTTCTCGGTCAGGTACTGGCGCAGGGTGTTGAGATCCTTGTAGTCGATCTCCTTCACACCTTCAGCAGTGAACTTGCAGAACTTGCGGCGACGGAAGAACTTGGACATGGGAAGGCTCCTTAGGCGGCGGAAGCGGCGTCGTCGCCGGCTTCGTTGTCAGCGGTGTTGTTGGACTCGCCTTCTTCGTCGTCACGACGACGGCGCTCACCGCGCTCCGGCTTGTCACCCTTCTCGTCCTTGCTCTTCATGATCAGCGACTGCTCGGTGTCAGCCTCGTCACGCTTGATGACCAGGTTGCGCAGCACGGCGTCGTTGAAGCGGAAGCTCTCGGTCAGTTCGTTCAGAACGGCCTGGTCGGCTTCGATGTTCATCAGCACGTAGTGGGCCTTCACCAGGTTCTGGATCGGGTACGCCAGCTGGCGGCGGCCCCAGTCTTCCAGACGGTGGATGGTGCCGTTGCCGTTCTCGACCAGCGACTTGTAGCGCTCGATCATGGCCGGGACCTGCTCGCTCTGGTCCGGGTGGACCATGAACACGATTTCGTAATGACGACTCATGTTTTTTTCTACCTTTCGGATGTGGCCTTGCGGCCGGACAGCCCCCCGCCGTTGATACCGCGGTGGGGCAAGGATTCCCGCCGGGAGGCAGGAAGCCGCGCATTATGGCGCAGATGGGGGTGCCGGGCAACCGGCGGGTCACAGGGCAACCTGAACCGGGGGCGCAGCCCCTATGCCGCCCCAGGCTGGCCGCTACCGGAGCCCCGCACAGCCCACGAATCCGCCTGGATTCACCCCAGGTCGACGTGAAGGCGATGCTGGCCGCATTCCAGGCACTGGAACAGGCAGCCGACCATCATCCCGTCCCGGCTCAGGTGCGCCAGCACCCAGTCGGCGTCGCGTGGATTGACCTCCGCCACATCGGGCCGGACCTGGTCGAGGATGGGCAGCAGATCGTCGCTGCCGGCGAAACCGAGGAAGGCGCAGGGCCGTTCACAATGGCTCAGCCAGACCGATTGCTGCCAGGACGGGTAGCCCGGCGTGCGCTCGCAGATCTCCAGCAGCAGCTCACGAGCGATGCTCGGCGGCGGGTCGGCCGGGTCTGGCGAGACCCCTTCGATATCACTCCAGCCGGTGAATTCACCCTCGTAGCTGGCCGCCGCCCTGCCGTCGGCGATACACCAGGGGCAAAGGTAATCCGGACGCAGACGGGTGTAGAACGGCCCGCGGTAGCGCAGTGTGCGCGGCTGGCCGCAACAGTCACAGATTCCGTCGACCTCTTCGAAGGAGAGGGCGTAGGCGTTGGGATGATAGGTAAAAGCCGGTCGTTCCATCCGTGGGGTCCCTGCCGAGCCCCGCGTGCCGACCAAGGTCGGCAGCTACCGGGACGCGCCGGGCCGTCAGGCCTTGTCGGCGTCGGTGGTGAAGCTCTCGCCGCAGCCACACTCGGCGGTGGCATTGGGGTTGCTGAACGTGAAGGTCTCGCTCAGGCCGTGCTTGCCGAAGTCGATCACGGTACCGTCCACCAGCGCCAGGCTCTTGGCGTCGACATAGATCTTCACGCCATCCTGCTCGAACACGGTATCGCCCTCGCGCTCGTCGCGTGCCAGGTCGGTGATGTGGCCCCAGCCGGAGCAACCGGTCTTGGTCACGCCGAAACGCAGGCCCAGCGCACCGGGGGTCTGGGCGACAAAGCGCTGCACGCGCTCGAAGGCAATGGGGGTCAGGCTGACGGCCATGGGGCTACTCCAGAGGTACGGGGACATTATAAGGAGCCGTTGCCGCGAAAAATGCCTCGCAAGCAGAACGCTGCAACCGGTAAACTCCCGTGTTCACAGATCGAGTCGATCAGCAGAGGATTCAAGTCATGACGGTGGTCAGCGTTGAACATGCGCTTGCCGGGAAGATCCCGGAAGGCGGCGAAGTCACGGTACGCGGATGGGTGCGCACGGTGCGCGGTTCAGCGAATCTGGCCTTCGTGAATGTGAGCGACGGCTCCTGCTTCGCCCCGATCCAGGTCGTGGCCGGCGACAGCCTGGCCAACTTCGACGAGATCAAGCGCCTGACCAGCGGCTGCTCGGTCATCGCCACCGGCACCCTGGTGAAGTCGCAGGGCAAGGGCCAGTCGTTCGAGATCCAGGCCAGTGCAGTGGAAGTGGTCGGCTGGGTCGAAGACCCGCTGACCTACCCGATCCAGCCCAAGCCGATGTCGCCGGAGTTCCTGCGCGAAGTGGCGCACCTGCGCCCGCGCACCAACCTGTTCGGCGCGGTCACCCGCATCCGCAACTGCCTCGCCCAGGCCGTGCACCGTTTCTTCCACGAGAACGGCTTCAACTGGATCAGCACCCCGATCATCACCACCTCCGACGCCGAAGGCGCCGGCCAGATGTTCCGCGTGTCCACCCTGGACATGGTGAACCTGCCGCGCGATGAGAAGGGCGCGATCGATTTCAGCCGCGACTTCTTCGGCAAGGAAACCTTCCTGACCGTGTCCGGCCAGCTGAACGTCGAGGCCTACTGCCTGGCGCTGAGCAAGGTCTACACCTTCGGCCCGACCTTCCGCGCCGAGAACAGCCACACCACCCGCCACCTGGCGGAGTTCTGGATGATCGAGCCGGAAATCGCCTTCGCCGACCTGGCCGAAGACGCACGCCTGGCCGAAGAGTTCCTGAAGTACCTGTTCCGTGCGGTGCTGAACGAGCGCAGCGACGACCTGGCCTTCATCGCCGAGCGCGTGGACAAGAACGCGATCACCAAGCTGGAAGACTTCATCAACGCACCGTTCGAGCGCATCGACTACACCGACGCGGTCAGCCTGCTGCAGAAGTCCGGCAGGAAGTTCGACTTCCCGGTCGAATGGGGCCTGGACCTGCAGACCGAGCACGAGCGCTGGCTGACCGAGGAACACGTCGGCCGCCCGGTGGTGGTGACCAACTATCCGGAGCACATCAAGGCCTTCTACATGCGCCTGAACGACGACGGCAAGACCGTTGCCGCGATGGACGTGCTGGCCCCGGGCATCGGCGAGATCATCGGCGGCAGCCAGCGCGAAGAGCGCCTGGACGTGCTGGACGCGCGCATGGCCCAGTTCGGCCTGGATCGCGAGCACTACAGCTGGTACCGCGATTTCCGCCGCTATGGCTCGGTGCCGCACGCCGGCTTCGGCCTGGGCTTCGAGCGCCTCGTGGTGTACGTCTGCGGGCTGTCCAACATCCGCGATGCGATCCCCTACCCGCGCGCCCCGGGCAGCGCGGACTTCTAAGCCCCATACGACCACGGAGGTACTGCCCCCATGACCCTGTTCTTCGCCCTCTGTTTCGTCGGCGTTGCAGTGGCCGGGTTCAGTGCCTTCGTGATCTTCTGGCCGCTGACCCTGGTGCACGTGCGCGACCGCCATCCGGCGCTCGCCGCGCGCTTCGGCAGCGGCGCCTTCCTCAAGCCCGATGCCCTGGCCTGGCTGCTGCGCCGCGACTATCGGCAGCAACCGGACCGCTCGCTGTCCGGGCTGGCGACACCGGCCTGGGTATCGCTGCTGACCCTGCTGGCCGGACTGGGCATGGCCGCCCTGCTCTGGCTGGCCTCGCTCTGGTAATACGCTCATGAACGACATCACCGCCTCGCGCGACAGCTGGTGGCTGGCCAGCCTCGGCAACACCCTGATCTGGGCGCGCCTGCGCGTTCGCCCGGCCGGCACCGCCGAAGTGCTCGACAGCGATGGCAACACGCTGAGCTACGACAGCGAAGACACCGCCCGTTCGCAGTTGTTCGACGCCGAGTTCGTCGAGTACGACGGCCTGGACGAGGAGGACGCACTGGTGCGCGGCTTCAGCCTGCACGAAGTGCAGCCGCCGCAGGCCGACAGCGACGAGGGTCTGCGTGGCCGCATGGTCCAGTCGCTGGGCGGGCGCGCCTGACCCCTGCATGTTCACCCCGCGCGCCTTCGCCGAGACCGACCTGCTCTGGCTGGACCGCCTGCTGGCGCGCGACCCGTTCGTTACCGTGCTCACCCCCGGCAGCGATGGCCTGCCGGAGCTGACCCGGATGCCGGTGCTGTACCGGCGTGACGGCGACCAGATCGAACTGCGCGGCCACTGGGCCCGCGCCAACCCGCAGTCGCGCCACAGCGGCGCGGCCAAGGTACTGGTCGATGGCCCACACGGCTACGTGTCGGCCAGCTGGTATCCGGACAAGGAGCCCGCCGCGCGGGTACCCACCTGGAACTACGCCGCTGCCGAGCTGCGTGGCCAGCTGCAGACCTTCGACGACGCTGATGCGCTGGCCGAACTGGTCGGCGCGATCAGCGACCACTTCGAAGCCAGCGCCGGCCAGGCCTGGCGGTTCGATGCCACGCGCGCCGAACACGGCCCGGAGCTGCGCGCCATCGTCGGCTTCCGCTTCCAGGTGGAACACGTGCAGCTGAAGCTGAAACTCAGCCAGAACCATCCCGACGCCAACCAGCAGGCCGTGATCGCCGCACTGGAAGCGCTCGCCTCCCCGTCCTCCCATGAGCTGGCGCAGTGGATGCGCTGGCACCGTGAACAGTCCGCCTCCAGCGGCTGATCACCCCAGCTTCCCGCGACGGCGCGACCAGAACGGCCGCGCCTTGCCCCCACCCGACGCCAGGGATACCGCACATGAAAGACATCCACCGCCTGCTGCAGAACAACCGCGACTGGGCCGACCGCATCGCCAAGGAAGACCCTGAGTTCTTCCAGCAGCTGTCCAAGCAGCAGCATCCGGAATACCTGTGGATCGGCTGCTCCGACTCGCGGGTGCCGGCCAACCAGATCATCGGCATGGCCCCGGGTGAAGTGTTCGTGCACCGCAACGTCGCCAACGTGGTCGCGCACACCGACCTGAACTGCCTGAGCGTGGTGCAGTACGCGGTGGACCAGTTGAAGGTGAAGCACATCCTGATCGTCGGCCACTACGGCTGCGGCGGCGTGCACGCCTGCCTGCACAATACCCGCGTCGGCCTGGCCGACAACTGGCTGCGCCATGTCGGCGACGTGGTGCAGAAGCACCAGGGCATCCTCGATGCGATCGAGGATGACGAGCTGAAGCACGCGCGCCTGTGCGAACTGAACGTGATCGAGCAGGTCGCCAACCTGTGCCGTTCGACCATCGTCGAGGACGCCTGGGCGCGCGGGCAGAAGCTGATGGTGCACGGCTGGGTCTACAGCCTGAAGAACGGCCGGGTCAGCGAAATGGGCATCGATGTCGGTGGACCGGAGGAGCTGAAGCCGGCCTATGAAAAGGCACTGTCCTACGTGCCCCGCCAGGGCCGGCGCGACTGACCTCACTACGGACCACGACCATGCTCGCCTCGCCGATCAACCTGCACGCCTGGATCGAAGAAAACCGCCACCTGCTGAAGCCGCCGGTGGGCAACAAGATGATCGACAACGGCGACTTCATCGTGATGGTCGTGGGCGGGCCGAATTCGCGCACCGACTATCACTACGACGAAGGCCCGGAGTGGTTCTACCAGCTCGAGGGCGAGATGGTGCTGAAGGTGCAGGAGGACGGCGCGGTGCGCGACATTCCGATCCGCGCCGGCGAGATCTTCCTGCTGCCGGCCAGGGTGCCGCACTCGCCGCGGCGCCCGCCCGGCGGCATCGGCCTGGTGGTCGAGCGCAAGCGCCTGCCGCACGAGAAGGACGGCGTGATCTGGCATTGCGAACGCTGCAACCACAAGCTGCACGAAGAGTTCTTCCCGCTGCAGAACATCGAGACCGACCTGCCCAAGGTGTTCGCGCGCTATCACGCCAGCCTGGAGCTGCGTACCTGCAGCCAGTGCGGGCACGTGGATCCGCTGCCGGTGCCGGCGGCGGGCTGACGCCCACACCGGTAGGCGCCCACCCTGGTGGGCGCATGGATCCACGCGCGCCAGCCAAGGTTGGCCACTACCAGAAAACGCGGCGCTCGAAGCGTGGCCGCGTCTACCGGGCCATGCCCCAGGCGCTACACTGGCGGTCCCGTTGCAGCCTGTTGCCCGACCATGTCCGACCTGCTCAGCCGCACCCACGCCATTGCCCTGGACGCCGCCGATCCGCTGCGCCCGCTGCGTAACGAATTCCTGATTCCGCGCCATGGCGGTGGCGAGCAGACCTACTTCGTCGGCAACTCGCTGGGCCTGCAGCCGCGTGGCGCCCAGGCCGCGGTGCAGGAAGTGATGAAGCAATGGGGCGAGCTGGCGGTGGAAGGCCACTTCACCGGCCCGACGCAGTGGCTGTCCTACCACCGCCTGGTGAGCGCGCAGCTGGCCCGCGTGGTCGGTGCACTGCCCAGCGAAGTGGTGGCGATGAACACGCTGAGCGTGAACCTGCACCTGATGATGGTCAGCTTCTACCGACCGACCGCGCAGCGCCCGGTGATCCTGATGGAAGCCGGTGCATTCCCGACCGACCGACACGCGGTGGAAGCGCAGATCCGTTTCCACGGGTTCGACCCCGCCGAGTGCCTGGTGGAAGTGCAACCGGACGAAGCCAACGGAACGATCTCGCTCACCGCGATCGAGCGCGCCATCGCCGAACACGGTCCGCGCCTTGCACTGGTGCTGTGGCCCGGCGTGCAGTACCGCACCGGCCAGGCCTTCGACCTCGATGCAATCACCCGTGCTGCCCGCCTGCAGGGCGCGCGCATCGGCTTCGACCTGGCGCACTCGGTAGGCAACCTGCCGCTGCGCCTGCATGACGTCGCACCCGATTTCGCCGTGTGGTGCCACTACAAATACCTCAACAGCGGCCCGGGTGCGGTGGCCGGCGCGTTCGTGCACGAGCGCCATCACCGCGACACCACGCTGCCGCGCTTTGCCGGCTGGTGGGGCCATGAGGAAGCCACCCGCTTCCAGATGGCACCGCAGTTCACCCCCGCCATCGGTGCCGAAGGCTGGCAGCTCAGCAATCCGCCGATCCTCGGCCTGGCGCCGCTGCGCGCGTCGCTGGACCTGTTCGAGCGCGCCGGCATGGAGGCACTGCGCAACAAGTCGCTGGCGTTGACCGGCATGCTCGAAGCGCTTGTACGTGCACGCCTTTCCGGCGTGCTCGACATCATCACCCCGGCCGAGCCACAGCGCCGTGGCTGCCAGCTGTCATTGCGCGTGATCGGTGGCCGCGAGCGCGGCCGTGCGCTGTTCGAGCACCTGCGCGGCATCGGCGTGCTCGGCGACTGGCGCGAGCCGGACGTGATCCGCATCTCGCCCACCCCGCTCTACAACCGCTACCTGGACGTGCACCACTTCGTCGAGGAAGTGGAAGCCTGGGCCGGCCTCTGAGCCGGTCCCTCCCCTACTGCTGGACAGTTCGTTGATCGCACATGCTTCCCGCTCGTTGAGCATTATCGGTGCCGGCCTCGCCGGGTCGCTGCTGGCCATCCTGCTGTCACGCCAGGGCTGGCGCATCACCCTGTACGAACGCCGTGGCGATCCACGCGTGGCCGACTATGAGAGCGGCCGCTCGATCAACCTGGCGCTGGCCGAGCGTGGGCGCAATGCGCTGCGCCAGGCCGGTGTGGAAGACGAGGTCATGGAGCGCGCGGTGATGATGCGCGGACGCATGGTGCATCCGCGCGAAGGCGAACCGCAGCTGCAGCGCTATGGCCGCGACGACAGCGAAGTGATCTGGTCGATCCATCGCAGCGACCTCAACACCACGCTGCTGGAACTGGCCGAACAGGCTGGCGCGACCGTACACTTCCACCGCCGCCTGCACACCGTCGATTTCGACGCCGGCTACGCACGCTTCATCGACGACCGCGACGACAGCCCGCATGACATCCGCTTCGACACCCTGATCGGTGCCGATGGTGCAGGCTCGGCCCTGCGCGCGGCGATGAACCGGCGGGCGCCGCTGGGCGAGGACATCGCGTTCCTCGATCACTCCTACAAGGAGCTGGAAATTCCGCCGGCCGACGATGGCAGCTTCCGCATCGAGCGCAACGCGCTGCATATCTGGCCGCGCGGCCATTACATGTGCATCGCCCTGCCCAATCACGAAGGCACCTTCACCGTCACTTTGTTCCTGCCCAACCAGGGCGATCCCAGCTTCGCCACGATCAATACCGGCGCGCAGGCCGAGGCGCTGTTCGCGCGCGAGTTCGCCGACACCCTGCCGCTGATCCCGAACCTGCGCGCAGACTGGGAACAGCACCCGCCGGGCCTGCTTGGCACGCTGACGCTCGATCGCTGGCACCAGCAGGGCCGTGCCGTGCTGATCGGCGACGCCGCGCATGCGATGGTGCCGTTCCACGGCCAGGGCATGAACTGCGCGTTCGAGGACTGCGTTGCGCTGGCTCGCCACCTGATGGAGGCCGATGATCTGGAAGGTGCGTTCGCCGCGTTCGAAGCCGAGCGCAAGCCGAATGCACGTGCCATCCAGCAGATGGCGCTCGAGAACTACCTGGAAATGCGCGACCGCGTCGCCGACCCTGCATTCCTGCTGCAGCGCGAACTGGAACAGGAACTGCAGCGGCGCTGGCCGACCCGCTTCGTGCCGCACTACACCATGGTCACCTTCCTGCACACGCCGTACGCCGAGGCGCTGCGCCGCACCGAACTGCAACGCGACATGCTGGTGGCCGCCACCACCGGCCATGATTCACTGGACAACATCGACTGGGCCGCGCTGGAAGCGCAGATTCATGCGCAGCTGCCGGTCCTGGAGGGCGCGCACTGATGGCTGACAGCTTCCTGTTCTACGATCTGGAAACCTTCGGCCAGGACCCGCGGCGCACGCGCATCTCGCAGTTCGCCGCCATCCGCACCGACGCCGATCTCAACGAAATCGACACCCCGGTCAGCTTCTTCGTGCGCCCGGCCGATGACCTGCTGCCCTCGCCGATGGCCACCCTGGTTACCGGCATCACCCCGCAGCAGGCACTGGCCGAGGGCATCAGCGAGGCCGAGGCCTTCGACCGCATCAACGAGCAGCTGTCGCGCCCCGACACCTGCGCGCTGGGCTACAACACGCTGCGCTTCGACGATGAGTTCGTCCGCTACGGGCTGTTCCGCAACTTCCACGACCCGTACGAACGCGAGTGGCGCAACGGCAATTCGCGCTGGGACCTGCTGGACATGCTGCGGCTGATGCGCGCGATGCGCCCGGACGGCATCCAGTGGCCGCTGCGCGAGGATGGCGCCACCTCATTCAAGCTTGAGCACCTGGCCGAGGCCAACCACGTGCGCGAAGGCGATGCACACGAAGCACTGTCCGACGTGCGCGCCACCATCGGCATAGCGCGGCTGTTCAAGCAGTCGCAACCACGCCTGTGGGACTACGCCCTGAAGCTGCGCGACAAGCGTTTCGTCGGCGGCCTGCTGGACGTGGCCGCGATGAAGCCGGTGCTGCACATTTCCATGCGCTACCCGGCCAGCCGCCTGTGCGCGGCACCGGTGCTGCCGTTGGCCGTGCACCCGACCATCAACAACCGGGTGATCGTGTTCGACCTGGAAGGCGAGATCGACGATCTGCTGGAGCTGCCGGCGGAGGTGATCGCACAGCGCCTGTACATGCGTGCCAGCGAGCTGCCCGAAGGCGTGGCACGGGTACCTCTGAAGGAAGTGCATCTGAACAAGGTGCCGGCGCTGATCGCCTGGAACCACCTGCGCGCCGATGACCACGCGCGCCTCGGCCTGGATGTGGCTGCGATCGAAGCCAAGGTGGAACGCCTGCGCGCGTTCGCCCCGCAGCTGGCCGAGAAGGCCCGGCAGGTCTACAACCAGCCCCGCGCCGCCACCGTGGCCGACGTCGATGCCTCGCTGTACGACGGCTTCCTCGGCAACGGTGACAAGCCGCTGCTTGCGCTTGCACGCACCACTGCGCCCGAGCAGCTGGCCGCGCTGGAAGGTCGCTTCCGCGACCCGCGCCTGCCGGAGCTGCTGTTCCGCTACCGCGCGCGCAATCATCCCGACAGCCTCGCGCCGCCTGAACGCCAGCGCTGGCAGGATTACCGCCGCCAGCGCCTGCTCGGAGACGGCGGCCTGGGCGAACTCAACCTGCCCCAGTACCAGCAGCAGCTGGATGCACTGGCCGCCGAAGCGCCCGATGACACCCGGCGCCAGGCCCTGCTGCAATCGCTGCGCGACTGGGGCCAGCACCTGCAGGAGACGCTGTGAGCACTTATTTCTCGGACGCCAGCTTCAAGTTCCTGCGCAGCCTTGCGCGGCACAACGACAAGGCCTGGTTCAACGATCACCGCCAGCAGTACGAAGACCACGTGCGGCAGCCGTTCCTGCGCCTGCTGGGCGACCTGCAGCCGGCGCTGGCCGAGGTCAGCGAGCACTTCCGCGCCGATACCCGTGGCGTCGGTGGTTCGCTGTTCCGCATCCATCGTGACGCGCGTTTTTCCAACGACAAGTCGCCGTACAAGACCTGGCAGGGTGCACGCCTGTTCCATGAGCGCCGCCGCGAAGTGGCCGCGCCCTCGTTCTACGTGCACCTGCAGCCGGGCGAGAGTTTCGTCGGCGCTGGCCTGTGGCATCCGGAACCGGAAACCCAGCGCCGCGTACGCCACTTCATCCTCGACAATCCGGGCAGCTGGAAGGCCGCCGCGCATGCACCGGCCCTGCGCAAACGCTTCGATTTCGAGGAGAGCGAAAAGCTGGTGCGGCCCCCGCGTGGCTTCCCGGCCGACTTCGAGTTCATCGACGACCTCAAGCACCGCAACTGGGTGATGTGGCGCTCGCTGGACGATGCCACCATGACCGGCCCGCGCCTGCTGTCCACGCTGGGCAAGGACCTGGCTGGGCTCGGCCCGTTCGTTGACTACCTGTGCGCGGCGCTGGACCTGGAGTTCTGAGCCGCATCACCTGCCGTTCACCACTGGCTGCCTCACTTGCGGCAGTCTGGACAGCATGAAGAAGCTCACTGCACTGGCCGTGCTGCTGGTCCTGGCCTTGGCTGCGTGGTGGTTCGGCGGCCCGTACATGGCCGTGCATGGCCTGTCCAAGGCCATCGAAGAACGCGACACGGCGCGACTGGAACGCTATGTCGATTTCCCTCGCGTGCGCAGCAGCCTGCGCGCCCAGCTCAACGATTATCTGGTACGCCAGGCCGGCCCGGATGTAGCGGCCAGCCCGTTCGGCGCCCTGCTCTACGGCCTCGGCGACCAGCTCGGCGGTGCAGCGGTGGAAACCATGGTGACCCCGACCGGGATCGGCGCAATGCTGCAGGGCCACCTGCTGTGGAAGCGCGGCCGCAATGAACTGCAGGGCGGTGATGCCTTCGGCGCGACCGAGCCGGCACGGCCATTGAAGAACGCCGAGCATCACTTCGAAGCGCTGGACCGCTTCGTGATCGACGTCGATCGCGGCCCCGACCAGCCGCCGATGAAAGTGGTGCTGGAACCGCAGGGCCTGCGCTGGAAGGTGGTGGATCTGCAGTTGGGGATGTCCGGCAGCCCGTGACGGGTCATGCCCTTCGACGGCGCTGCTTTCGGTAGGTGCCCACCTTGGTGGGCGCCGATGCATGGCAGTGCCAACCAACGGTTGGCACCCACCCGGCATGGTCTCACCCCTCGTTGGCGACACCGTGCGGTACGTGGCCGGCGGCCACGTGTTCGCGCGCACTGTCGATGTTGTGCTGCGAATCATCGAAGAAGATGTCGGCACCGAACGCCTGCAGGAACGGCCCCTTGTGGCGGCCGCCGAGGAACAGCGCTTCGTCGAGGCGCACTCCCCACTCGCGCAGGGTGCGGATTACGCGCTCATGCGCCGGTGCCGAGCGTGCGGTCACCAGCGCAGTGCGGATCGGCGCGCTCTCGCCGGCCGGGAACACTTCCTGCAGCGTATGCAGGGCCGACAGGAAACCGCGGAATGGGCCGCCGCTGAGGGGTTCGCGGGCCCGTTCACGCTCGTGCCGGCCAAACGCCTCCACGCCCTGCTCGCGGGAGATGCGCTCGCTCTCGTCACCGAAGATCACTGCGTCACCGTCGAAGGCGATGCGCAACTGGCCGGCCGGGCGACCGGTATCGATCTGGTCGGCCGCCGCGGCGGCGGTCTCGCCGGGCGGCTTGGGCAGGATGGTTGCCGCGGCGATGCCATGGCGCAGCGCGCTGCGCACCGATTCCGGGTTGGCCGACAGGAACAGGTCGGTGCCGAACGGCTTCACGTACGGCCAGGTCGGCTCGCCGGCGGTGAACGTCGCGCGGATGATGCCCAGGCCGTAGTGCTGGATCGAATTGAAGATGCGCAGGCCGGTATCGGCCGAGTTGCGCGACAGCAGGATCACCTCGACGCGAGGATTCTCCGGGCTGGCCCCCTGGTTCAAAGCCAGCAGCTTGCGCACCACCGGGAAGGCCACGCCGGGGCCGAGGATATCGTCCTCGTGCTGGCGCTGGAATTCGGCATAGGCCGCCACGCCGTCGCTCTCGAACAGCGCGTGGCTTTCCTCGAGGTCGAACAGCGCGCGCGAGGTCACCGCGACGGTCAGCAAACGGGGGGAGTTGTCGCCCATCGGTGGGGGTCCTTCAAGCGGTCGGCACGGCCGGCTGCCCATTGTCCTCAAAAAACGAACTGTTCGCTCAGGATCCGGTCTTCCAGGTTGTGCTCCGGGTCGAACAGCAGGGTCACGCGGCGGTCCTTCGACTCACGGATGGTCACCTCGACCACGTCGCGGGTCTCGTGCGAATCGGCAGTCACGCTGACCGGGCGCTTGTACGGATCGAGCACGCGGAAGCGCACTTCGGTATCGGCCTTCAGGATCGCGCCGCGCCAGCGCCGCGGCCGGTACGGGGCCAACGGCGTCAGCGCGATGGTGTGCGAGCCCAGCGGCAGCACCGGACCATGCGCGGAATAGTTGTAGGCGGTGCTGCCGGCCGGGGTGGCCACCAGCACGCCGTCGCCGATCAGTTCGGCCACGCGCTCCTGGCCGTTCAGATCGATACCGATATGCGCGGCCTGCCGGGTCTGGCGCAGCAGCGAAACATCGTTGTAGGCCAGCGAACCGGTACTGGTGCCGGACTCGGTCAGCGCCACCATTTCCAGCGGGCGCAGGTTGGCCGGTTCTGCGCGTGCGATGCGGGCCTGCACATCGTCGTCTCCACGGTACTGGTTCATCAGGAAGCCGACCGTGCCCAGCTTCATGCCGAACACCGGCTTGCCCAGGTGCCCATGCCGATGCAGGGTCTGCAGCATGAAGCCGTCGCCCCCCAGCGGGCACAGCACGTCGGCCTGCTCCGGCGCGTGATCGCCATAACGCGAGATCATCGCCGCGCGGGCCATCTGCGCGGGCTCGGCGGTGCTGGCCAGGAAAGCGATGCGGGGGGTGTCGCTCATCGGTGGATCCGGGTGGGTGTGCCTGCAAGAGCATACCCGGTAGTGCCGGCCGCTGGCCGGCAGCTGCACCCGGTTGCGGTTCATGCGGCTGCCGGCCAGCGGCCGGCACTACCGTGCAATGCAGAACGGCCCCGCTTTCGCGGGGCCGTTCCGGTTCACGCATGCCAGGCATGGCCTGGCACTACTTCACTTACGCGCCGTGTGCCGCCAGCTGGCCCAGGCGCTGCACCGCGACCGAAACGGTCGGGTAGTCCAGGGTCTTCTGCTCGGCCAGTTCGGCCAGCATCGCCAGGGTGAAGCGCAGGCTGTTGTCGTCGCGGCCCATCCAGGCTGCGACCTTGGCCTCCGCGCTGCTGCCCTTGGTGCCCAGCACCTGGCCGGCCAGGCTGCGGTGGTTGGCGGCCAGCTCGTCACGCAGCACGCCACGTGCCACGGCGTGCCAACGACCGTTGACCTCCAGCGCATCGACCTGCTCGAACAGCCACGGCAGCTGCAGGGCATCGCCCAGGCGGAAGTGGACCTTGGACACGTCCACCGGCTTCAGCTTGCGGGTGCGGGCCAGTTCGATGATGTCGAACGCCGGCTCCAGGAAGTGCAGTTCGGCCAGCTGCTGCGCCAGCGCGGACGGCAGGCCCTTTTCCTTCCACTCGGCCACCAGGGCTTCGTAGGTCGGACGCTGCGAATCCGGCAGCACACCCGAGGCAACGCGGATGTCGTTGAACGGACCCTGGTAGCGGTTGACCGCTTCAGTGATGCCCGGCATCGCGCCCGGGCGCGACAGCAGCCAACGCACGAACGAACGCTGCAGCTTCCAGATCACTTCCAGTGCGTCGATCTGCACCGACTCCGGCACCTTGCCGTCGAGTGCATCGATCTGCGCCCACAGCGCGCGCGCATCCAGCGTTTCGCGACTGATGGTGTAGGCCTTGGCGACCTCGGCGATGGAACGGCCGGTGTCTTCCTGCATGCGCATCAGGAAGGTGGCGCCCATGCGGTTGATGGTCTGGTTGGTCACGGCCGTGGCGATGATTTCGCGCTTCAGGCGGTGACGCTCCATCGCGTCGGCGTACTTCTTCTGCAGCGGGGTCGGGAAGTAACGCTGCAGTTCCTTGGACAGGTACGGATCTTCCGGGATGTCCGATTCCAGCAGCTGGGCGAACGCCACCAGCTTCGAGTAGGACAGCAGCACCGACAGTTCCGGGCGGGTCAGGCCCTGGCCGCGTGCCTTGCGCTGGGACAGCTCGGCGTCGGACGGCAGGAACTCGATCTGGCGATCCAGCAGGCCCTGCTGTTCCAGGGTACGGATGAAGTGCTGCTTGGAACCCAGGCGCTTGACCGCCATCCGCTCCATCAGGCTCAGCGCCTGGTTCTGGCGGTAGTTGTCGTTGAGCACCAGCTCGGCGACTTCATCGGTCATCGAGGCCAGCAGCTTGTTGCGCTGCTCGACGGTCAGCTTCTTGGCCCGCACTACATCGTTGAGCAGGATCTTGATGTTGACTTCGTGGTCGGAGGTGTCCACACCGGCCGAGTTGTCGATGAAGTCGGTGTTGAGCAGCACGCCGGCCTGGGCGGCTTCGATGCGGCCCAGCTGGGTCATGCCCAGGTTGCCGCCCTCGCCCACCACCTTGCAGCGCAGCTCGCCACCGTTCACGCGCAGGGCGTTGTTGGCGCGGTCGCCGACATCGCTGTGCTGCTCGCTGGCAGCCTTCACGTAGGTACCGATGCCGCCGTTCCACAGCAGGTCGACCGGTGCCTTCAGGATCGCGCTCATCAGATCGTTCGGCGACAGCGCCTTGACGTTGTCATCCAGGCCCAGCGCTTCACGCACCTGCGGGGTGATCTCGATCGACTTCAGGCTGCGCGGGTACACGCCGCCGCCCTTGCTGATCAGCTTGGCGTCGTAGTCCGCCCAGCTCGAACGTGGCACGGTGAACAGGCGCTCACGTTCGACGAACGTGGTGGCCGCATCCGGGTTCGGGTCCAGGAAGATGTGGCGGTGGTCGAAGGCAGCGACCAGGCGGATGTGGCGCGACAGCAGCATGCCGTTGCCGAACACGTCGCCGGACATGTCGCCGACGCCGACCGCAGTGAAGTCCTGGGTCTGGCTGTCACGGCCCAGCGCGCGGAAGTGGCGCTTGACCGATTCCCACGCACCGCGTGCGGTGATGCCCATGCCCTTGTGGTCATAGCCAACCGAACCACCGGAGGCGAACGCATCGCCCATCCAGAAGCCGTGCGCGATGGCCAGGCCGTTGGCGATGTCGGAGAAGGTCGCGGTGCCCTTGTCGGCGGCCACCACCAGGTACGGATCGTCCATGTCGTGGCGCACGACATCCACCGGCGGCACGATCTTGTTGTTGACGATGTTGTCGGTGATGTCCAGCAGGCCCTGGATGAACAGCTTGTAGCAGGCCACGCCGTTGGCGAAGATCGCGTCGCGGTCGCCGTTCACCGGCGGGGTCTTGGCGAAGAAGCCGCCCTTCGCGCCGACCGGCACGATCACGGTGTTCTTGACCATCTGTGCCTTGACCAGGCCCAGCACTTCGGTACGGAAGTCTTCGCGACGGTCCGACCAGCGCAGGCCACCACGGGCGACCGCGCCGAAGCGCAGGTGGGTACCTTCCACGCGCGGGCCGTAGACGAAGATCTCGCGGTACGGGCGCGGCTTCGGCAGGTCCGGCACCAGCGCCGAATCAAACTTGAAGCTGATGACATGGCCGTGCTGGCCGTTGGCATCGGTCTGGTAGTAGCTGGTGCGCAGGGTCGCGTCGATCACGCCCATGAACGAGCGCAGGATGCGGTCCTCGTCCAGGCTGGACACACGGTCCATCAGCTTCAGCAGCGCATCGCGCGCGGCCTGCATCTGCGCGTCGCGGTCACCCTTGCGGGCGTCGACCACGGTCTTGAGCACCTTCAGGGTGGCGTCGTCGCCAGCAGCCAGCACATCGAAGTGGGCCTTCAGCTGGGCCTGGCCGGCGGCGATGTCGTCCTTGCTCTCGTGGCCGGTAGCCGGATCGAAGCGCGCTTCGAACAGCTCGACCAGCAGTCGGGCCAGCAGCGGGTAGCGCGCGAAGGTGCCTTCCACGTAGGCCTGCGAGAACGGCACGCCGGTCTGCAGCAGGTACTTGCAGTAGCCACGCAGCATGGCGACCTGGCGCCAGTGCAGGCCGGCAGCCAGCACCAGGCGGTTGAAGCCGTCGTTCTCGGCATCGCCGTGCCAGACGCGGGCAAAGGTCTCGCCGAAGGCTTCATCGACGCTGGCGGCATCGATCGCGCCGGCGGTCGATTCGACCTCGAAGTCCTGCACGTACACCGGGGCGTTGTCGACCGACAGGCGGTACGGACGCTCGGCGATCACGCGCAGGCCCATGTTTTCCATCATCGGCAGCGCGTCCGACAGCGGGATGTCGTCCAGCTGGCGATACAGCTTCAGGCGCAGGCCATCACCGCTTTCGCGCGGCACGGTCTGCAGGCTCAGGCGCAGGTCGTCCGGGCCGGTCAGGGCATCAAGCTGGCTGACATCGTTGGCTGCAACCGCGGTGCTGTTGTCTTCGATGTAGCCGGCCGGCAGCGCCTTGCCGATACGCGCGGCGATGCGCAGGCCTTCGGTCTCGCCGTGGCGGGCCACCAGCGCTTCGCGCAGGTCGTCCTGCCAGTTGCGCAGCACCTGGGCCAGCTTCTGCTCCAGTTCGGCGGTATCAACGTCGAGCATTTCACCCGGCTTCGGGCGCACGATCAGGTGAACCTGGGCCAGCGGCGATTCGCCCAGCACCACCGAGCTGTCCACGTACTCACCGTGCAGCGCGTCCTTCAGCATCGCCTCGATGCGCAGGCGCACGTCGGTGTTGAAGCGCTCGCGCGGCAGGTAGACCAGCGCGGAGATGAAACGGCTGTACTTGTCGCGGCGCAGGAACAGGCGGCTGCGCACGCGTTCCTGCAGGCCCAGCACGCCCATCGCGGTGCGGAACAGTTCGTCCTCGCTGGACTGGAACAGTTCTTCGCGCGGCAGGGTTTCCAGGATGTGGCGCAGGGCCTTGCCACTGTGGCTGGCCGGGGCCAGGCCGGACTGCTTCATCACGTGCTCGTGGCGCTGGCGCACCAGCGGGATCTCCCACGGGCGGCGGTTGTAGGCGCTGGAGGTGAACAGGCCGAGGAAGCGCTGCTCGCCGATGATCTTGCCCTTGGCGTCGAATTCCAGCACGCCGATGTAGTCCATGTAGCCGGCGCGGTGCACGCGCGAACGGGCATTGGTCTTGGTCAGGATCAGCGCGTCCTTCAGGCCGGACGTGGCGTTCAGGCCCTGCGCGGCCAGGGTCTTGACCGGGCGGGCCGCGGACTTGTCCTTGCCGCGCATCAGGCCCAGGCCGGTGTCGTTCAGCGGCGCAAGTACGTCTTCCTTGCCCTGCTTCTCGACGCGGTACTCGCGGTAGCCGAAGAAGGTGAAGTGGTTGTCGGCGGCCCAGCGCAGGAACTCCTGTGCTTCCTTGCGCGATGCATCGTCGACCGGCAGCTGGCGCTTGCCCAGGTCGTCGGCCAGCGCCAGTGCCTTGTCCTTCATCGGCTGCCAGTCGCGCACGATCGCGCGCACTTCGTCCAGCGCCTTGTTGATGGCCTGTTCGATGGCGGCCATGGCTTCGGCCGGCTGGCGGTCGATCTCCAGCAGCATCACCGACTCGGCATCACCCTCGCCGACCTTGACCAGCTTGCCGGCCTTGTCGCGGGTGAAGCGCAGCACCGGGTGGCCCAGCACGTGGACGCCCACGCCCTGCTCGGCCAGCGACATGGTGACCGTATCGACGAGGAACGGCATGTCATCGTTGACGATCTGCAGCACGGTGTGCGGCGATTCCCAACCGTTGGCCTTCGCGGTCGGATTGAACACGCGGACGTTGGCCTTGCCGGCCTTGCGGGCACGCGCGAATTCCAGCGTCTCAGCCGCGAGAGCGGCCCACTCTTCAGCGCTGTGGTGCGGGAACTCGTCCGACTCCATGCGCTTGTAGAAGTCAGTGGCAAAGGCCACTGCTTCGGCCTGTGCGGCCGCGGGGTAGCGCTTGCGCAAGGCCGTGTACACCGGCTCCAGGGAGAAACCAGCGGTCACTGCGACCTCCGACTCTGCTGGTTTCGTCTTGTTCTTCACGGTCTTGGCTGCGGTTTTTTGCGGTTTCATGGCAGAGCGATGCGCTTGCTCAGTTGGGAAAATGAAATTGTAGCCCTACCGCGCGAAAAGGCCTTGCTGCAGGACGGAATAAGCAGATTCGGGTTTGCTGCGGTTCAAACGCCTATTCAGTTCGCACCGGTATGGTGCTGGCGCCTGTTTCAGCACTGCCGGCAGGATCGGCAAAACGTGTTACCGGAAGACACACGCGGCGACGCCGACGCGATTCCACAATCCTGAACTGGACGGTATAGTCCACCGCGTGAACCCGGCCTACCTACCCGTTGCCCTCGATGCACGCGATGAGCGTGTGTTCGACGCCGTACGCGAACTGCTGGCCCAGCAGGGCATGCAGATGAGCATGGAGGCGGTGGCCCAGCACGCTGGCTGCTCCAAGCAGACCCTGTACTCGCGCTACGGCAGCAAGCAGGAACTGCTGCGCCGGGTGATGCAGCGCCACGTCGGCCACGCTACCGGCGCCATGGTTCGTGCACTCCGCACTGACGACCTGCGTGCCAGCCTGCTCCAGTTCGCCACCGACTTCCTGGAGCACTTCAACCAACCGCACGTGGGCCAGGCTTGCCGGCTGATCGCCGCCGACGCGGCCCAGTTTCCCGAAGAGGCGCGTACGCTGTACCGGCACGGAGCCGGCGCACTGACGCTTCATCTTGCTGAATGGATTGAAACCGTTTGCATGCGTGGCCAGCTCCGGCATGACGACCCGCACTTCATGGCCGAACTGCTGCTGAGCATGATTGCCGGTCAGGATTTCGACAAACAGCGTTTCCATACCCCCCATCGTGATGACGCGCGGCTGCGTCGGCGCTGGGCAGAGTTCTCCGTCGACAGCTTCCTGCGCGCCTTCGCGCCTCAGCCGTCGCCGGCCCCGTCTTCAAACCAACCCCGGAGTTCCTCCTGATGACCGCCCCACTCCGCACCCTTGCCTTGACGTGCGCCGTTGCTGTCGCGCTGGCTGCCTGCAAGAAGCCGGAACAGCAGACGCCCCCGCCGCCGGAGGTGGGCGTGATCGACGCCAAGCCGCAGACCCTGCCGCTGCAGCGCGAGCTGGTCGGTCGCCTGTCGCCGTTCCGCAGCGCCGACGTGCGCGCGCGCGTGCCGGGCGTGCTGCTCAAGCGCGTCTACCAGGAAGGCTCGCAGGTCAAGCAGGGCCAGACCCTGTTCCTGATCGACCCGGCGCCGCTGCGTGCCTCGCTCAACGCCTCCGAAGCACAGCTGGCCTCGGCCCGCGCGACCTACGCCAACGCCAAGGTGGCCGCCGACCGTGCACGTTCGCTGGCGCCGCAGCAGTTCGTCTCCAAGTCCGACCTGGACAACGCTGAATCGGCCGAGCGTACCGCGCTGGCGGCGGTCAAGCAGGCCGAAGCAGCGGTGACTTCCTCGCGCATCAGCCTGGGCTACACCGAAGTAACCGCACCGATCAGCGGCGTGGCCAACAAGCAGCAGGTCACCGAAGGCGCGCTGGTCGGCCAGGGCGATGTGACCCTGCTGACCACCGTCGACCAGCTCGACCCGCTGTACGTGAACTTCTCGCTGAGCGTGGACGAGCTGACCCAGCTGCGCGCGCAACAGGCCAAGGGCGCGCTGGCGCTGTCGGGCGACGGCAAGGCCACGGTGAACGTCAAGCTGGCCGATGGCAGCACCTACAGCGAGCCGGGCACCCTGGACTTCTCCTCGACCACGGTCGACCCGGCCACCGGTGCGGTCTCGTTGCGCGCGTTGCTGCCGAACCCGCAGCAGATCCTGCTGCCGGGCGCCTTCGTCAGCTTCCAGGCCAACCTGGGCGAACGCAACAATGCCTTCCTGGTACCGCAGCAGGCCCTGCTGCGCGACACCACCGGCGGCTACGTGATGGTGGTCGGCGCCGACGGCAAGGTCGCGCGCAAGAACGTGAAGACCGATGGCGCGCAGAACGGCAACTGGCTGGTCAGCGACGGCCTGGCCGCCGGCGACAAGGTGATCGTGGCCGGCGTGCAGAAGGTCAAGGAAGGTGCACCGGCGGTGGCCAAGCCGTGGACCCCGGGGCAGGACGCCAACGGCAAGCCGGCCGCAGGCGGCGCCGCTGCGGCGGGCACCGCACCGGCTGCTGGCAAGGCACCGGCCGACGCGGCCAAGCCCGAGCAGGCCGATGCGGCCAAGCCGGCCGCCACCGATTCGAACAAGCAGTAACGGGAACCTTCCGTCATGCCTAAATTTTTCATCGAACATCCAGTCTTCGCCTGGGTGGTGGCGATCCTGATCTCGCTCAGCGGCGTGATCGCGATCCTCAACCTGGGCGTGGAGTCCTATCCCAACATCGCCCCACCGCAGGTCACCGTCTCGGCCACCTACCCGGGCGCCAGTGCCGACACCACGGAAAAATCGGTCACCCAGGTGATCGAGCAGCAGCTGACCGGTATCGATCACCTGCTGTACTTCAGCTCTTCCTCGTCGTCCAACGGCCGTGCGCAGATCACCCTGACCTTCGAGACGGGTACCGATCCGGACATCGCCCAGGTGCAGGTGCAGAACAAGGTCTCGCTGGCCACGCCCCGACTGCCTTCGGAAGTGACCCAGCAGGGCGTGGTGGTGGCCAAGGCCAACGCCGGCTTCCTGATGGTGGTGGCGCTGCAGTCCGATACCCCGACCATCAACCGTGATGCGCTGAACGACATCGTTGGTTCGCGCGTGCTCGACCAGGTCTCGCGTATCCCCGGCGTCGGCAGCACCCAGCAGTTCGGTTCCGAGTACGCCATGAACATCTGGCTGAACCCGGAAAAGATGCAGGGTTATGGCCTGTCGGCCAGCCAGGTGCTGGCTGCGGTGCGCGCGCAGAACGTGCAGTTCGCCGCCGGTGCGCTTGGCTCGGATCCGTCGCCGGAAGGCCAGCACTTCACCGCCACGGTCTCGGCCGAAGGCCGCTTCAGTTCGCCGCAGGAGTTCGAGAACATCATCCTGCGCGCCAACGCTGACGGATCGCGGGTGCTGTTGAAGGACATCGCCCGCGTTGCCTTCGGTGCCAACAACTACGGTTTCGACACCCAGTACAACGGCAAGCCGACCGGTGCCTTCGCCATCCAGCTGCTGCCGGGCGCCAACGCCCTGAACGTGGCCGAGGCGGTGCGCGCCAAGATGGACGAACTGCAGCCCAGCTTCCCGGCCGGCGTGACCTGGTTCTCGCCGTATGACAGCACCACCTTCGTCAAGATCTCGATCCAGGAAGTGGTCAAGACGCTGTTTGAAGCAGTGTTCCTGGTGTTCCTGGTGATGCTGATCTTCCTGCAGAACTTCCGCGCCACGCTGATCCCGACCCTGGTCATCCCGGTGGCGCTGCTCGGTACCTTCCTGGGCATGTGGATGATCGGCTTCACGATCAACCAGCTGACCCTGTTCGCGATGGTGCTGGCGATCGGCATCGTGGTCGATGACGCGATCGTGGTGATCGAGAACGTCGAACGCATCATGACCGAGGAAGGCCTGGCGCCGAAGCCGGCCACGCAGAAGGCGATGACCCAGATCACCGGCGCGGTGGTGGCGATCACCGTCGTGCTGGCTGCGGTGTTCATCCCGTCCGCCCTGCAGGGCGGCGCCGCCGGTGAGATCTACAAGCAGTTCGCCCTGACCATCGCCATTTCGATGGCGTTCTCGGCGTTCCTGGCGCTGGGCTTCACCCCGGCGCTGTGCGCGACCTTCCTGAAGCCGACGCACAACGACAATCCGAACATCGTCTACCGCACCTTCAACAAGTACTACGACAAGATCAGCCACACCTATGTCGGCCACATCACCTCGGCGGTGCGCCATGCGCCGCGCTGGATGATCCTGTTCGTGGTGCTCACCGCACTGTGCGGCTTCCTGTTCACCCGCATGCCGGGCAGCTTCCTGCCGGAAGAAGACCAGGGCTATGCGCTGGCGATCGTGCAGCTGCCGCCGGGCTCGACCAAGGGCCAGACCAACGAAGTGTTCGCGCAGATGCGTGGCATCCTGGAAAAGCAGGATGGCTATGAAGGCATGCTGCAGGTGGCCGGCTTCAGCTTCGTCGGTTCCGGCGAGAACGTGGGCATGGGCTTCATCCGCCTGAAGCCGTGGGAAGAACGCAAGTTCACCGCGCCCGAGTTCATCCAGAACATGAACGGCGCGTTCTACGGCATCAAGGAAGCGCAGATCTTCGTGGTCAACCTGCCCACCGTGCAGGGCCTTGGCCAGTTCGGCGGCTTCGACATGTGGCTGCAGGACCGCAGCGGTGCCGGTTACGAGCAGCTGACGCAGGCCCGCAACATCCTGCTCGGCCAGGCCGCGCAGAAGCCGGACCACCTGGTCGGCGTGCGCCCGAACGGCCTGGAAAACGCGCCGCAGCTGCAGCTGCATGTAGACCGCGTGCAGGCGCAGTCGATGGGCATGTCGGTGTCGGACGTGTACAGCACCATCCAGCTGATGCTGGCCCCGGTGTACGTCAACGACTTCTTCTACGAAGGCCGCATCAAGCGCGTGACCATGCAGGCCGATGGTCCGTACCGCACCGGGCAGGAGTCGCTGAAGAGCTTCTACAGCCCCTCCAGCCTGACCAAGAACGCCGATGGCACCAATTCGATGATCCCGCTGAACACGGTGGTCAAGTCCGAATGGGTGTCGGCACCGCCGTCGCTGAGCCGCTACAACGGCTACTCGGCGATCAACATCGTCGGCTCGCAGGCCCCGGGTACCAGCTCGGGCGAGGCGATGCAGACCATGGAGAGCATCGTCAACGACGATCTGCCGGCCGGCTTCGGCTACGACTGGTCGGGCATGTCCTACCAGGAAATCCTGGCTGGCAACGCGGCGACGCTGCTGCTGGTGCTGTCGATCGTAGTGGTGTTCCTGTGCCTGGCCGCGCTGTATGAGAGCTGGTCGATCCCGGTGGCGGTGCTGCTGGTGGTGCCGCTGGGTGTGCTCGGTGCCCTCGGCCTGTCGATGCTGCGCGGCCTGCCAAACGATCTGTTCTTCAAGATCGGCCTGATCACCGTGATCGGCCTGGCGGCGAAGAACGCGATCCTGATCGTGGAGTTCGCGGTGGAGCAGCGCGCCGCCGGCAAGAACCTGCGCGATGCCACCATCGAAGCGGCCCGCCTGCGTTTCCGCCCGATCCTGATGACCTCGTTCGCGTTCATCATGGGCGTGATCCCGATGGCGATCTCCACCGGCGCGGGCGCCAACTCCCGCCATGCCATCGGTACCGGCGTGATCGGCGGCATGCTGTTCGCCACCCTGCTCGGCCTGTTGATGATCCCGGTGTTCTTCGTGGTCGTGCGCCGCATGCTGGGCGACAAGCTGGATGAACCGTCCAAGGAGTTCATGGAACGCCAGCGCGACGCGGATGCAGCACACCGTCCGGATCGTTGATCCAGCGGTGAACTGAAACGAGAAAGGCCCCGGAGCGATCCGGGGCCTTTGTTGTTGCCGCTTCTGGATCCATGCCGCCCCAGGTTGGCATCTACCGGGGCAACGGCATACCCGGTAGTCGCCAACCTTGGTGGGCGCTGTCCGGGCAGCGTCTCAGCGCAACACTGCGATCACCACGCATGCCGCCACAATCGCCAGTGCAGGCCATTGCATCGGCAGGAAGAAGAAGTGATGCGGAGCATGCTGCCCAGGTGCACGCGGCTTTCGATTGAGCACGAAACCCAGCACCGTGTTGATTGCCGAGCCAAGGCCGAACGCCAGCAGGACCTGACTGAGTGAAGTATTGCCGCGACCTACCGCTGGATCCGGGAACAGGATGAGGATGAGCAGCACGGCAGCGATCGGTGTGAGCAGGGTCAGCAGCCCTGCGCCTCGATAGATGAGCATGTGGTGGCGTCCATGAACGGTGGAGCATTCTGCGACCAAGGAGCGGGAATGCCAATGGACCGTTGGCATGTCGACTGCCCGGAGACCGGTCGCATACGGCCTGTACTGAAAAGTCCCTTCCACTGCTGCGCCGACAACGAGGCGCTCAAGGCGTCTACCGGTTTCGCATAAGGCTCCCGCTTTGGATTCCTGGGCGCGCAGTAGTGCGGCACGCCCGGATCGTTGCTATCCAGATACCTCCACGGCAATCGATCCGATGCCGCCCAGGAGACAGTTCATGGAAAGAGCACCACTACGACGCTTCAGCCGCCCCGCCCTTCTGCTTGGTGCGCTCTTCGCGGCCAGCAGCGTCCAGGACGCACATGCGGCAGGCGTTCTCGTCTGCGACAACTGTCGCGATCCACGCGCGCTGGCGCTGTCCTCGGGCACGGGGCCCACCATCGTCGCCGACTTCCAGCAGCGCCGGCTCCATGGTTTCGATGTGGAATACGATCGCGAGCTGCGTCGCTATCGCGCCACCAGGGCGCAGATTCCCGGGCCAATCAACGCATCCTTCAATCGGATCATGGGGATGCTCGACAACAACGTGCCAACCGTACAGTTCGCGCCGCGGCAGTGGGCCGGAAGAGGAGTCCAGTACGAGGTTCATCCTGATGACCCGCAATACGCCAACGGCATAGGCTTCCCGGAAGAGCACAAGAACCTCAACGCCTACGATGTCGTGCAGATGGCAACCGAGCGATTCAGGCTGGAGAGCGCCATGGGCAAGGCATTCACAGGCGCCACGACATCGTCGAGGGCCTGGAACAGCATGGCGACATTCCTGTCCTCGATCGGCCTGAGCTTCGTCAGCAAGGCCCTCGGAATCGACGGTGCAATCTACAGGATCACCTGGCGCGATGGCTCGAAGACTACGCTGGCCATCGTCTCTTCGTCAGTGGACACCGCCAGATACGTGCAAGGCCAGAGCAAGGACGCCAATGGCAACATGATTCCCGACGGCGCGGCAACCAGCCCCGGCCTGGCCCAACACTTCGCCGGCACCTACAACTTCAACAGCCGGGACGATCTGGATCGATGGATCGACTCCGGTCGCCTCTATGGGGTGAACATGTTCCCCGGTGCTCCACCTGAGTCGCTGCAGATCGTCTGTGAATGGAACGGAACGGATATCGTTTGCCGATTGCCACGTTGATCGCACAAGGGAAACGGGGCGGCAATCGCCGCCCCGTCGCGTCCATCAGCGCAACCCGGTCTCGTTGCGCGCGATCACCAGGCGCTGGATCTCCGAGGTGCCCTCGTAGATCTCGGTGATCTTGGCATCACGGAAGTAACGCTCCAGCGGCATCTCCTTCGAGTACCCCATGCCGCCGTGGATCTGCACCGCCTGGTGCGTGATCCACATCGCTGCTTCCGAAGCGGTCAGTTTGGCCACCGCTGCTTCGGTGCTGAAACGCTTGCCCTGGCCCTTCACCCACGCGGCACGCAGGGTCAGCAGCAGCGCTGCGTCCAGCTTGCACTTCATGTCGGCGATCTTGGCCTGGGTCATCTGGAAGGTGCCGATGGCCGCGCCGAACGCCTTGCGCTCCTTCACGTATTCCAGGGTCGCCTCATAGGCGGCTCGGGCGATGCCGATGGCCTGCGAGGCGATGCCGATGCGGCCAGCATCGAGCACGCTCATGGCGATCTTGAAGCCCTCGCCTTCCTGGCCCAGCACGTCTTCGGCCTTCGCCACGTAATCGTTGAACTCGATCTCGCAGGTGGCCGAAGCGCGGATGCCCAGCTTCGGCTCGGTCTTGCCGCGACCGAAGCCCGCCTTGTCGGTATCGATGAGGAAGGCGGTGATGCCGCGCGCGCCCTTGTCCGGCTCGCTCATCGCGAACAGCACGATGTACCTGGCCACCGGGCCGGAGGTGATCCAGCTCTTCTTGCCGTTGATGACGAAGGTGCCGTCGGCCCGCTTCACCGCGCGGCAGCGCATGGCGGTGGCATCGGAGCCGGACTGCGGCTCGGTCAGCGCGAACGCGCCGATGGCCTCGCCCTCGGCGATGGCACGCACGTAGGTCTGCTTCTGCTGCTCGGTACCGTGGGTGAGGATGCCGTTGCAGAACAGCGAGTTGTTGACCGACATGATGGTCGAATGGGCTGCGTCGGCGGCGGCGACCTCCACCATCGCCAGCACGTACGCAACCGGGTCCATGCCCGCGCCACCGTATTCGGTCGGCACTTCGATGCCCATCAGGCCGTTCTCGCCCAGCAGGCGGATGTTGTCGAGCGGGAACTCGCCGGTACGGTCATGGTGCTCCGCGCTAGGGGCGATCTTCTCCTGCGCGATGCGCCGCGCAACGTCCTGCAGCATCAACTGCTCTTCGGTAAAGCTGAAATCCACAACACCCTCCCGGGTACATGAAGTTATGGGCTACATACGGCGCGCCCAGGTGCCCCGATTGTACCGGGGCCCGGCTGTTTCCGTACGCTGGCGACTTGACCGCGACGGGCCCTTTCAGCGAATATATCTCTATATCGCGATAGGTAGATATTTATGGATCTTGAAGACTGGTCGACCCGCCTGAAGGTGTTCGCCGATGCGACCCGCGTGCGCCTGCTGGCGCTGCTGGAGCAGGAGGAACTGACCGTGGCCGAACTGTCGGCGATCACCCGGCTGGCACAGCCACGCGTGTCCACCCACCTGGCGCGCCTGAAGGAAGCCGGCCTGGTCCGCGACCGCCGTGCGGGCGTATCGGCCTATTACCGCTTCGACGAGGCCCAGCTGGACCCGGCGCAGCGTGCATTGTGGCATGCCTTGAGCAACGGAAGCGATGACCCGCTGCTGCGCCAGGACGCTGAACGCGTCGCTGCCGTGCTGGCCCACCGCGCCTCCGACCAGAACTGGGCCGACAGCGTGGCCGGCGACATGGAACGCCACTACTCCCCGGGGCGCACCTGGGAAGCCCTCGCCCGCACCGCGCTGCCGCTGCTGGAGACCGGCGACGTGCTGGACATCGCCTCTGGTGACGGCGTGCTGGCCGAACTGGTGGCCCCGCATGCCAAGCGCTACATCTGCATCGACACCAGCGCGCGCGTGGTCGCCGCCGCCAGCGAGCGCCTGCGCCGTCTGCCCAACGTGGAAGTGCGCGAGGGCGACATGCATGCGCTGCCCTTCAAGGACAACAGTTTCGATCTGGTAGTGCTGATGCACGCGCTGACCTACGCCAGCAAGCCGGCGCAGGCGGTGACCGAAGGCGCGCGCGTGCTGCGCCCGGGCGGGCGCCTGCTGCTGTGCAGCCTGGCCCGCCATGAACACAAGGCCGCGGTGGAGGCCTACGGCCACGTCAACCTCGGCTTCAGCGACAAGGAGCTGCGCAGGTTCGTCGACAAGGCCGGCCTGCAGGTATCCAGCCTGGAGACGGTCACCCGCGAGAAGCGTCCGCCGCACTTCGAAGTGATTTCGCTGATCGCCCACAAACCCTGAGCCCGAGAACGCCATGCCTGCCCTGCCCTGGTTGCATCCTGAGCGTGCCAACGCCCTGCTCGACGCCCTGCGCGAGCGGATCCTGATCATCGACGGTGCGATGGGCACGATGATCCAGCGCCACGGCCTGCAGGAAGACGATTACCGTGGCGAACGCTTCGCCGGCGGTTACGATCACAGCCATGGCCCCGGCTGCGACCACGGCACGCCGGAGGGCCATGACCTGAAGGGCAACAACGATCTGCTGCTGCTGACCCGGCCGCAGATCGTCGCAGACATCCACACCGCCTACCTGGAAGCGGGCGCGGACCTGGTCGAAACCAACACCTTCAATGCAACCTCGGTCAGCCAGGCCGACTACCACCTCGAACACCTGGTGTACGAGTTGAACAAGGCCGGCGCTGCGGTCGCGCGCACCTGTTGTGACGCCGTGGCCGCAACCACCCCGGGGAAGCCGCGCTTCGTGATCGGGGTGGTCGGCCCGACCAGCCGCACCGCCTCGATCAGCCCGGACGTGAACGATCCGGGCTTCCGCAACACCAGCTTCGACGAACTGCGCGACACCTACCGCGAAGCCATCGAGGGCCTGATCGACGGCGGCGCCGACACCATCATGGTCGAGACCATCTTCGACACGCTCAACGCCAAGGCCGCGCTGTATGCGCTGGAGGAAGCGTTCGATGCGCGCGGCGCGCGGTTGCCGGTGATGATCTCCGGCACCATCACCGACGCTTCCGGTCGCACCCTGTCCGGGCAGACTGCGGAAGCCTTCCATGCCTCGCTGGCGCATGCACGGCCGCTGTCGATCGGGCTGAACTGCGCGCTGGGCGCCGATGCGATGCGACCGCACGTGGAAACCCTTGCGCAGGTCGCCGACTGCTACGTCAGCGCACACCCCAATGCCGGCCTGCCCAATGCCTTCGGCGAGTATGACGAGACGCCGGAGGACATGGCCAGCACCCTGCGAGGCTTCGCCGAAGATGGCCTGCTGAACCTGGTCGGCGGCTGCTGCGGCTCCACGCCCGACCATATCCGCGCCATTGCCGCGGCTGTGGCCGGGCTGCCGCCGCGCGCACTGCCCGGCACCCGGGAGCAGGCCGCATGAATGTCGCCGCCACCGTTCCGCACTTCCCGCCCTATTGCTGCTGAGCCGACGCCTGCCATGACGCCTGTCCGCCCTACCCGCCTGTCCGGCCTGGAACCCCTGGTCATCACCCCGGACCTGCTGTTCATCAACGTCGGCGAACGCACCAACGTGACCGGCAGCGCGCAGTTCCGCAAGCTGATCAAGGAAGGCCGCTACGAAGAAGCGGTGGACGTGGCCCGCCAGCAGGTGGCAAGCGGCGCGCAGATCCTCGACGTCAACATGGACGAGGGCCTGATCGATTCGGAAGCGGCGATGACCCGCTACCTCAACCTGATCATGTCCGAGCCGGACATCGCCCGCATCCCGGTGATGGTCGACTCCTCCAAGTGGAGCGTGATCGAGGCCGGCCTGAAGTGCCTGCAGGGCAAGAGCGTGGTCAACTCGATCTCGCTGAAGGAAGGCGAGGCGCTTTTCCGCGAACACGCGCGCAAGGTCCTGCGCTATGGCGCCGCCGCGGTGGTCATGGCCTTCGATGAAAGCGGGCAGGCCGATACGTGTGCGCGCAAGGTCGAGATCTGTACCCGCGCCTACCGCATCCTGGTCGACGAGATCGGCTTCCCGCCGCAGGACATCATCTTCGACCCGAACATCTTCGCCGTCGCCACTGGCATCGAAGAACATGACAACTATGCGGTGGACTTCATCGAAGCCACCCGCATCATCAAGCAGACGCTGCCGCACTGCCACGTCTCCGGTGGTGTCTCCAACGTCTCGTTCTCGTTCCGCGGCAACGAAACGGTGCGCCAGGCCATCCATTCGGTGTTCCTGTACCACGCCATCGCCGCCGGCATGGACATGGGCATCGTCAATGCCGGTGCCATGCCGATCTACGATGAGCTGGAGCCGGAGCTGCGTGAGCGCGTGGAGGATGTGATCCTCAACCGCCGCAGCGATGCCACCGAACGCCTGCTGGAGATCGCCGAGCGCTACAAGGGCAGGAAGGGTGCGGCGAAGACCGAAGACCTGGCCTGGCGCGACAAGCCGGTGGCGCAGCGCCTGGCGCATGCACTGGTGCACGGCCTGGATGCCTTCGTTGAGGAAGACACCGAACTGGCCCGACAGGCCTCCAGCCGCCCGCTGGACGTGATCGAGGGCCCGCTGATGGACGGCATGAACATCGTCGGTGACCTGTTCGGCGCCGGCAAGATGTTCCTGCCGCAGGTGGTGAAATCCGCGCGTGTGATGAAGAAGGCCGTGGCCTACCTCCTGCCGTACATCGAGGCGGAGAAGGCGCGCAGCGGCGACACTGCCAAGAGCAACGGCAAGATCATCATGGCCACGGTGAAGGGCGATGTGCATGACATCGGCAAGAACATCGTCGGCGTGGTCCTGGCCTGCAACAACTTCGAGGTGGTCGACCTTGGCGTGATGGTGCCGGCGCAGAAGATCCTCGATGCCGCGCGCGAGCACAACGCCGACCTGATCGGCCTGTCCGGTCTGATCACTCCCTCGCTGGAGGAGATGAGCCACGTCGCCCGCGAGATGGAGCGCCAGGGTTTCAATCTGCCGCTGCTGATCGGCGGCGCCACCACCTCGCGCGCGCACACCGCGTTGAAGATCGACCCGCACTACAAAGCGCCTACGGTGTGGGTGAAGGACGCCTCGCGCGCGGTCGGCGTGGCCCAGTCGCTGATCTCGCGCGACCTGCGCGAAGCCTTCGTTGCCGCCAACGAGGCCGACTATGCCGAGATCCGGGCACGGCACCGCAATCGTGGCGATGCCAAGCGCCTGGTGCCGCTGGAACATGCACGCGGGCAGAAGTTCCAGGGCGACTGGGGGAACTACACGCCGCCCGCGCCGAAGCAGCCAGGCCTGCACGTCTTCGATGACTATCCGCTGGCCGAGCTGGTCGAGTACATCGACTGGACGCCGTTCTTCCAGGCCTGGGAGCTTGCCGGCAAGTTCCCGGCGATCCTCACCGACGAGATCGTCGGCAGCCAGGCCAGCGAGCTGTACCGCGATGCCCGCGCGATGCTCGACCGCATCGTCGGCGAGAAGTGGCTGACCGCCAAGGCCGTGTTCGGCCTGTGGCCGGCCAACAGCGTCGGCGACGACGTGCGCGTGCAGCACCCACAGGGCGAGACCACCCTGCACTTCCTGCGCCAGCAGGTGGACAAGCCGGCCGAGCGCCCGGATTTCTGCCTGGCCGATTTCATCGCGCCGACCGACAGCGGCAGGCAGGACTGGATCGGCGCGTTCGCGGTCACTGCCGGCATCGGCATCGATGCCCACGTGGCGCGCTTCGAAGCCGAGCATGACGACTACAACGCGATCCTGCTGAAGGCCCTGGCCGACCGCTTCGCCGAAGCCCTGGCCGAGCGCCTGCATCAGCGTGTACGCACGGAATTCTGGGGTTATGACCAGGCCGAGACGCTGGACAACGACGCCCTGATCGATGAGCAGTACCGTGGCATCCGCCCCGCTCCCGGCTATCCGGCGTGCCCCGAGCACAGCGAGAAGCGGCGCCTGTTCGATCTGCTGCGGGCCGAGGCCAACGCCGGCATGGAACTGACCGAGAGCTTTGCGATGCTTCCGACCGCCGCGGTATCGGGCTACTACTTCAGCCATCCGCAAAGCCAGTACTTCGTGGTCGGGCGCCTCAGCCGCGAGCAGGTCACCGACTACGCCCGGCGCAAGGGCGTGGAGCGCGCCCAGGCCGAGCGCTGGCTGGCCTCCAACCTCGACTACGATCCCGAATGACCCGAAAAGGGGACGGAGGGGATTAAGTCGTTTGTGCCTCAAACGACTTAATCCCCTCCGTCCCCTTTTTGCTTCATCATTCCGCGATGACCGTTCCCGTTGCCCGTCTTTCCAGCTTCTACCTGTTCTATTACGCGGCGCTGGGCGCGTTCACTCCGTACTGGAGCCTGTTCCTCACTGCACGCGGGATGAGCGTGACCGCCATCAGCGTGATGATGGGGCTGTGGTATGCCACACGCGTGGTTGCACCCAGTGCCTGGACCTCGCTGGCAGCCACCTCACCGCGGCCGATCCGACTGTTGCGCATCGGCTGCGTACTGACCCTGATCAGCTTCGCCGCATTCCTGCTGCCTCTGCCGCAGCCATGGATGTATCCGGCGATGATCGTGTTCTGCTTCTTCTACAACGCGGTGATGCCGCAGTTCGAGTCGATCACCCTCACCCATCTCGGCAGCGACAGCCATCGCTACGGCCTGATCCGGGTCTGGGGTTCGCTTGGGTTCATCGCCATCGTCACCCTGTTCGGCTGGCTGATCGAAGGTGACGGCACCGCCGGCCGCGCCGGGCTGCTGCCCTGGATGATGCTGCCGCTGTTCGTCCTGCTGGTCGCCTCGGCCTTCAGCAACCACTACGCACGCGACATCGGCAGGACCGGCGGCGATGCCAGCGGCTTCTGGCAGATCGTGCGCCGCCCGCCGGTGCTGGCGTTCTTCCTGGCCGCTTTCATGGAGCAGCTCTCGTTCGGCCCGTACTACACCTTCTTCTCGGTCTACATGGACCACCACGGCTATCGCACATCCACGCTCGGCCTGCTCTGGACCATCGGCGTGGTGTTCGAAGTGGGCGTGTTCTTCACCATCGGCCGCTTCTTCCGCCGCTATGACGCCAGCTGGATGCTGCTGATCGCGCTGGTCAGTTCCTGCCTGCGCTGGGCGGTGACCGCACTGTTCCCGGAAAACCTGCCGGTGATGCTGCTGGCGCAGACCGCGCACGCGCTGGGCTTTGCCGCGTTCTTCGCCGCGGCGATGCAGATGCTGGCGATCTACTTCCCCGGACGCCTCAATGGCCATGGCCAGGGCCTGCTGTACGGTTTCTCGTCCGGTGTCGGCGGCGTGCTGGGCGCGCTCATCGCCGGCCAACTGTGGAAGATCGACGAGGGACGCACGGCCTTCCTCGCCGGTAGCGGATTCGCTCTGGTCGGCGCACTGCTGTGCTTCTTCGCGCTGAGCCTGCCGTTGATCCGTGCACGCCACAGCACTGCGCGCGTCCCGTAACGAAAACGCCGGGCAATGCCCGGCGTTTTCATCGTGCAGCAGGTGCAGTTACCAGACCAGGTCGTCCGGTACCTGGTACTGCGGGTCCGCGTAGGGATCTTCCTCGGCCGGCGCGTTCGGGTCGACCTTCAGTGCCACCGATGCGGCAAACACCGCTTCGGACTGTGCCAGCACTTCGGCGGTCACCAGCAGGTAACGGCCATTGAGCTGGACCACGCCCAGCTCACCGGCATTGAGCGCGGTCAGCTGTTCGGCGGTCACGTAGATGCGCTTGATCTTGCCGCCATACGGGAAGTGGCGAGCGATATCAGCCGCCTCGGAGTTCAGGCCCTTGTCCTTCAGCAGTTCTTCCAGCTTGGCCTTCGCCTCGCGGCGCACGCGTGCTTCTTCCTGCTTCAGGCGCTCGGTCTCGATGCGCTCTTCCTTCTCACGCTGCGCACGGATGGCATAGGCCTTGGCCAGATCCATCTCTTCGGCGCTGCGCGGCTTGCGCGGGCCCTGCTGGCCCGGGCCACGCGACTGGCCGGGCCTGCCCGGGCCACCGTGGCCATGCCCGCGACGCTCGCCGGGCTTGTGCTCGCCCTTGCCAGCGCCCTGCGGCTTTCCATTGCCGTTGCCACCCTTGCCCTGCGGGCGGCCATCACGGCGGGGGCCATCATTCTTGCGCTCGGGCTTGGGCGCGGGCCTGAAGCCCAGGCCCATCAGCTGGTCGCGGAGGGTATCGCTCATAGGATTCGGATCAGTAGTGCGGCGGCGGTGGTTCGCTCGCCGGATCGGAAGAATTCAGTGCGTTGCGGACCTTGCCCAGGTCCTCCAGCAGCACACGCAGCACGTCGGCGTTGCGCATGCCCTGCATGCGGGCATCGGCCAGCGCATCGCTCAATTCGGCAAGCGCCTGTTCCTGGAAGGACACGCGCATTTCCAGTTCGACCAGGCGCGCTTCCAGCGCCTGCTCGCGTTCGGTCGGCAGCAGGTCAGACATGCAGCGAACGCCCCCGGCCAATGCCGTAGTACGCCAGGCCGGCAGCTTCCACTTCGGCAGGATCGTACAGATTGCGCCCATCGAACACCGCCGCGTCCTTCAGCTGCTCGCGCAGCTTCTGGAAGTCGGGGCTGCGGAACTGCTTCCACTCGGTGACCACCACCAGCGCGTCGGCCCCTTCGAGGGCCTCATCAGCACTGCTGCAGAACACCAGGTCATCGCGCTCGCCGAAGATGCGCTGCGATTCATGCATCGCTTCCGGGTCGTAGGCACGCACCGTGGCACCGCCCTCCCACAGCTGCGCCAGCAGGCGACGGCTGGAGGCTTCACGCATGTCGTCGGTGTTCGGCTTGAAGGCCAGGCCCCACACGGCAAAGGTCCTGCCGCGCACGCCTTCGTCCTCGCCCTTGTCGTAATGACGCTGGATGAGGGCGAACAGGTGGCCCTTCTGCGCATCGTTGACCGCTTCCACCGCGTTCAGCAGCTTCGGCTCAAGACCATGCTGCTGGGCGGTGCGGGCCAGCGCCTGCACGTCCTTGGGGAAGCAGGAGCCACCGTAGCCGGCGCCCGGGTAGATGAAGTGCCAGCCGATGCGCGGGTCCGAGCCGATGCCCTGGCGGACCTGCTCGACGTCGGCACCGACGCGCTCGGCGATGTTCGCGATTTCGTTCATGAACGAAATCTTGGTCGCCAGCATCGCGTTCGCCGCGTACTTGGTCAGCTCGGCCGAGCGCACGTCCATTTCCACCACTCGGTCGTGGTTGCGGTTGAACGGCGCATACAGACGACGCATCACCGCGACCGACTCCTCGCTGGTCGCACCAATGATGATGCGGTCCGGGCGCATGCAGTCGGCGACCGCGTCGCCTTCCTTCAGGAATTCCGGGTTGGACACCACGTCAAAGGTGATATCCGCGCCACGCGCGGCAAGTTCTTCAGCAATGGCCGCACGCACCTTGTCGGCGGTGCCCACCGGCACCGTCGACTTGTTGACCACCACGGTCGGCACGCTCATGTGCCGGCCAATGGTACGGGCCACGGCCAGTACGTACTGCAGGTCAGCGCTGCCATCCTCGTCCGGCGGGGTACCGACGGCGATGAACACCACCTGGCCATGCGCGATCGCGGACGCGGCATCGGTGGTGAATGCCAGCCGCGACGCGGCGTGGTTGGCCTTCACCATCGGCTCCAGGCCGGGCTCATAGATCGGGATGATGCCCTGGTTGAGGCCATCCACCTTGGCCTGGTCGATATCGACGCAGACCACCTGATGACCGACATCGGCCAGGCAGGTACCGGTCACCAGACCTACATAACCGGTACCGAAAATCGCAACGCGCATGTCCGTGCAGGCTCCGTGGTGGCTTACGGCAGGACGCCCAGCAGCTCGACGTCGAACGTCAGAGTCGCGTTCGGGCCGATCGGGCCACCCGGCGTGCCGTTCTCGCCATAAGCCAGATTGCCCGGGATCCAGAAGCGGTACTTCGAACCGACCGGCATCAGCGCAACGCCCTCGGTCCAGCCCTTGATCACCTGGTCCAGGCCGAACTCGGCCGGCTGACGACCATAGGAGCTGTCGAACACGGTGCCGTTAAGCAGCTTGCCTTCATAGTTCACGCGCACCTTGCTGCTCGGCAGCGGGCGCTCGCCGCTACCCGGGCGGATGACCTGGTACTGCAGGCCCGAGGCCGTCGTCACGACGCCCGGCTGGGTCTTGTTCTTGGCCAGGAAGGCATTGCCTTCTTCGCGGTTGGTCTGCGCAGCAGCGGCAGCCTTGGCCTGCATTTCAGCCTGCTTGCTGCCCATGAAGGCCTGGATGGTGGCGGTCGCGTCAGCTTCCGTCATCTTCGGCTGGCCCTTGGTCAGGCCGGTGCTGATCGCGTCAAACAGCGAGGCAACATCGATGTCGTCCTTCAGCTGCGCCAGCGACGGGCCCACAGAGTAGGAACCGATCATCTGCGACACCTTGACGCGGTCGACCTTCGGCGGCTGCGAACCCGGCGCCATGCCCGGCACCTGCTGGCCGCTGCGGGCCATCACGACCTGGCGCAGGGCCGCGTCGGTGGCCTTGGCCTGTTCCTGGGTGATCTGCGGCTGCAGGCCTTCGAACGAACGCTCCACGGCGGTGCGCAGCGCGGCCACGTCGATCTCATCGGCGATCGGGGTGAACGACTTGGCCACGTCCAGGCCGATGGCGTAGCCGAGCTTCTGCTTGGGGGAATTCAAGGTTGCGGTCTCCTTGGCGGCTGCGGGGGCAGCCGATTGTTGCGACAGAGCGACACCTGAAGTGCCCATCGCCAGAATCAGAACCGACGCCGCGGCGCCGCGCATTCCCATCTTCATTCGCTGCATTCCTGGAAGTGTCTGGGCGCCGACGTCGGCGCGAAAAGAAGCATTGTCGCACGCATGCCGTCGATGTCGAGGCATCCGTGCCGGATATCAATGTGCGGCCGCTGCGGCCAGCGCCTTGTCGATGGCCGCAGTCAGCTGCGGATCATCCGGCGTCACCTTGCTGGCGAACTGGGCGATGACCTTGCCATCGCGGCCGACCAGGTACTTGTGGAAATTCCAGCCCGGTGCCACGCCGGTGGCCGCGGTCAACCGTTGATAGAGCGGCGTCGCCTCCGCACCGACCACGTGCACCTTCTCGAACATCGGGAACTTGACCCCGTAGGTGAGCGTGCAGAAATCCTGGATCTGCTTCTCGTCACCGGGCTCCTGGCCCTTGAAATCGTTGGACGGGAAGCCGAGCACGGCAAAGCCGCGGCCGGCATAGCGCTTCTGCAGCGCCTCCAGGCCTTCGTACTGAGGGGTATAGCCGCACTTGCTTGCGGTATTGACCACCAGCAGCACCTGCCCGTGGTAGCGCTGCTGCAGGTTGACCTGCTGCTTGCTGGCCAGCGGGCGGTAGTCGAGGTCGAGAAGATCGGCCGCCAGCACCTGGGTGGAACCGGCCAGGCCGGCTACCAGCAGGGTCAGCAGGGACAGGCCGCGCAGGCGGCGCGGCATAACGGTCGGCAAGGGCATCGAGAGCAGTCCGCGGTGGCCATTCACAGGGCCGGCCGGTAGCGGCCGGAGTCGGCCGAACTATAGCACCGGGCCCCCTTCCCCCTTGTTGCAAGGGGCGCCTGTGGCTTTGCGCGGCGTGGCGCTTTCCTGCACGACCCGCCAGCAACGGCGCAGTAATGACATAGCATGGACAACACTGAATGGAAGGCGGGCCTGGGTCGGCCCGCGCCAGAACCTGATTTCCCTTCCGAATCAATCAGATAAACGGATATTTCAGCGATTTGACCACCCCTGTCATCAGTTGGGGACGGCAAGGGGTTGCACGTAGGCGTGCCGGTGTTATAGTTGCATACAACACCAGTCACCTGAGACAGGGGGAAGCCATGAACGCCCGGATCCGTCGCAACCTCACCGCACCCGCGGCCGCTGCTGTTTCGACCCTGATCGTGCTGGCCTGGCTGGCCACGCCCACCGCCCCCGCCTCGCCCGACAGTGCGCAGGATGCAATCGCTACACCGGCCGGGAACGCCGATTCCCCCCCCCCTCCCCCGCGTCGGCTGCACAGCTCCCTGTCCATGCCGTATTTCTCGTTCGCCCAGCCGCTGACCCCACGGAGCTGAATATGAGCGACATCCAGTGGAGCGACGGCGCTCCCATCTACCGTCAGTTGAAGGAGCGCGTGATCGCCATGATGCTCGACGGAATCCTCAAGCCGGGCGATGCCCTGCCTTCGGTGCGCCAGGTGGCCGCCGATTACCAACTGAACCCCATCACCGTTTCGCGCGCTTACCAGGAACTGGCCGACGAAGGCCTGGTCGAAAAGCGCCGCGGGCTGGGCATGTTCATGACCGAGCAGGCCGCCACGCAGCTGCGCAGCAGCGAGCGCGAGCGCTTCCTCAATGAAGAATGGCCGGCCGTGCTGGAGCGCATCCAGCGCCTGGGCCTGAGCCTCGACGAATTGCTGCCCCAGGGGAAAGTCTGATGAATAGCACCGCAAGCGAACCGGTCATCACCGCCCGCGGCCTGCGCAAGGCCTACAAGTCCACCGTTGCCCTCGACAGTGCCAGCTTCAGCATTCCGAGCGGGCGCATCGTCGGCCTGATCGGTCCCAATGGCGCCGGCAAGACCACCGCGCTGAAGGCCATTCTTGGCCTCACCTCGGTGGAAGGTGAGTTGAGCGTGCTCGGGCGCGACCCGCGGCTGCACCGCGACGAACTGATGAACGACATCTGCTTCATCGCCGACGTCGCCGTGCTGCCGCGCTGGCTGAAGGTGCGCGAAGCCATCGATTTCGTCGCCGGCGTGCATCCGCGCTTCGACCGCGCCCGCTGCGAGCGCTTCCTGGCCAACACCAAGCTGCAGCCGAAGCAGCGCGTGCGCGAGCTGTCCAAGGGCATGATCGTGCAGCTGCACCTGGCGCTGGTGATGGCCATCGATGCCCGCATCCTGGTACTGGACGAGCCCACCCTGGGCCTGGACATCCTGTACCGCAAGGAGTTCTACCAGCGCCTGCTGGAAGACTACTTCGACGAGCAGAAAACCATCATCGTCACCACCCACCAGGTGGAAGAGATCGAGCACATCCTCAGCGACGTCATGTTCATCCGTGATGGCCGAATCGTGCTCGATGCGGAAATGGACGAGGTCGGCCAGCGTTACACGGAACTGCTGGTCAACGCCGACCAGCTGGAGACCGCGCGCGCCCTGAAGCCGATCGACGAACGCAGCCTGGCGTTCGGCAAGACCGTGATGCTGTTCGACGGCGTACCGCGCGCCCAGCTTTCCACCCTTGGCGAGACCCGCAGCCCGGGCCTGGCCGACCTGTTCGTCGCCGTCATGAAGGGGACCTACGCATGAATGCCGTCAACCATCCCGTCAGCCCCCTCGGCACGCTGCGCTGGCTGCTCAAGCGCGAGTACTGGGAAAACCGCGGCGGTTTCCTGTATGCCCCGCTGATCGCCGGCCTGATCTCGCTGGTGATGAGCACCGTTGGCATCGCCTTCGGCCTGTTCGCGCTGAACCGCGCGGCGCGCAACGGTGCGCTGCATGTCGATGGCGAGAGCGTGAACGTCAATGGCCTGGACCTGGCGCTGCTCACCCGCAACATCGACGGCAAGGACCTTGCCGACCTCGGTAACGGCCTTGACCTGACCCTGGTGCTCAGCTCGGCATGGCCGTTCCTGGTGCTGGCCTTCGTGGTGTTCTTCTATTGCCTCGGCGCCCTGTACGACGACCGCCGCGACCGCAGCATCCTGTTCTGGAAGTCGTTGCCGCTGTCGGATACCCAGACCGTGCTGTCCAAGGTCATCAGCGCACTGGTCGTGGCACCGCTGATCGCGGTGATTGCCGGCATCATCACCATGTTCGGCTTCATGCTGATCATCAGCATCGTCGCGCTGATGCACGGTGGCAGCCCGATGGCGCTGATCTGGGGGCCCGCCAGCCCGTTGACCCTGGCCGCTGGCCACCTGAGCTGGATTCCGGTCTACGCGCTTTGGGCCCTGCCCACTGCAGGGTGGCTGCTGCTGTGCTCGGCCTGGGCCAAGAGCAAGCCGTTCCTGTGGGCGGTGATGCTGCCACTGTTTGCCGGCGTCATCGTCAGCACCACCAAGATCATGCCGCTGTTCGGCCTGACCACCGGCTGGTTCTGGCAGAACATCGTCGGCCGCCTGCTGCTGGGCGGCGTGCCCGGCATGGACCTGCTGTACCGCCTCGGCGCAGGTGAAGGTTCGCGCCGCGACCTGGATTCGGTGGTCAGCCTGATGTCCCCCGCCTCGCAGCTGAAGTCGCTGGCGATGCCGGAGCTGTGGATCGGTGCGGCCGTCGGGGCACTGTTCATCTTCCTCGCCATCCGCCTGCGCAAGCGCGCCGGCGAGATCTGATTCCATCCACCCGGAGGCACCACCCATGCGTTCCCTGCTCGCCTGTTCTGCGTTGTTGCTGTTGCCGTTGTCGGCGCTGGCCGCCGATGCTCCGAACTGCAAGTTCACTGCCGCCCGCGCGCTGAAGCTGGACGTGGCCGGTGCCAGGACGGTGGTGTTCGAGGTCAACCAGCATGACCTGAAGGTGGTCGCCAGCGCTGGCGGCGGCCAGCTGGACGGCCGCGCCTGCGCGTCCAGCCAGGAATGGCTGGACCAGCTGGTACTGGACCAGCGCAAGGTGGGCGACAAGCTGGTGGTGAGCCTGCGCCGCGACGGCCGCCAAAGCGGCATCAGCCTGGGCAACAGCTACGCCTGGCTGGATATCCGTGGCAGCGTGCCGGACAACCTGCCGCTGCAGTTCAAGGTCGGCTCGGGTGACGCCAGCGTGGAGAACGCACAGTCGCTCAGCGTGGACGTCGGCTCCGGTGACGCGGTGGCCCGCGGTACCCGTGGCAGCATCCACGCTGCAGTGGGTTCCGGCGACCTCACCATCGATGGCGGCAGTTCGCTGAATCTGCTGTCGCTGGGTTCGGGCGACGTCAATGTCCGCAACATCGGCGGCGATGCCATCACCGGCACTGTCGGTTCGGGTGACCTGAAGATCACCGATGTGCGTGGCAACGCACGCCTGGATACGGTCGGCTCCGGCGACATCGAGTTCAAGCGCGTGCAGGGCAGCGTCGAAGTCGGCGTGGTCGGCTCCGGTGGCATCGATCTGGCCGATATCGGCGGCAACGTGCATGTGCGCAGCCACGGCTCGGGCGACATCCAGGTGGACGGCGTACGCGGCAGCCTGACCGTCGATCACAGCGGCAGCGGCGATATCGAACACCGCAACGTCAGCGGCCGGGTCACCCTGCCGCGCAGCAAGTAATCCTCTTCCACACACGTCCAGGGGAACATCATGAACCTGTTGCGCCTGCTGCCCGCTACCCTGCTGTGCCTGCCGCTGATCGCCTGTGGTGGCACGTCCTCCGCCCCCGACAAGAGCGTCGGCAAGAGCGTCGCCGAAGCCACCAGCGGCGTTGGCCAGACCGTCAAGGAAGCCATGGACGATGCCCGCAAGGACATCGCCCAGGGCAACATCAAGATCTCGGCCGACAAGCAGCCGCGTGCGGAGATCACGCCGGATGGCCGCCTGCTGATCGCCGGCAAGGAGGTCGCCGCCAACGACGTCCAGCGCCGCCACCTGCAGGAGTACCGCGGTCACGTGGTCGCCGTTGCGATGGCGGGCATGGATGTCGGGCTGGCCGGCGCCAAACTCGGCGCCAACGCCGCCGGTGAAGCGCTGAAGGGCATCTTCAGCGGCGACAGCGAAGGGGTGGAGAAGCGCATCAACGCCGAAGCCGCCAAGATCGAGGCCCAGGCCAAGCGCATCTGCGATCGCCTGCCGGCGATGCTGGCCAGCCAGCAGGCACTGGCGCGCGAGCTGCCGGCATTCAAGCCCTACGCGACGATGGACCAGAGCGACGTGGACGACTGCGGCAAGGACAACTCGGTCACGTTCTCCAACTGAGACAAATCGACGCACCCGACCGGCTGCGGCCTTCCGTTGCCGGTCGGGCACTGTCGGCGGGCTTACAATGGGCCCCCCGGATGCCCCCGAACCGAACGCCATGAAGAAGTTGTTCCTGCTGCTGGCCGCCCTGCTCTGCCTGGGCCTGGTCGGCTGCGACAAGGATTACCGCAATCACCGCGCCGAGCGCGGCAAGCCCAAGATTTCCGTCAGCGAAGGCATGGTGACCGTGCGCCGCCCGCCGGCACCGAACATCATCATCCTCGGCGACGGCACGATGAAGGTGGACGAGATCCAGATTCCACTGGACGACGGGCAGAAGCAGATGCTGCAGACGATGTTCGGCAAGCTGCAGGTGCTGCGCCAGAACACGCTGGTGGCCGCACCGGCCGATCCGAACATGCAGCCGGTGAAGATCCAGCCGCCGGAGGGCATGGAGGTGATCCCGGCCGACCTGATCCAGCGCATCCCCGAGTTCAAGGATTACACCGACACCTTCGGCAACATCGTCGCCGACCGTCGCTGACGAAAAACGCCGCCCGAGGGCGGCGTTCTTCGTTTCCGTAGAGTCGAACCATGCCCGACTCCGGAACAACCGTCGAGCGTGGCTCGACTCTGCAACCGGCAGATCACCCCCCGGCGCCACCACCGCCAGCCTGGATGCCACCAGCAGTCAGCGCAGTCGGGTCCAGCAGGCGACGCAGCTCGGCCTCGTCAAGCCCGCTGTCTTCCAGCGCCACGTCCAGCACCGGGCGCTGTTCCTTGTAGGCACGCTTGGCAATCGCCGCTGCCTTCTCGTAGCCGATGATCGGGTTCAGCGCGGTGACCAGGATCGGGTTGCGCGCCAGCGCCTCGGCCACGCGGTCCTCGCGCACCTTCAGCCCGGCGATCGCGCTGTCGGCCAGCAGCCTGGACACATTGGCCAGCAGGCCGATGCCATCGAGCAGGTTCACCGCGATCAACGGCAGGGTGACGTTGAGCTGGAAGTTGCCGGTCTGCCCGGCCACGGTGATCGCGGTGTGGTGGCCGATCACCTGCGCGCAGGCCATCACCGTGGCTTCCGGAATGACCGGGTTGACCTTGCCTGGCATGATCGAGCTGCCCGGCTGCAGTGCCGGCAGTTCGATCTCGCCCAGCCCGGCCAGCGGACCGGCGTTCATCCAGCGCAGGTCATTGGCGATCTTGATCAGCGCCACGGCCAGCGCATTGAGCTGGCCCGACAGTTCCACTGCATCATCCTGCGCGGCCAGACCTTCGAACTTGTTCTCGGCGCTGTCGAACTTGAAACCGGTCTGCTGCTTCAGCGCCTTGGCCACCTGTGCACCGAAGCGTGGGTCGGCATTGATGCCGGTCCCGATGGCGGTGCCGCCCAGCGGCAGGCGGCGCACGCGCTTGAGGCTGTCTTCGATGCGCTCCTGCGCCGAGGCCAGCTGCGCCGACCACGCACCGAATTCCTGCTCGAAGGTGAGCGGCATCGCGTCCATCAGGTGGGTACGGCCGGTCTTGACCACCTTGCGCAGGCTGCGGCCCTTCTTGTCCAGGGTCTTGCGCAGGTGCACCAGCGCCGGCAGCAGCTGCTCGTGCGTCGCCAGCACCGCCGACACCCGCAGCGCAGTCGGAATCACGTCATTGGAGCTCTGCCCCTGGTTGACGTGGTCATTGGGATGCACGGTGGTCTTGCCCGCCTTGCCGGCACGGTTGGCCAGGGTGGCGATGACCTCATTGGCATTCATGTTCGACGACGTGCCCGAACCCGTCTGGTAGACGTCGATCGGGAACTGCGCGTCCCAGTTGCCGGCGGCCACTTCGGCAGCAGCGGTCTGGATGGCCTTGGCCACATTCTTCGGCAGGTGGCCCAGCTCGGCGTTGACGCCGGCGGCTGCGCCCTTGACCAGGCCCAGGGCGCGGATGAAACCGCGCGGCATGCGCTGGCCCGACACCGGGAAATTCTGCACGGCGCGCTGGGTCTGCGCGCCCCACAGGGCATCGGCAGGCACCTGCAGCTCGCCCATGCTGTCGTGTTCGATTCTGAAACCCTTGCTTGCAGCTTTGCTCATTGCATCAACTCCGCACTACTTCAGTTGGGGAAAGGGAAGCGGCGGCTGGCAGGGTGTCGCTTCCCGGGCTGGCGGCTGCGGCCACAATACTCCCTTGCCCGCAGCATGGGATGACGAGGGCGGGCCAGATCGTTCCACCTGCACGGCCGTTCTGCGCGCGCAAGGGTAGTGCCGGCCGCTGGCCGGCAATCCATGGAATCGAGGGCCGGGCGTGGTTGCCGGCCCGCGGCCGGCACTAGCTGACCGGCACGTCGTAGAATATGGCCCCCGCCGCTCGTCCCAGCCCTGCCGACATGTCCGATTCCGCCCTGCTCGCCCTGTCCCCGCTCGATGGCCGCTACGCCGGCAAGGTCGACGCCCTGCGCCCGATCTTCTCCGAATACGGCCTGATCAAGGCCCGCATCGTGGTCGAGGTGGAATGGCTGCTGGCGCTGGCCGCCGAACCGGGCATCGTCGAACTGGCGCCGTTCTCCGACGCCGCCGTCGCCCGCCTGCGCGGGTTGGCCGCCCGCTTCAGCCCGGCCCAGGCCGCGCGCGTGAAGGAGATCGAGCGCACCACCAACCATGACGTCAAGGCGGTGGAGTACTTCATCAAGGAACAGCTGAAGGACGACGCCGAGCTGGCTCCGGCGCTGGAATTCGTGCATTTCGCCTGCACCAGCGAAGACATCAACAACCTCAGCTACGGCCTGATGCTGGAACAGGCCCGCCGCGAGGTGCTGCTGCCGACCCTGGACGGCATCGCCACCACGCTGCGCAACCTCGCCCACGCCCAGGCCGGCCAGCCGATGCTGTCGCGCACCCATGGCCAGACCGCCTCGCCGACCACGCTGGGCAAGGAGCTGGCCAACGTGGTCGCCCGCCTGGAGCGCCAGCGCCGGCAGATCGCCGCGGTCGAGCTGACCGGCAAGATCAACGGCGCGGTCGGCAACTACAACGCCCACGTGGCCAGCTACCCGGACGTGGACTGGCCGGCCTTCGCCGAGCGCTTCGTGACCGGCCTGGGCCTGGTGTTCAACCCGTACACCACGCAGATCGAGCCGCACGACAATGTTGCCGAGATCGGCGATGCCGCGCGCCGCGCCAACATCATCCTGATCGACCTGGCCCGCGACATCTGGGGCTACATCTCGCTGGGCTACTTCAAGCAGCGCCTGAAGGAAGGCGAAGTCGGCTCGTCGACGATGCCGCACAAGGTCAATCCGATCGATTTCGAGAATGCGGAAGGCAACTTCGGTATCGCCAACGCGCTGTTCGAGCACTTCAGCGCGAAGCTGCCGATCAGCCGCTGGCAGCGTGACCTGACCGATTCCACCGTGCTGCGCGCACTGGGCACCGCGTTCGGCCACAGCCAGGTGGCGCTGGATTCGCTGGCCAAGGGCCTGGGCAAGCTGGAGGTGAACCCACAGCGCCTGGACGCCGATCTGGACGCGGCCTGGGAAGTGCTGGCCGAGGCCGTGCAGACGGTGATGCGCCGCCACGGCCTGCCGAACCCGTATGAGCAGCTGAAGGCGCTGACCCGTGGCCAGGGCATCACCGCCGAGTCGATGCGTGCGTTCGTGCAGGGGCTGGAGCTGCCGGCGGATGCGAAGCAGCGCCTGCTGGAGATGACCCCCGGCAGCTACACGGGTCTGGCCGAGGCCCTGGCGAAGAAGATCTAAGGGGTTTCCTTTGCGGCGGCGGCCGCGGGCGCTGCCTGCGGCAGGCAACGGCAACATCAACGTCAAGAGCGGCTCTGGGTTATTGCCTCGCTTGGCGGGGCGGGTTGGGTTCGCGGGGGACGCCGTGAACCCATCCTGAAGTGACCCCCGGGAGTTGGACGTCAGATCCAACCCCGAGGGATACATGAACAGATATGACGCACGTTTCAAACTGCAGGTCGCCAAAGAGGCCTGCAAGACCTCCACATCGGTCAAAGCCATTGCCCGTCGCCACGGCCTTGAGTTCTCCACGGTCAGGCGCTGGGTGGCGACCTATCGGCTGCATGGTTGGCGCGGA